>NZ_DASVSO010000700.1:0-12212 GCF_036388035.1 Archangium sp.
CGGTGCCCACCGGCTCCGGGTTGGTGAACGTCACCGGATCCGCCACGTGCTCCCAGACGTGGCGCGGGACGATGGGCTGGTGGGCCAGCTCCGAGAAGCCGGGGATGTAGATGCGCGAGAACTGGAACGCCACCGTGTGCGTCCCTTCGGCGCGCACGTCCTCCAGGAAGCGCCACGCGCCGCCCGCGTCCAGGGCGGGGTGCTTCTTGAGGAGCTGGAAGGTGAAGGCCACGTCCTCGGCCGTGAAGGGCCTTCCGTCGGACCAGCGCACACCCTCGCGCAGGGTGAAGCGCAGCGAGCGGCGGTCCTCGGACCAGGCGTGCGCCGTGGCCAGCCACGGCGTCCACTGGCCGGTGGACGGGATGAACAGCTCCATGCACTCGTAGACGCCGGCCCGGGTGGGCCAGCGCGCCCCCGCCCCGGTGAAGAGCGGGTTGAAGTTACGCACCCATGCGCTCTGCTGCTCCACGGAGACGAACAGCACGCCCGGAGTTCTGGGGCGGGGCTCCGAGGTGCAGGCCACCAGCAGGAGGGGCAGCAGCCAGAGCGCGGGCTTCATGGGGCCCTCGTGTAGACGCGGACGTAGTCCACCTTCATCTGCTGCGGGAACACGGTGGAGCTGTCCGGCGGCCCCACGAAGCCACCGCCCACCGCCACGTTGAGGATGATGAAGTGCGGATGGTCGTACACCCACCGAGTCCCGGCGGGCAGGCGCGAGGGCGTCGCCTCGAAGAAGGTGGTGCCGTCCAGCATCCAGCGGATGCGGTTGGGCTCCCACTCCACGGCGTAGACGTGGAAGTCCTCGTTGAGCTTCTTGCCGCTGACGGCGAACTCGGAGCCGATGTTGCGCCCGCCGGAGTAGCCCGGCCCGTGGAGCGAGCCGCGGGTGAGCGCCGGAAGCTGGCCCCGGTACTCCATGATGTCAATCTCCCCGCACTCCGGCCAGCCCACCTCGTTGATGTTCGCGCCCAGCAGCCAGAACGCCGGCCAGATGCCGCGCCCCACGGGAAGCTGGATGCGCGCCTCGAACCGGCCGTAGGCCTGCTCGAAGCGCCCGCTCGAGTTGATTCGCGCGGACGTGTAGCTCCGCCCGCCGTAGCTCTCCTTGCGCGCGGTGATGACCAGGTTGCCGGTGCCATCCAGCGAGGCGTTCTCCGGCCTCGCGGTGTCGAACTCCAGCTGCTCATTGCCCCAGCCGTGTCCTCCCACGTCGTGTACCCAGCGCTCGGCGGAGGGCGGGGTGCCCGCCGTGCCCTCGAACTCGTCCTGCCACACCAGCTTCCAGTCCTTGCCTGGCTGTGCGGTGGTAGGCAGCACGTCGGGCTTGGGGGTCACGTTGGCCGCCGGGTCACACGCGATCGTACCCAGGGCGGCGAGCCACGGGAGGAGACGGAGGTGGTTCATGCTGTCTTCCTGACGTGTTGAAGGGGAAAGAGGGAGCGGTCGCGCAGCGCCGCCTGGAGTACGAGGGTGGCCGCGCCGACCGCGATGGCCCGGTCTCCCAGCGCGGAGGTGACGATGCGCGTCTCCGCCATGGAGGTGGACAGCGCCCGCTTGCGCACCGAGGTGCGCAGCGGATCCAACAGCAGGTCTCCCACCGAGGAGATCTCCCCGCCGAGCACGACGATGGCCGGGTTGAGCAGGTTGAGCAGGCCCGCCACGGCGATGCCCAGGTAGTGCCCCAGGCTGTCGATGACCTGCCGTGCGGCCGGCTCGCCCGCGCGCGCGCCTTCCACCAGCTCGCGCACCGTGGGTGCACGGCGGCCCCGCGGGCCCATCAACTCCCGGGCGCGCTCCACCAGCGCCGCGGTGCCGATGAGGGTGACGAGGCACCCGCGCAGTCCGCACACGCACTGCTGGCCGGCCGGGTCCACGGCGATGTGGCTGATCTCACCGGCCGTGCCGCCCGAGCCACGGTAGACGTCCCCGTGGATGATGAAGCCGGAGCCGATGCCCGTGCCCAGCTTGATGTACGTCAGGTCCTCGCCCCCGACTCCCGCGCCCCAGTAGCGCTCCGACAGCGCTCCCAGGTTGGCGTCGTTGTCCACGAGCACCGGAATGCTGAAGGCGGACTTGAGCCACTCCTGCACGTCGTAGTCGCGCCACGCCGGCACGATGAGCGGGGACAGCTTGCCCGGGGCGGACGGGTGGACGGGGCTCGGGACGGCCACGCCCATGCCCAGCACCGAGCGGCGCGGCACGCGCTCCGCATCCAGGCACTCCTGCACCATCTCCCGCACCTTCTGGAGCGTGCCCTTCGGATCGTCGCGCACCGCCTGAGGGGAGTGCCGGTGGACGCGCACGCGACCGCGCAGGTCCGTGAGGACGGTCGTCACGTGCGTGGCGCCCATCTCCACGCCGATGATGCTGAAGGCGTCGTCACAGAAGCCGATGAGGGTGGGGCGGCGGCCGCCACGCGACACGCCGGTGCCGATGTTGCGCACCAGACCCGAGTGCTCCAGGTCCGCGACGATGGCGGACACGGTCGACGGGCTCAGCTCCGTGCGCCGGGCAATCTCCGCCCGGGAGAGCTGCTGCTCGCGCCAGATCATGTTCAGCAGCAGGCTGCTGTTGCGCTCGCGCATGCCCGCCGCGTCGACCGTCGTTTCCACCATTCCCGCTCTCATTGTGTGCTCACGCTCCGGTTGGCCGCGTGGAAGCTGTGGTGGGTGTCAGCGCCACTGGATGTCGTCGATGTTGAAGACGAGAGGAGTCTTCCTGTCACCGGCCACCCAGCCGAAGCCACCCACCACCTTCCCGTAGGCGATACTGCTGACGTCGATTGAGTACTGCTTCGGCTCCGTCGTGAGCGGGACCTCCGCCAACTTCAGCTCGAAGCCATCGACGGTCGGCCCCATGCCCACGAGGAAGGTGACCTTCTCGTCACCCGTGGTGCCCCAGGCATAGAAGGACACGGCTTTCGCACCCTTGGGGACCTCGAACCCGGCCACCTTGGGGTTGCTGTTGCCCCAGTTGCCTTCGGGGTACTGCCACCACACGCCGCCCCAACCCTGAGACCCGGGCGTCCAGGTGTAGCGGTGGCAGGTGCCCAGCTTGCTGCCGGGGCGCGGGTTGGCACACTCCTCCGCGTGCTGGATGCCCTGGGTGTCGCCCATGTAGCCGCTCGGGATCCACGTCCCATCCACCGCCAGCGGAAGCGCCGTCGTCGTCCCCGCGTCCGTCTGGGTGCCGGCGTCCGTCTGCGGGTTGGTGCCGGCGTCCGCCTGCGTCCCCGCGTCCGGCTTGGGATTCGTCTCCTCGGGATCACAGGCCCCAAGCAGGCCCGTCACCGCGAACAGTCCCGCTGCCGCCCACGTCCACGCGAAACGCTTGTGTCGCTGCATAGCTGGCTCCCCTCCGCTGCTGGATGGCTTGGTGCGTACGACGAAGAAGTAGGATGCCGTTGAGAACCGGGTCCGCGTCGTGCGCCGCGTCACCGTGGACGCCCCGCGTCATGGGAAACCTTCCCGACGCGCGCCCGGTGCGGCCGACCGCGCCTCCGGATTCTCCCACTCCATCCCCTCACGAACGCACCTGAGTTCGTTCGAGTGATGAACAAAGTACCAGCGACCTGCCGGCGATTGCAAGTTCTCTGGTGGTTGCAGGTAGGGGGCGCGCGCGTATTCGCGCCTGACGCGCCACGCCGTTCCCTCGGGAGGGCAGGAAGGCTACTGCCACAAATTCAACATTATTAGGTGGGTTTACCGAACTCTATAGGAATTCGGGCCTATAGGCTTAACATGGGGACTTCCTTCGGACGGTGGAGTTTCTCGGGGTTCCGTGCGGAGGACTCGACTGGAGAGAAACCACATGCGCAATAAAGCCGCAGCAACGGCAGTCGGATTACTGGTCGCAACGCTCCTGGCAACTACCG
Organism: Archangium sp.; assembly: GCF_036388035.1. Lineage (GTDB taxonomy): Bacteria > Myxococcota > Myxococcia > Myxococcales > Myxococcaceae > Archangium. The sequence goes on from NZ_DASVSO010000700.1 coordinate 3,875, forward strand.
CCTGGGCCGCCGCCACGTTCGGGGTCCAACCCTCGGGCACCTCGGCGCTCTTCTTCATCAACACCACCTCGTGGGCGGACATCCACTACAAGGTCAACAACGGTGGCCAGCTCAACGTGCGGATGACGGTCGTCAATGGCCGCAACGAGTTCACGGTGACGAACCTGGCCGCGGGCCACTTCGTCGACTACTCCTTCACCTACTGGGACCTCGCCTGTAACTGCGCCCAGGACACCGCCTGGACCCGGTACACCCATGCGGGCACCGGCGGCGGCACGGACGCGGGCACCGGCGGTGGCACGGACGCGGGCACTGGCGGTGGCACGGACGCGGGCACTGGCGGCGGCGACACGGGCAGCATCGTGCCCCTGTTCAACAGCGGCACGGCGCTGGAGCCGGCCACGGTGCAGGACACGGCCACGGCGATCATCACCCGCGTCGGTGACCGCGTGCGCGACCGTCACGCGCGTGAGGACCAGTACCAGGCCTACGACCACTACCTGTCGCGCTACTTCGAGAAGCGCACGCACTACATCGAGATCGTGGACGAGGTGGCCAAGGGCGGCAGCCGGATCGTCGTCAACCTCCACACCACCTACCCGTATGACAGCCCGGACTTCCGCGCGTTCTTCCGCGGCCTCAACACCGAGGCCGAGTACTTCCACAACGCGGACTTCACCACGGTGAACGACTACCAGTACACCGCCAGCGTCAACTTCAACGCCAAGGAGGGCCGGGCCATCCGCGTGGGTGACCGGATGGAACTCGAGGTCGGTGTCTTCCTGCGGCAGCCGGTGGACGGCCGGTTCAACTACTACTCCACCATCATGCTGTACATGGTTGGCACCGGCGGCATCGTGCCGCTCGAGGTCTCCGGCACCAACCAGGACTCCTTCCCGATGCCGGCAATCGGCCAGAGCGGCGGCCGCACCACGGGCAACCAGCACCTGTCCAACGAGCCGAGGAACCATTTCCTGCAGATGGCGCTGAACATGGCGCCGGTGAACGCGCAGCCCTTCGTCGAGGGTCGGCGCATCCACCACACCGACTTCGGGGATGGCACCCACTCCGAGCCGAACAACCCCATCTTCACGACCCAGGTGAACAAGCTCGGGCCGAACTTCATCGCGCGCTCCTGCATTGCCTGCCACGTGCAGAACGGTCGCGGCCTGCCGCCCGCCGTCAACACCACGCTGAGCAACTACACGGTCAATGTGGGCCGGGTCAGCGGCACCACCGTCAGCGCGGATCCGTTCCTCGGCTACCGGCTGCAGCCGCGCAGCACCAGCGGCACGCCCGAGGCGGACGTGCGCATCTCGGGTTGGACGCTCTCCAACGGCACGTTCACCGACGGCACGGCCTACCAGCTGCGCAAGCCGACCTACAGCTTCCTGAACGTCACCCCCACGCACTACTCGGCGCGCATCACCCCGCAGCTGGTCGGTATGGGTCTGCTGGAGGCCGTGCCCGAGACGGCGGTCGCCGGCCTCGCCGATCCCACCGACAGCAATGGCGATGGCATCTCCGGGCGCATGCAGACCGTGACGGATCCGGAGACCGGCGCGACGCGCCTGGGTCGCTTCGGCTGGAAGGCCGGCTCGGCGCGGGTGCGTCACCAGGTCGCGGCGGCGCTCAGGAATGACATCGGCGTCACCAGCCCCGTCTTCACGACGCTGGACTGCGGCACGTCGCAGACCGGCTGCACGGGCACCAGCACCGAGCTGAACAGCACGGATCTCGACAAGCTCACCCGCTACATCGCCCTGCTCGGCGTCCCGGCGCGCCGTGACTACCGCGACACCCAGGCCCTCCAGGGTGAGACGCTGTTCCGGAACGCGGGCTGCGCGAAGTGCCACACGGAGACGCTGACCACGAGCGCGTACCACCCGAACGCGGAGCTGCGGAACCAGACCATCCACGCGTACACGGACCTGCTCCTGCACGACATGGGGACTGGCCTCGCGGACAACCTGCCGGAAGGCCAGGCCTCCGGGGCCGAGTGGCGGACGCCTCCGCTCTGGGGCATCGGCCTGACGGCGGGTGTCAGCGGCGGCGAGGCCTACCTGCACGACGGCCGCGCGCGCAACCTGACCGAGGCCATCCTCTGGCACGGCGGTGAGGCGCAGGCCGCGCAGCAGGCCTTCGTCCGGATGACCAGCGCGGAGCGCAGCGCGCTCCTCCGGTTCCTGCAGTCGCTGTAACGCAGCACGAGTAGGGTCGCTCGGGGGGACCGCCACCACTGGAGGGGCGGTCCCCCCTCGAAAAACCAGGGGTACGCCCTGGATGTGGCTGCTGATCCTGCTGTGGTGTTCACAAGGGTTCTTCCAGGTGGTTCACCGGCTCTGGCTGCTCATGTCCGCTTGAGAAGGCCCCTGGGTTCTGGGAATACGCCTCCACGACCTTCCTGCGTGGTGCACATGCCCAGACTCCGCGGTCATCACCCTCCAGCGACTTCAGGCGGCACGAGAACGGGTTTCATCCGGGTGCAGGGGGCCCGCCAGCACAACCTGAAGAACGTGGACGTGGAGATGCCGCGTGACGCGCTGGTCGTCTTCACGGGGGTCTCTGGCTCGGGCAAGTCCTCGCTGGCCTTCGGAACGCTCTATGCGGAGGCACAGCGGCGGTACTTCGAGTCCGTGGCCCCGTACGCGAGGCGGCTGATCGACCAGGCCGGCGTCCCCGAGGTCGACGCGATCGATGGTCTGCCCCCAGCGGTAGCCCTCCAGCAGCACCGCGGCGCACCCACGACCCGCTCGTCCGTGGGCAGCGTGACCACCGTCTCGAACTCCCTGCGCCTGCTGTACTCGCGCGCTGGGAACTACCCACCCCACCAGCCGCACCTCGACTCCGACGCGTTCTCGCCCAATACCCCGGCGGGAGCCTGCCCCGACTGCCATGGGCTGGGCCGGGTCTATGAGGTGACCGAGCGCTCGATGGTGCCGGATGACTCGCTGACCATCCGCGAGCGGGCGGTCGCCGCGTGGCCTCCCGCCTGGCACGGCCAGAACCTGCGCGACATCCTGGTGACGCTCGGGTACGACGTCGACCGCCCCTGGCGGGAGCTTCCGCAGAAGGATCGGGAGTGGATCCTCTTCACGGACGAGCAGCCGACCGTCCCGGTCTACGCGGGCTTCACTCCGGCGGAGACGCGTCGTGCCCTCAAGCGCAAGGAGCCTCCCAGCTACATGGGGACGTTCACGGGCGCCAGGCGCTACGTGCTGCAGACCTTCGCCACGACGCAGAGCGCGCTGATGAAGAAGCGGGTGTCGCAGTACATGGTGAGCGGGGCGTGCCGCCTCTGCCAGGGCAAGCGGCTGCGTCGCGAGTCCCTGTCCGTCACCTTCGCGGGCCTCGACATCGGCGAGCTCTCCCGGCTGCCGTTGAAGCGCGTCGCCGACATCTTGCGTCCCGCCACGGATGGCACGGCGCCCGGGGCGGCGAAGCTGGCGCGGGAGCACCCGGAGAAGGCGCTGGTCGCCGAGCGGATCGCCAAGGACCTGCTGGCGCGAATCCAGGTGCTGGTCGGGCTCGGGCTGGGCTACCTCTCGCTCGAGCGCAGCACGCCGACCCTCTCGCCCGGAGAGCTCCAGCGGCTGCGGCTCGCCACCCAGGTGCGCTCCAATCTGTTCGGCGTGGTGTACGTGCTCGACGAGCCCTCCGCGGGGCTCCATCCCGCGGACACCGAGGCGCTGCTGAAGGCGCTCGACCAGCTCAAGGGCTCGGGAAATTCGCTGTTCGTGGTGGAGCATGAGGTGGACGTCATCCAGCACGCCGACTGGGTGGTCGACGTCGGACCGGCGGCGGGAGAGAAGGGCGGGCGCATCCTCTACAGCGGTCCGCTCGAAGGGCTCGAAGCCGTGGAGGCGTCCCAGACGCGGCGCTACCTCTTCGGGGCCGAGGCTTCTCGGCGCCGCACCCCCCGCTCGCCCAAGGGGTGGCTTCGCCTCGAGGGCGTCACTCGCAACAACCTGCACGGCCTCGATGTGGGTTTCCCGCTGGGCGTCTTCACCACGGTGACGGGCATCTCGGGCTCGGGCAAGTCGAGCCTGGTGAGCCAGGTCCTGGTGGAGCTGGTCGCCGAGCAGCTCGGTCATGAGCTTCCCCCCGAGGAGGAGGGGGAGGAGCTGGAGCGCGCCGTCGTGCTCACCACGGGCGGGCGAATTGTCGAGGGGATGGAGGGCATCAAGCGGCTGGTGCGAGTCGATCAGAAGCCAATTGGCCGCACGCCGCGCTCCAACCTGGCGACGTATACGGGGCTCTTCGACAACGTTCGCAAGCTCTTCGCCGCGACCAAGGCGGCACGCGCCCGTCACTACGATGTCGGACGCTTCTCGTTCAACGTGGCCAAGGGACGCTGCGAGACCTGCGAAGGCGAGGGCTTCGTGAGCGTCGAGCTGCTCTTCCTCCCCAGTGTCTATGCGCCGTGCCCCACGTGTCACGGGGCCCGCTACAACGCGAAGACCCTGGAGATTCAGTACCGCGGAAAGAACATCGCCGAGGTGCTGGGGATGACCGTCGATGCGGCCCATGAGTTCTTCGCCGAGGAGCCGCAGGTGCTGCGCTCGCTCGGCGTCTTGCGAGAGGTGGGCCTGGGCTACCTGCGGCTGGGCCAGCCCGCGACCGAGCTCTCCGGCGGCGAGGCCCAGCGGATCAAGCTCGCGACCGAGCTGCAACGGGTGCAGCGCGGCAATACGCTCTACATCCTGGACGAGCCCACCACCGGACTGCATCCCGCCGACGTGGACAAGCTCATGGCGCAACTGGAGGGGCTGGTCGAGTTGGGCAACACCGTCATCCTCGTCGAGCACGACATGCGGGTGATCGCGGCGAGCGACTGGGTCATCGACATGGGCCCGGGCGCTGGTGAGGAGGGAGGCCGCGTGGTGGTGTCCGGAACGCCCACCGAGGTCGCCACCTCGGCAGCGAGTCGCACGGCGCCTTTCCTGGCGCGTGTCTTGGGTTGAGCGCCAGCCGTTCCCGAGAAGCCTCGTCCCAGAAGTGGCACGCCGCATCGCTCAAGCGCGGCCTTCACTTCGGGGTGGAGTGTCTTGCAAGCGCGGGGGTCCTCTCGCTTTCCGCCTGGCATGTGAGCCCGGGCACTGGTGCGAGGCTGGCCCAGGCTTTGCTATGCTTCCTCCGTCATGCCCTCCACGCCAGCCCCGAGCGCGTATGCCCGTCCCGTCGATGAGAGTGAGCGCCTCGTCCTCCTCGACACGCTGCGCGGCTTCGCGCTGTGCGGCGTCTTCATGGCCAACGTCTACCTGTGGTTCAGCGGGCGCATGTTCCTCTCGCGCGCCCAGTCCGAGGCGGCCCTCCAGGGTGCCTCCTGGCTGGACATCGCCATCAATCACGCCTTCAGCCCGCTGCTCTCCGGCCGATTCATCACCATCTTGTCGTTCCTGTTCGGCCTGGGATTCGCGGTGCAGCTCGGGCGCGCCGAGGGTCGCGGCACTTCCATCGTTCCGGTCTTCGTGCGGCGGCTGGTGGTGATGCTGGGCCTCGGCCTCGCGCACCTCTTCCTCCTCTTTCAGGGCGATATCGTCAGCACGTACGCCCTGATGGGCTTCACGCTGCTGCTGTTCTACAAGCGCGCGGATCGCACCGTCCTCCTCTGGGCCGCCGCGTTCATCTTCCTCGGGCCGCAGCTCTGGAACTTGGCGTTGCGGCTGCCGCAGTTACTCGGCTCGTCGGGTGCCGAGGAGGCCGCGAAGGCCGCCCAGGAGCACTCCATGGCTGTCAAGGCCCAGGTGCTGGAGGCGTTCTCGCAGGGCTCCTGGCTCGACACGGTGCGGTCGGGCGCGGCGTACTACTTCGGGGACCTGGGCAGGCACCTCAGCACCTTCCTGCCCGTCATCGTCGGCCGCTTCCTGCTGGGCCTGTGGGCGGGGCGCCGCCGCCTCTTCCACGATGCGCCCCAGCACCTGGGCTTCTTCCGCCGGCTGCTCGGGTGGGGCCTGGGGCTGGGGCTCCTCGCGAGCGGTGTGGGCGTGCTCGTCGGGCAGCTTTTCTCCCGCAAGATCCTCAACCCCGGGGAGCTCCCGTGGCTGCCGTATGCCATGAGCCCGATGCGCCATCTCGCGGAGCTGGGGATGGCGGCGGCCTACGTGTCGGGCATCACGCTGCTCTTCCAGCGCGACGCGTGGCGGCGGCTGCTGGTGGTGATCGCGCCCGTGGGTCACATGGCGCTGACGAACTACTTCCTGCAGTCGGTGATGGGCGTGCTCCTATTCTACGGGTACGGGTTGGGCCTCATGGGCAAGCTGGGGTCGGCGGCGCAGCTCGCGCTGGCCGTGGCGATCTTCGCCCTCCAATGCGTCTTCAGCCATCTGTGGCTGACGCGCTTCCGCTTCGGCCCCGTCGAGTGGGTGTCTCGCTCGCTGACGTACGGCAGGGCGCAGCCCATGCGCCGGGCCTCCGTGCCCGAGGACAAGGCGCTGGCGAACGCCTGCGCCGGAGCACCAGGGCTGGACGCGCCTCGGTGAGGCTTGGGAGGAAGCCGCCGGTCAGCGCGGTGTGTGGAGGGGGTGAGGGACGCGCTCGATGAAGTAGTGCAGCTCCAGGTACTTCCTTCCGAGGAACCACATCTCATGCCGGGCCCGCAGCACCACCGCCGGGTCGTCACAAGGCGGCTCCGTGCGCGGTGTGCCCTCGGCGCTCCAGACCCAGATGGTCTCGTTGAGGGGCAGCCGCAGCGGGAGCACCGGGTTGGCCAGGTACACACCCTGGTCCCCACCCGGCGCTTCCTCCTGCGCGCACGAGGTGAGTCGCAGCCCCGTGCCTCCCGGCGCGTCATGGTCCAGCCGCAGGATGCTGGTCATGTTGGAGAAGGGCAGGGGGAACGCGATGTTCATGTACCGCATCCCGCCGGCCACGTGGCTGGAGTAGGCGGCCACGTAGATGGGACTCCCATCGCTCGCGTAGGTGCGGATCCACCCGCGCACGCGCTCGCGACCGTCCGCCCCGTCATCCACGGCGACGATGGCGCCCTTCACCCCATGGCGCTGGAGGCGCGTGTCGCTCGGGAGCACGAGCTGCTGCACCCGCCGTGCGAACCACCCCCACAGCCGGCAGCCGAGCCGGAAGCCAGGCTTCCAGTCCGGGACAACCCACAACGTGTAGCCCGCGGTGTGCTCATAGAAGCGCCGGACCTCCGGGTCCACCTGGAGCGGGTCGAAGTCGGGACGTGCGTACTCGGAGAAGTCGTCCACGAGGCCCGTGGGTTGGCGTCCGTCCGGTGATGCGAGGCGCTCGAAGAAGCGCGGGCCCGTCCTCCCACGGGAGCTCAGCCGGCTGAACACCACGCCCGCCTCGTTGGCGCGCGAGACGGGGTGCAGAAGGCGCAGCCCGAGCAGCCCAAGTCCCACGAAGCCCACCGCGTTCAGCGTGCCGTGGAAGCGGAGCATGGTGGGCAGCGCCACGAGACTCGGGCGGAAGAGGCCCCAGAGGCCCGCGAGCGTGGTGGAGCCGAGCAGCGCCAGGCCCGCTCCCACCAGCAGCCAGCGGCCTACGCCCTCGGAGTCCACCCGTGCGGCCCCCACGAGCAGGAGCCCCGCCAGCACGGGCAGCAGGAGCACGTAGAGCGCCACGCCGAGCACCTCGAGGGCGCGGTGGCCGGCGATGCCCGCGGCGAGCAGGGGGAAGGCCCCCATCAGCCCCACGGCCACGGCTGGATGGAGACGCCAGGCGCGAGGGGCAGACGTCCGGTGTGACCCGAGGAGCCGGCCGAGCAGCCCGACGATGAGCAGACACCCGAAGCCGGCGAAGTGGAAGTGGATGGCGGTGAGCAGCACCCACAGTCCCTGGAAGCCCAGGAGCGGCAAATCCCCCAACCAGGTGAGCAGCCAGACCGAGCCCCCGGGGAGGCACAGCAGGGCCACGTCGAGGGCCAGCTCCTCCACCAGGAACGCGCTGCGTCCGGCCAGACGCACGAGCCCGTACAGCGCGGCGCAGGCCGTGAAGAGCAGGTAGGGCAGCCCCAGCGCGACCCGGGCCTGCCAGGGCAGCGCCAGGGCGAACGCCGGCACGAGCCCCAGGGCCCCGAGGGGGAGGAGGACAGCGAGCAGGGTGGAGAGCCGGGAGGTGCGTCCGGAGCGCACGGGGACGAAGGTGAGCGGGAGGCCCAGCGGGACGAGCACGAGGGGCGCCAGGAGGAAGAGCGTCTCGGCCAGGAGGAACTCGTGGAGCCCTCCCGTGGCCCACCGCCACGCCAGCAGGGTGACCCAGAGCCCGAGTCCGAGCACGGGCACCTTCGCGGTGAGCGGGTGGCGCCCGCTCCGCCCCTGTCCGGCTGCCGATACGCGCGTCATGGCCACACCATACCCGCACGCGCGCGGGGGCG
>NZ_DASVSO010000701.1:0-3094 GCF_036388035.1 Archangium sp.
CCTCCGACCGAGCGCGGTGAGGCCTGCCTCAGACGGCGGAATAAATCCCGCCGCTGGAACGGCGGAAGCCCGCTAAAGCGGGCTGCACACAGCCTTTCAGTGCGCTCCAAACGCAACCGGAGCGCGCCGGAATCGCCCGCACCGCCACGAGCGGAGCGAGCACCGCTGTAGCGCGACAGCCGCCGACGAGCTTGGTGCTCGCCTTGGGTCCCCTCGCCCACGCTGTTTGTGGGAGAGGGACGCGAGGTCACGAGCGGGGTGAGGGCCCCTCCCAAGCTTGCGTGACGCTGCCGCGCTCGGGCCACCGACCATTCCTCGGCTAGATCCTTCGGGTCTGCGTAGTTACGCGCAGCCTGCAACGACGGCGTGGCCGACCCTCAGGATGACAAATTAGGGGTGACGGTGATGAAAACAGGGGACAACCCGCGACCTCCGCAGGCTGTCCCCTGTCCCCTGTCCCCTATCCCCTTCAGTTCCTGCTGTTCCTAATCCCTAATCCCTAGAGCGGTTCTCCGTTGGATCGTCAGGGGAGGTTCAGGGTATTGCGGTGCTTTGGTTTAGAACTCCGCACCTGATCAGAACCATGGCCGCGCCGTATTCCCTGGACTTGCGTGAGCGCGTCCTCCGGGCTGTTGATGAGAGCCCGCTGACGATCGAGGAGATCGCCGTTCAGTTCCACGTCTCCGAGCGCGCCCTCTACCGATGGCTGGCGCTGCGGAAGCAGACGGGCAGCATTGCCCCCAAGCCGCACGCCGGAGGGAGAAGACCCGGCGTGGATGAGGCCGGCGGCAAGCTGCTGAGCCAATGGGTCGAGGAACAGAACGACCGCACGCTGGCCGAGTACATCGAACTCTACGAGCAGAAGCGCTCGGTGCGCCTGAGCCGCTCCGCGATGCACCGGGCACTGGTACGTCTGGATCTGCCCCGGAAGAAAAAACGCTCCGCGCTCGGGAGCAGGACCGCGCGGATGTGAAGCAGGCGCGCAAGGAATACCGGGAGCACACCCGCACGCTCGATGTGCGTGATCTGGTCTTCCTCGACGAGAGTGGCATCGACACCCGCATGGTGCGCCGCTACGGACGAGCCCCCGGAGGGGCACGCGCCCACGGCTCGGCGCCCTTCGGCACCTATCAGCGGCTCACCGTGCTGGGTGCCCTCTCATTGGAGGGGCTGCTTGCCCCGATGACGACGCAGGCCGCCACGGACACGGACGTCTTCCTCGCCTACCTGGACCAGGTGCTGATCCCCGAGCTGGTGAAGAAGAAGCCGGGTGCCCTCGTGATCATGGACAACCTCAAGCCGCACAAAGTGGCCGACGTTCGGACGAAGTTGGAGGCGGCGGGGCTGAAGCTGCTCTACCTGCCGCCCTACTCTCCCGACTTCTCGCCGATCGAACCCGCCTGGAGCAAGATCAAGACGTATCTTCGCAAGGTGGCCGCGCGGACCCTGGAAGCACTCGAGGAAGCTCTCCTGCCAGCACTCGATGCAATCACCCCGCAAGATGCCGCGGGCTTCTTTGCGCACTGCGGATACATGCTACCTGCACACTAGATCGGGAACCGCTCTAGACTCTCCATACCCAGCCTCGGCTTCGTCAGGTAAGGCGAGGTCCGCCTCGACCATCTCGTCGGTGATGTAACTAAAATCCGTTACGCCACTGCCACTCAGACCGGCTTCCGTCATCTGCCTAACTTCGTTCGCCGTCAGTCGAGTTCCATCCATGACAACCTCCACTTGGCTGGCGCAGCTCCAGGGGTGAATATCCCAAGGAACCGTGCGGTGAATTTCCGAACGACGGACCATAGCTCGGCCTCCGGGAAAGGGCCAGGTTCCCCCCAAATCCGACGGCTCGCGAAGCCCATGGCACCGGAGAACCTCGCCCGGTGAGGGATCGGCATGTTCGAGTAAGTCACGGGCGAGGAGGAGACCCTCCGGTTGCGCTTTGCGCCCTCGGGGCTTGAAGAACGATCACACATCGATTGTAGTTGCGCATATCTATTTCCTGATCATCGGCCCAAACAGTGCGAGTGGAAGACCGGCTCGCACGGCGGCAACTACGATGTCGCCCTCGTTGGGGCATTGGAGCTTTTGCATGATCGACCTGATAGTTGCCTCGACAGCACCGCAGTGTGCTCCAAGCGTGTCCACGATCCTGCCCTTCGGCCATCCCTGGACCAAGCACCGAAACACTTCCACCTCAAGGCTGGTGAACCGCTCACTCCCGAACTCCTCGCCTAACGGAACGTCGGGCGCGGGCACGTGTGGATCGAAGGTGCGTTCTCGTACTTCGAGTCCACTGACGTCAATGAAGCAGCCGGTCAAGCCGATGATCTTCCCGAGTCGGTCACGAAGAGGCTTTTCCGTGACGAGGATGTCGGCGACGCGATCCACCATGATCTCCTTCTCCTTCACCCACACTCTGGTGCCGGCCGCACCAGACATCACCTGCCAATCGCCCTCACGAAACAGGTTGACTAGCGATCGCCAGGGCATGTCTTCGTCTTTTTTGCCAAGCATCGCGTGGGGAGAGTCGAATCCCGCGGCGCGGGCGTAATTCTCGTTCACGTTGATATAGCGGTACGCGCGGTCCTTTTCCCATGCGTATACTTCGGGAGCGGGCAGCATTCCGATCAGCCCCCACGGTCCTGGCGGCCTGGCGATGTGTGTATCTCCGGCGCTGATCGCAATTCCACTCAGGATGGCCGTGATGCTGTTCTCAGCGGATCTTTCCTGGGTAGGCGTTGGCGGTCTCGACCCACGCCACGCACTCGGACTCACTTGGATTAGCTGGGTTCGCGGCCACTGGTTGTGTATCAGGTCGGGTATGTAGCGCGGGCCGTGTTGCTCGGCGGAGATCAGGATCGGTGCAATCCCCTTGCGGTGCTCCAGCCACCAGCGAAGCTCGTGATAGAACCAATCTGGATGTCCTTCCCCGAAGTCGTGCATCGCACCAGGCGTGCACACGACGAGTAGAGCATGGGCACGCTCGAGTTCTGCCGCGTGCAGGCTTCGCCAGTCACACACACCCGGGCTGGATCGATCGAGGAACGGCGACACGACCGCTGTTACGGTCAGCGTCGGACGAGCTAGAACT
>NZ_DASVSO010000702.1:0-4706 GCF_036388035.1 Archangium sp.
GACGATGATCTCCCGGACGTCGTCGCTCGAGAACGCGAGCGCCTTCTTGTCCTTGAGGTTGGGCACGTCCAGGTCCAGGACGTTGAGGGTGTTGGGGTCCACCCCGGCGAGCATGGACTCCGAGCCCCACTCGCTCAGCGCGTAGACCTGCTTGATGCCGTCCAGCTGCACCTCGGAGATGCGCACGCGCACCGGCTCACCGATATTGGGGACGAAGCGCGCCTCCAGCTGGGGCTTCTCCAGGGCCGCGCGCACCTGGGCCTCCCGCTCCGGCGGAGGGAAGGTGAGGGCGGCGTAGGCCACCAGCGACGACATCATCTGCGACACCCGCTCGGAGTCCGCGCGCAGCTCCACCGGCCGCGTGAGCTTCCACGGCTTGTCGGTGGTGGTGCGCTCCAGGGTGTAGGCGTTCTTGCGCGCCTTCACCTCGATGCGCAGGAGCGTGGGCTCCTTCATGGTGAACACCTTGTGGTCGCGCCAGTCCAACGTGTGCTTCTCCAGCGCGTAGCGGAGCGCGCCGTCGGTGGTGTACACGCGCGGGTCACCCTCGCGGCGCACGTACACCGAGCCGTCGAAGGGGTTCTCCACACCACTGTAGAAGGTCAGCGTGCGCTGGCGCGCCGGGTCCTCCGCGCCCCCGCCCTGCGCGTCCGGCACGTACGCCTGGGCCGTCACCGTGGCTCGGGGCGGCTTGAGCCCGTAGCGCTCCAGGTCCGCGTCGGTGGGGTTCTCCTCCACGGTGGTCTTGAACCTGGCGATCGCGAGCTGGCTGGTGAGGCCGTCCACCTGGTGCTGGTCCGCTCGCGCGGATAGGGGCGAGGTGACGCGCCAGACGCCATTCTGGCGCTCCATCACCGTCTTCGACTGGCGGACCTCCACCGAGAGGGAGGTGAAGACGGGAGCCGCTGTCGCGCCTCCATCGGTGCCGCGCTCTTCGGGGGACGGGGTGGCGAAGAGCGTCCCCTCCACCTCCTTGCGCTGGGCCTCCTGCTCCTCCGGCTTCATCACGCCGAAGTACGCGTAGAGCCCGAGCCCGCCGGCCACCAGGGCCGCGAGCACCAACGTGACGAGGTTCTTCTGCTTGGCGTTCACTTGTTGCGCCTCGAGAGCCAGATGGCCAGCCCCACGCCGAGCAGCGTCAGGGGCAGGACGTCGGTGGACACGAAACGGATGCGGCTGAGCATCGCCGCGTCCAGTTGAAGGGTGGAGGCCGCGCGGTCGGGCGGGCGGATGGTGATCTTCTCCACCTGGTTGCTGGCCCAGCCCAGCGCGTTCATCACCAGGTTGCGGTTGCCCTCGTGGCCCCAGTTGGAGTCCAGGAGGAGCTCCGAGTCGCCCACCACCACCAGCCGCGCCTCGTCGAAGCGCTTGTCCTGTGCGCTCGAGGTGTTGCGCGTGCTGGCGGACACCAGGGCGAGCTGACCGGCCTTCTCGCCCTCGGTGGGCGCCGGCTTGTCATTGGGCGTGGACTCCACCCAGGCGAAGGGCGAGGTGAGGAGCACGGGCTCCACCTTCACGCCCTCGGCCAGGCCTGTGCTCAGCAGGGTGAGGCTGCGCGCGGTGGGCAGCTCGATGTTGAGCTGCCGCTGGCGCAGGGGCCGGGCGATCTCCTGGTTGCCGTAGAAGATGGAGAGGACGACGTAGGGGCTGCCGCTGTTGAACTGCGCGTCGGCGACCACGCCCTTGTCGACCTCCACGCCGTACTCGGCGAGCAGCTTCGCCAGCTCCGGGCCCGCGTCGCCATAGGCGTCGGCGAAGTAGAGCACCCGGCCGCCGGCGCCCAGGTACCTGCGCAGCGACTCCACCTCGGGCGGGCTGAAGGGCGCCTTGGCCCCGGCGATGAGCACCAGCGCGGCATCCCTCGGCACCGTGGTGCCTCCGGCCAGGTTGATCTCCCGGGTGGCGTAGCCCTCCTGGGCGAGCTGCTGCTTGAGCTCGGAGAGGCTGGTGATGCGCTGGCCCCGCTGCTGGTTCGGCGTGGGCGCGAGGGGCTCCAACGGCCACTCGCCGTGGCCCACCACGACGTACACCTTCTGCTCGCTCACCTTCGTCAGCTTGATGAGGGCGTTGGTGAGCTCCTGCTCGCTGATGATGTTGAGCGCGGTGTGCGACTCGCTGGAGCCCTCTCCGCGCACCAGCACCACCGTCGTCTGGCCCTCGCGCAGCTGGTACTTCGCCGCCAGGTCCGGGTGGCGGCGCGGATCCTTGAACGAGTACTCGAACAGCTCCGGCGCCTCGCGCTGGTAGCGGGCGAGCGACTCCTGGAGCGCCTCGTAGGCGGGGTGGTCCGGCGGGACGAAGCCGATGGCCCGCACCTTCTCCTTGAGGCCCTGGAGCGTGGTCACCGTCTGAGGCGAGAGCGTGAAGATCTTCCGCTCGGTGAGGTCCCAGCGCTGGTTCTTCTTGTGGGCGATGTAGTTGACGGCCACCAGCGCGCCGAGCGTCGCGAGCACCATCAGCGCCGTGCTGGCGAAGAAGAAGCTGGAGCGCCGCGAGGCGAACTGACCGAACTGCTTGAAGTTGGTGGCGAAGTAGAGCCCCACCAGCGCCGCGCCGGCCACGGCCTTCGTGGCGGCGAGGGCCGGGGAGCCCGAGGTGAGGAAGAGGGTGAAGGGGCTGGAGAGCAGCAGCAGCAGCCCGAACGCACCCAGGATCTTGCCGATGTTGGCCGCTTTCATGGGCATCCTCGAGGGGGGCACGTCACGCCCAGCGCTGCGCTTCCACCGTGCGGTGGCTGAGCAGCAGGGAGAAGAAGATGACGGACACGAAGAAGACGATCGCCTTCAGGTCCAGCACGCCGCGCAGCAGGCTCTGGAGCTGCGCGTCGAAGGAGAGGTAGTTGATGAAGGAGCGCACCGGCTCCTCGGTCGTCTGCCCGAGCCCGCGCAGCATCGTCCACGGCAGCAGCACCGCGAAGGTGAGCAGGGCGGCCACCATCTGGCTCTCCGTCAGCGCGGAGATGAACATGCCGATGGCCATGCAGGTGGCGCCCCACAAGAGCAGCGCGCCATAGCCCAGCAGCACCGTGGTCCACTCCAGCGCGCTGCCGGACTCGCCCTGGCCGAAGAGGGACACGAGCAACGGGAAGAGGATGGTGAGCCCCAGGGTGGCGGTGATGACGCCCAGCCCGCCCAGGTACTTGCCCAGCACGATATCGATGGGCCGGACCGGCGCGGTCATCAACAGCTCGAACGTCTTGTTGCGCTTCTCCTCGGCGAACAGCCGCATGGAGAGGAAGGGCGCCACGAAGAGCGTGATGATCATCACGGTGCTCCAGAAGGGCACCATCACGCCGTCGGTGAGGTTGCGGAACTGCGACGGGGTGTTGCCCCAGCCGAACTGGCGCGCCATCTCCTGGGCGCGCTGGAACTCGTAGAGCATGCCGACGAAGAAGAACGACGCGATGGCCAGCATGGCCGTGAAGACGGCGTAGGCCCACGGCGTGGTGAAGTAGATGGACAGTTCCTTGCGAGCGATCGCCAGCGCGGTGCGCATGGGGTCCTCCGACACCGGGAAGGGGGGAATGCGCGGGCCCTAGGCCGCGGTCAGCTTGATGAAGATCTCTTCCAACGAGATGTTGTCCGCCGTGCCGCCGTGCACGCGCGTCAGCTTGCGGATGTCGTCGTGGGCCACCACCCGACCCTGGTTGATGATGAGGACCTTCTCACAGGTCATCGTCACCTCGGGGAGGATGTGGGTGGAGAGGATGACGGTGTGCTTGCCCGCGAGGCTCTTGATGAGGCCACGCACCTCGGCGCGCTGGGTGGGATCCAACCCCTCGGTGGGCTCGTCGAGGATGAGCACGGGTGGGGAGCCGAGCAGCGCCTGGGCGATGCCGACGCGCTGCTTGTAGCCCTTGGACAGGTTCTGGATGACGCGGCCGAGCACGTCGGACAGGCCGGTGAGGCCGGCCACCCGCTCCACCTCGGCGCGCACGCCGCGGCCAGGCAGGCCCTTGAGCGAGGCCACGAACTTCAGGTAGCCCACGACCGTCATCTCCGGGTACAGCGGCGGCGTCTCGGGCAGGTAGCCGATGCGCCGTTTGACCTCCAACGGCTGCTCGAAGACATCGAAGCCCGCCACCTTGGCCGTGCCCTCGGAGGGGGGCAGGAAGCCGGTGAGGATCTTCATCGTGGTGGACTTGCCCGCTCCATTGGGGCCGAGGAAGCCGAGAATCTGTCCCTCGGCGACCGAGAAGTTCAGGCGGTCCACCGCGAGCCGCTCTCGGTATCGCTTGGTGAGGTTGTGGACCTCGATCATCGACATGGGAAGGCTCCGGGGGGAAGCACTTGCTCGGCGGCCGATATAAAAGCCGATTTCGACCTGTCAAGGCAGGCAGGCGGGCATCGAAATCCCTGGGGGCGGTGCTGGCGAGCCGTGTGCATGAGTGCTTCCCGTGTGTCTGGGCGGACACGCCCGGCAGGGGAGCTTGTGCCCACCGCCGGCCCCTTGGAACAACGCAGCGGGTGCTTTATGCCGATTGTGGTCCAGAAGTACGGCGGCTCCTCGGTCGCCGATGTGGAGAAGATCCGCAAGGTCGCACTCCGAGTGAAGGCGACGCGTGACCGGGGCTACCAGGTGGTGGTGGTGGTGTCGGCGATGGGGGACACCACGGACGAGCTGCTGGCGCTGGCGAAGAAGGTGTCGCCGGACCCGGCGCGGCGCGAGCTGGACATGCTGCTCACGTGCGGCGAGCGCATCTCCAT
>NZ_DASVSO010000703.1:0-2900 GCF_036388035.1 Archangium sp.
TGAGCGGCTGCCGCAATGAGCGCGCTCGGGAGGGCCAGCAGGACATCCAGGAGCAGCGGCAGGACGTCCAGGGCGAGCAGGACGTCCAGGGCCAGCAGCCGGCGCCGGGCACGGGCGGCGCGGGTGTCGAGAACGGCGAGAACACCGGGCAGCAACCGGACGACCTGAAGCAGCTCCCGGATGAGGAGGGCTTCCAGTCGGTGCCGGACGAGCACGAGGCCCCGAGTGGCATCGGCCTGGACGGCCGGGGCGGCGGTGAGGGCGAGCATCGGCAGCGCGACCTGAAGCAGGACGACTAGCGCCAGCCGCACGAAGGCGGATGGCGCAAGCGCTCCACCGGTCCCGGCCGGTGGGGCGCTAGACTTCAGGCAGGTGGATGGAGTGCAGCTCCGCGGGCCAGTCCTCCTCCGGAGAGGAGGGGCGCGCGGTCCGTGAGGAGGGCGCTTCCGGAGCTCCCGCATCGTCCTCCTCGAGGATCTCGTGGAGCAGGGCGTCGGTGGCCTCGCGGGCCTCCTGGAGTGTCGCGGGCGGGGACTCGACGGCGCGGGCCCGCTCCTCGTCGGACAGGGGGATGACCGACACGGCCGAGGGCGGCATCACCCGGGGAACGCGAGGCGCCGCGGGCTCCCGGAGCGTGGCCGGCTCCTCGAAGACGTGCCTGGCGTGGCTCGGCTTGCTGTCCTTGTGCTCCCGGTGTGCGCCGGGGGCGCGCTCTTCTCTCTTGCCCATCATCCTCTCCCTTCGAGCGCGGCCTCGCACCGCCGCCCGCCATGTCACTGGGCTAATGCATGGCGTCGCACAGAAGGAGGGGCAAGGGGCGGGGGGCGCTCCCGAAAGACGAAGGGCCCGGAATCGCTCGCGATTCCAGGCCCGAGGGCGTGCAGGCGTTCATGCGCCCGCTTCACATCTCGAGGGGCGGCTGGGGGCCGGGGATGATGCCGGCGATGTCCGGATCTTCCTCGCCGGGCTGACGGGTGGGCCGCGCATCCTTCTCGCGCTGGCGTTCGGCCTTCTTGGCCTCCTTGTCACGCTGCTTCTGCTGGCGTGCCATTTCCTTCTGTCGCTTCGTGGACCGTCCCTGCATGAGTACTCCTGGGCAAAATGGAAAAAAGAAGCCCAGCCTCGTGGGAGGCCGGGCCTCGTGAAGCTAAAGGTAGGGACGCGTGGGCGGATCAGCCGACGGGACGGACGTTCTCGGCCTGCAGGCCCTTGGGGCCCTTCTTCACGTCGAACTCCACTTTCTGGCCCTCGGCCAGGGTGCGGAATCCATCCGTCTGGATGGCGGTGTGGTGGCAGAAGACGTCGGGGCCCCCGTTGTCCTGGGTGATGAAGCCAAAGCCCTTCGAATCATTGAACCACTTCACAGTACCACTTGCCATGTTTCTGCTTCCTTCTCGTTCAGCAGGGCGTCCATCGCCCGGATTGCTCGCCCACGGCGGGAGCGACGATCGGGCCTACACCTGCCCGCTCGGGAAGTCGAGTTGGGAAACCTTCCCGCGCTGCTTACTCGACACCGCGCCGGGGGCCGCGATCCATCACGAAACACTCCCAAGGGTTGGACCTGTTCCACGCGTTTCGCTCCGCGCGGGCTTCCTGGGGACGTCTTCGTGGCGGACTGGCAGGCGGGCCCCTGGCCCGCGGAACGAGGCCGCTCAGGAGCGAGAGGACAGCACATCCGCGCCCGCGGCGAGCCCCACGCCCACCGCGTAGCAGACGAGGTCGGAGCCGACGAATCCCCGGCCCAGCACGAGCGCGCCGAGGCGGTGGGCCCGGAGCGCATCGAGCCAGGGCGTATGCCAGAGCTGGCTGAGCTCGACGAGCACGGAGAGCCCCAGGGCCCACGCCGCCGCGTGCCGCACGGAGAGGCGCGGCACGAGGAAGAGAAGGCCCAGGTACACCATGGAGGCCCACAGCGTGTCGCCCGCGTAGGCGGTGAGGAAGCGGGGCAGGTGCGCGGCCGCCAGCGAGGAGCGAGAGCCCAGGCCCAGCGCGATGACGAGGAGCATCAGGGGCAGCAGCCACAGCCGCCTGCGCGCGAGGGGAAGCGGAGGGGAGGTGGCGGGGCCGGAGCGCATGCGCGGCAGTGTACCGGAGCCTCGCCGAGTGCGAGGGCGCGCTCGGTGTCCCCGTGCGCGGCCACGCGAGCATGAGGCCGTGGAGGCTCCACGCCCGCTGGGCTCTGCTCCCGCGGGAGGCCGCCACGTCGAGGTCGCGGATGGCCTCCTCGGGCCCGGGAGGACTCCGAGTCCTTTCAAGCACTTGCGAGTCCGGGGCGTCCAGGCGCGGGATTCACCGTCCGGGGAGGGGACGCGGGGCGCCTGGAGGAGCAGAATGCGCAACGTTTGAATGCGGACGCCCGCCCCCCGTCTGAGTGGGCAGATGCAGCAAGGACATTCCCCAGAAGGATGAACCTCATGAAGGCCCTCTTCGTCGCCATCACCCTGTTGACCGCCGTCACCGCTTCCGCCCAGTCCTCGCAGCCCATGGCCCCGCCCCCGGGTCAGGCCAGCGGCACCCAGCCCCCGGTCGGGTCCTCCGGCTTCCGCGACGATGACGACAACGAGTTCCGGCGCGGCCGGCGCGGCGGCACGATGGTGGCGGTCGATCGCGAGGACCTGGAGCAGCGTCTGGCCCGGATGGAGCGGTTGCTCGGTGACGCCTTCGAGAGCAATGGGCGTGGCAAGAAGGCCAAGCTGCGCGAGGCCTACGAGGAGCTGAACGACATCCGCGACGTGCTCGCCGACGCCCCCGAGGCGCGGGGCTCCAACTACCCGCGTCCCACGCCGCCGCCCCCGGCTCCGGTGTACCAGCCCATCGCCGAGCGCGAGCTGCAGCGCATCATGCACGCCATGTCCCGCGAGCCCTTCGGCGATGACAAGTTGAACGTCCTCGAGGACGCC
>NZ_DASVSO010000704.1:0-2113 GCF_036388035.1 Archangium sp.
CCGCTGACGTTACGGCGTGGCCTTCGCCGAGGGCGCCACCGACGGACCGGCCGCCGGCTTCTTCGCGCCCTTCGTCCACTGGTCCAGCCAGTCCAGCACCGTCTCATGCCAGTGGATGCTGTTGGCCGGCTTCACGACCCAGTGGTTCTCGTCCGGGAAGTAGAGCAGCTTGGAGGGAATCCCCCGGCGCTGCAGCACCGTGAAGGTGGAGAGGCCCTGGGTGTCCACCACGCGGAAGTCCTTGCCGCCGTGGATGACGAGCATCGGCGTCTTCCACTTCGCCACATGGTCGATCGGGTTGTGCTTCGTGTAGCCCTCGGGCTTCTCCCACGGCGTGCCCCCGTGCTCCCACTCGGGGAACCACAGCTCCTCGGTGTTGAAGTACGCGAGCTTCTCGTCGAGGTTGCCGTCGTGGTTCACCAGGCAACGGAAGCGCTCCGGCAGCTGGCCGGCGATCCAGTTGATCATGAACCCGCCGTAGCTGGCGCCCAGCGCGCACGTCTTGTCGCCGTCCAGGAAGGAGTAGCGCCGGGTGGCCGCCTCCAGGCCCTTCTGGAGATCCTCGAGCGGCTTGCCACCCCAGTCCCCGCTGATGGAGTCGGTGAAGGCCTGGCCGTAGCCCGTCGAGCCGTGGAAGTCGATCATCACCGCCGCGTAGCCCCGGCCCGCGTACGTCTGCGGGTTCCACCGGTAGTGGAAGTGGTTGCCGAAGCTGCCCTGCGGACCGCCGTGGATGAGGAAGGCCACCGGGTACTTCTTCTTCGGGTCGAAGTCGACCGGCTTCACCACGTAGCCCCGCACCGTCTCGCCATTCCAGCCCGGGAACTCGAACTGCTCGTAGTCCCCGAAGCGGATGCGCGCGAGCGCCTCCTCGTTCACGCGCGTGAGCTGGCGCAGCTCGCTCCCGTCCGCGCGCACCGAGTAGAGGTCCGCGGGCGACTTCAGGTCATCGCGCAGGAAGGCGATGCGCCCATCCGGCAGGGGCCGCGGCTCGGCGGCGTAGCCCGGGCCGCTGAAGGCCGTCACCTGACCGCTCGCCACGTCGATGGAGAAGGCGCGGTGGTGGCCCACGTCATCGGCGGTGACGAGGACGGACTTCCCATCCGCGCTCCAGGCGAGCGCGCCGGCCGAGCGGTCCCACTGCTCGGCGAGGACGCGCTCCTTGCCCTCCGGCCACGAGCGCAGCACCACGCGCAGCCGATCCGACTCGAAGCCCGGACGCGACATGGCGAGGTAGGCGAGCGTCTTGCCGTCCGGGCTGAACACGGGCTGGGTGTCCGTGGCGCGGTTCTTCTCGGTGAGCTTGCGCGGCGTGCCGGCCTTGTCCACCGGGGCGAGGTAGAGGTCCAGGTCGGTGGACCAGGACTCGGTGTTGCCCACGTCGCGCGCGGTGAAGACGAGCCCCTTGCCATCCGGGGTGAAGGTGAACTCCTCGGGGCCGCCAAAGGGCTTGCTGGGGCCGTCCGCGTCCATGCCCACCATCACGTCGCGCGGGGTGCCGCCGCCGTCCACCGGCAGGACGAAGAGGTGCGAGCGCCGACCATCCGCCCAGGAGTCCCAGTGGCGGACGAAGAGCTTGTCGTAGAGCTGCCCGGTGCTCTTGTTCTGCGACCGCTCCTTGAGCCGCTGGGGGGTGCACTCCAGCGTGGCGCAGTCGGGGAAGACCTCCAGGGCGACGGCGAGCGTCTTGCCATCCGGAGACAGGGCGAAGGCGCCCACGTCGAGGGGCTGCTTCGTGACGGAGCGGGCCTCGCCCCCGTCGAGCGGCAGGCGGAACACCTGGCTGGAGCCACCGCGCGAGGAGAGGAAGAAGAGGCTCTGGCCGTCAGGGCTCCAGACGGGCTGGCCCTCGCTCTCGGGGGACCAGGTGAGCTGGCGCGTGCCGGTGCCATCGGCGTTGACCAACCACAGGTCGGTGCGACCCTTGTTGGCCTCCAGGTCGGTGGAGCGCAGCACGAAGGCGATGCGCTTGCCATCCGGCGAGACGCTCGGACTGCTGATCCGGCGCAGCGAGACCTGGTCCTGGATGGTGAACGGCTGGGATTGGGTGGGAGAGGGGGCGGCGGCCAGGACGAGCGCCGCGGCGAGGGAGAGGGTCAAGGGGTCCTCCGTG
>NZ_DASVSO010000705.1:0-10730 GCF_036388035.1 Archangium sp.
GGCCAGCCGCAGCCGGCGCACCTCGCTCAGCCGCTTCACCAGCGCGAGCGAGAGGAAGAGGAACATGGAGAAGGTGAAGAGCCAGCTCGAGGTGGGCACGCCCACCGCCAGCGAGCCGCCGAAGATGCGCACCGTGTACAGCCCGGCGAGCAGCAGCACGTCCAGCATCATCACCTGCTTGAGGTGGAAGGAGTACGCCAGGGTGATGGCGTAGTAGGTGGCCAGCAGCGCCAGGAACTCGAGCGGCAGCAGCAGCGCCACCGCCGCCCCGGCTCCCAGCAGCAGCGGGGCCATCCACAGGCCCGTGCGCACCGACAGGTCTCCCGAGGCGAAGGGCCGGCGACGCTTGGTGGGGTGCTTGCGGTCCGAGTCCAGGTCCAGCATGTCGTTGAGCACGTACACGCTGGAGGCGCACAGGCTGAAGGAGGCGAAGCCCAGCAGCGCCTGCAGGAGCATCGGCAGGTGCTGGGCCTTGTGCGCGGCGAGCAGCGGGACGAAGACGAGCACGTTCTTGGCCCACTGGTGCACCCGCAGCGCCTTGAGGAGCGCGCGGGGGAACGAGCGGGAGGGCGGGGAGCGGCGGGCTTCCTCGTAGCGCTCGCCGAGCGCCTCGCGCAGCCGGGCCTCGCGGTGCGCGCCGGAGAGCTCCTGGGTGCCGTCGCTCGCGTGGACCGCGTCGAAGAGGCCCAGGTGCGCGGCCACCGCCTCCGCCACCCGCCGGTCCGCGGTCGTGGCCAGCACCAGCCGGCGTCCCCGGGCCTTCTCCTCGGAGAGTCGCGTCACCAGGACTTCGTCATAGGGCAGCCGCGTGACGTCCAGCTCCACCCGCCGCGCGACCTCCGCCCGCAGGAAGGCCCGGCCCTTGAGACTCCAGGCCAGCACCGCCGGTATCAGGTAGGGCTGGCGCTTGAGCAGCCGCACCAGTCCCTCGTGCAGCGTGTCCGTGCGCGCGAGCACGCCATCCAGCTCGACGACGAGCGGCGGCGGGTTCTGCATCTCGGGCGCGGTGGTCGAAGGAGGCACCATCATCGGTGCCGAGCAGGGTAGCGCAGCGGAGACACACCGCATCCTTATATGTAGCGAGCCCCGTTAGACGGTCGGACAGGGGCCGGGCGCGCCGGGGCTGGAGCGCGGGCCCTCCTCGGGTGCCCTGGCGAACGCCCTGTCGCCTGCCTGGACGGCCTACTCCCAGGTCAGCTCGTACTCGCCGACGAGCGTCTCCGTCGGGCGCCAGCGGACCCGCAGGCCCTTCACCTTGGAGATCTCCAGCGACTGCAGCGTGCCCTCGGTGTACGCGGGAGGAATGAAGTCGCGATCCAGGATGAAGACGGCGGAGGTGGGCCCCGTCCACCGCACCTCGCTCTTGAGCCCATTGCCCCCCACCGAGAAGGCCGTGGGCACGGCCTCGAGCAGCCGCTTGAAGCTGCCCTGGCCCAGCAGCAGGACCTTGCCGGGGGTGGACGAGAGGAAGTTCTTCCCTCCGTGATAGCCCATGAGCCACAGCGCCTTCTCGAAGCTGCCATACCGGGCATCCAGGAGACCCGCCGCCGTGTAGATGAGCTGGAGGTGCTTGTGGGAGGGGTAGCTGAAGAAGTCGACGAGTCGCTTCTCCCCGACGACGTCCAGGCACTGCCGCACCAGGGTCTCGTCGCCCAGCACGCGCACGGCCTCCATCACCCCGTTGAGGATCACCCCACGCACGGTGTCCTCGGGCTTGAGCAACGTCAGCCGCTGCCGCAGATCCTCGTGGCGATCGATGTGCGCAGGTGCCTGCGCGATGCTCGGGTTACCCATTCCCGCGATTATCCGTGCCGTCCGGAAGCGGGACAAGCCACCGGCCCCTTCACTCGGGGCGGGCGATGAGGAGCGTCTGCAGCGGCAGGTGGCGCACCGGCTGGGTGCTCTCGATGCGGAAGCCCGCGTCGTCCAGGAAGCCCTCCACCTCCGCCGGCGTGTACGCCGCCGCCTTCGAGGTGAGGAAGTAGTGCAGGCCGATGAGCGGAGCGGCGCTCGTGGGCTTCTCCTCGTCCTCGCGCAGGTACTCCAGCACCGCCAGCGTCCCCTTGTGCGTCAGCGCGGTGCGCACCCGGCGCAGCAGCGCCACGTTCTGCGCGGGCGTCAGGTGGTGCACCACCTGGAAGAGCAGCACCACGTCGTACGGCCCCCCCAGCTCCGAGGTGAGGAGGTCTCCCTCGCGGTGTGTCACCAGGTGCGACAGGCCGGCCTGGGAGATGATCTCCCGTCCCACCCGCACGCTGCCCTCCAGGTCCAGCACCGTGGCCTTCAACTCCCGGTGCTGGCGGCACAGCTCCGCGGCGTACCAGCCGTGCGCGCCTCCGAGGTCCAACACCTGCCGCGCTCCCCGGGGCAGGGGAATGGCGCGCACCACCTCGGGCGCCGACAGCCGCGCCATCTGGTGCATGGCGTGGATGTAGGAGCGCCAGCGCGGGTCATCCGGGGAGAAGCGATGGATGTCCACCGCCTCCCCCGTGCGCACGGCCTCCTCCAGGTGGCTCCACCAGTCCCACTGGGTGTAGTTGAAGTCCAGGAAGCCGCCCACGTACTGCGGCGAGCGCGGGTCCAACCAGCGCCGGGCCCGGTCCGCCATCCGGTAGCGGCCCTTCTTGCGCTCCACCGCCTCGCACGCCTCGAGCGCCTCCAGCAGCGCCCGCGTGCCCTCGGGGGACAGCCGCAGCCGCGCCGCCAGCTCCTCCACCGTGGCCGAGCCGTCGGCGAGCGCCGCGTACAACCCCAGCCGCTCCCCGGCCATGAGCGTGCGCGCCGCCATCATCCCGAAGAAGGCGTGCGCCAGCGGCTTGGGCGCCAGGTTCAGCCAGTCCGCCAGCCGCTCCAGGAGGTTGTCCGCCTTGAGCCCAAGCCTCATCGAGGCTCCCGGCCGCGCTTTCGCGCCGCCACCACCACCACGCCCAGTGCCACCACCGCCAGGGTGTCCTCCGGGCCCAGCAGGCACCCCACGCGCTCGGCCTGGCGGATGCCCGTGTAGCGGCACCGGCCCTGCGTGCAGCTGAAGCGCGCCGCGCAGTCGGACCCGCTCTGGCACGCCCCACCGGGTCGGCCCGTGCTGTCATCCCCCTCGGGGTTGTCGCGATCCGCGCCTCCGGAGCCCACCGAGGCATCCGGGACGTCATACAGGCTGCCCGCATCCGGCTGGCCCGCGTCCTGGGCCCATGCGGCCAGGGGAAGGGCGAGGGTGAGGACGAGGAAAAGGCGCGACAGCGTGAAGCGGGTCTGGGGGGGGGCCTTCATGGAGGGCTCAACCTATCCGCCCCACCCGCGGGATGCATCCCTGGGGAACACTGCCACTTCCGGATGGACGGGCTTTTGGTAGGGTGGGCCGCGCGATGGCTCCCCGAATCCTCGTCGTCGATGACAACCAGGAGCTGCTCACGCTCCTCACCCAGCTCTTCGAAGATGCAGGCTACGAAGTGGTGGGAGCGACCAAGGGCAAGCAGGCGGTCGAGGTCTCTCGTGCCCGCCCGCCCGCCGTGGCCGTGCTCGATATCCTCCTGCCCGACATGATGGGCTACCACCTGGCGGACGCGCTGCGGAAGGATCAGCCCCAGCTGCCGCTCCTCTTCATCACCGGCGTCTTCAAGGGCGGCAAGCACGCCATGGAGGCCCGGCAGAAGTACGCGGCCGCCGGCTACTTCGAGAAGCCCTTCGAGGCCTCCAAGCTGCTGGAGGCCGTGCAGAAGCTGGTGCCCACCCAGAAGCAGGCCCCCACCGCCGCCGTCTCCCAGGAGGACTCCTTCGACGTGGAGCTCGACATCGACGTCGAGGAGGAGGGCCCTCAGGACGCGATGGAGCTGACGGGCCGCATCAAGGTGACGGGCGGCGACAACCTCACCGCCGAAATCCGCGGCGCCAACCTCACCGCCTCGCCCCTGAACAAGGTGCCCGCCACCCTGGTGCGCCCGCCCGGACCGGGCCGGCCGCCGGACGCGCTTCCGGTGGGCGCGGGCTCCCCGGGCAGCCGCCGCGGGGACCTCAAGGACAGCCTGCCCTCGCTCTTCACCGCCTTCTACCTGTCGCGCGAGACGGGCGAGCTGGGCATCCAGCGCGGCAAGGTGAAGAAGGTCGTCTACTTCGAGCGCGGCACGCCCGTGTTCGCCCTCTCCAACCTGCTGGCGGACCGCTTCGGCCAGTTCCTCGTGCGCGTGGGGAAGATCAAGCCCGAGCAGCTCCAGGACGCCGCGGCGGTGGCCACCGCGAGCAACCGGCGCACCGGCGACGTGCTCGTGGAGCGCGGCCTGCTCAAGGACACCGAGCGCCTGTACTACGTGGGCCAGCAGGTGAAGGCCATCATCTACTCGCTCTTCTCGTGGGAAGACGGCACCTACGTGATGAGCTTCAAGGAGAAGGCCACCACCGAGTCCATCAAGCTCGACGTGCACCCGGCCAACCTCATCGTCCGGGGCATCAAGAAGCTCTACAAGCCCGAGCGCCTCGCTCGCCTGCTGCGGCCCGAGGATCGGCTCCTGCCCGCCGTGGCCCCGGCCTACCAGCTCCACGAGGTGGAGCTGGAGCGCTGGGAGGCGGAGCTGATGCCGAAGGTCGACGGCAACCGCACGGTGGCGGAGCTGCTCGCGTACGCCAACCGTCCCGAGCAGCAGGTCTACGGCTTCCTGGTGGCGATGATGTCGCTGGGCATCCTCGAGCAGCGCAGCCAGTAGCGGGCGCCGAGCCCCGGTGGGGACGGCGCCTCACCGGGGGCTCAGAGGCGGGTGACGATCCAGAAGAGGCCGAGCGCGGCGGAGCCGGCGGCCACCCCGCGCTGGAAGCGCTCGGCGAGCCCCGTGCTCATGCGGGCCAGGCCCTCGGCGAAGAGCAGGCCCACCGCGCCCATGCCCACGAGGATGCCGAGCGCGAAGCCGGGCAGGTACGTCCACCCGGAGGACTGAAGGCTGCCACCCACCAGCAGCGGGGGCAGGGCCAGCAGCAGCGCGCGCACCCCGCTCACGGCCATGAGGGCCCCGGCGGCGGTGCTCACCCGGTCGTGCATGTGGGAGTGGGGCTCCTGCGTGTGGCCGGGCAGGTGCGGGTGGCCGTGACGCAGCACGTTGGGGAAGAGGAAGGCGGTGACGGCCAGCGCCACCAGCACCATGCCGCCAAACACCTCGGCCCAGCGCTCGAAGGTCTCCGAGAGGCCCACGCCCGCCAGGAGGCAGAAGGTGGCCACCCCGCCGAGCACCGCCGCATGCCCCACGGCGAAGCGCAGCGCGACGAGCAGCGTGGCCCGGCGCCGGGCCGGTCCCAGCGTGCCGAGCGTGGCCATGGCGGCGCAGTGGTCCGGGCCCACCGCGTGGAGCAGGCCCTGGCCGAGACCGAAGAGGAATGCGATGAAGAGGGGCGACACGGTGGAGCACCCTAGCCCCCCTTCGTGTCCGAGGCCAGCAGGAGGGTCGCACGTGTCTCCCATCTACCGAAGCCGTCCGGCGGTGCTGTTGCTCGTGCTGGGGGCCCTGGCCCTGGGGGCCTGCCGGAAGGACGAGGGGCCCGAGCGGCTCGCCCGCGCCGAGGCGAAGTACGCGCAGCTCGTCGAGCGCGGCGTTCCCCCGCGCGACCCGGCCTGGGAGGCCGTCATCGCCGAGTTCGACGCCGTGCCTCGGGACTCGAAGGCGCGGCCCGAGGCCGAGCGGCGGATCGCCACCCTGCGGCAGCTCCGCGAGCCCCTGCCACGCCGGCCCCTGCGCAGGCCCGGCGTGCCGGAGGAGGGCTCGCCCTCCCTGGACGAGCACGGCCACCCGCCCCACGCCCACGAGGACGCCGACGGCGGAATGTGACCTGACCTCGAAAGTCAGCTGTGCTATCTGGATGAGCGTCCATGCCCATTCCCCAGACAGGCCACCCGGCCCCCGATTTCCAGCTCCAGGACCAGAACGGCAACGACGTGAAGCTCTCCCAGCTCCGGGGGAAGAACGTCGTCCTCTACTTCTACCCGAAGGACAACACCCCGGGCTGCACGCGCGAGGCGTGTGACTTCCGCGACGAGCACTCGGCGCTGCGGAGCGCGGGCGCGGTGGTGCTGGGCGTCTCGCCGGACGACATCAAGAGCCACCAGAAGTTCGCCACGAAGTTCTCGCTGCCCTTCCCGCTGCTCGCGGACACCGAGCGCCAGGTGTGCGAGGCCTATGGCGTGTGGGGCGAGAAGTCGCTCTACGGCCGCACGTTCATGGGCGTCACGCGCGCCACCTTCCTCATCGACCCCGAGGGCAAGGTGGCTCGTGCCTGGCCCAAGGTGAAGGTGCAGGGCCACGTGCAGGAGATCCTCCAGCTCCTCGAGGGCGGCGCGCCCGCGGAGCCTCCCGCCGTCGCGAAGGCCCCGGCGAAGAAGGCGGCTGCCGCGAAGAAGACCCCCGCGCGTCGAGGGTAGGCCTCTCCGCCGTCCTACGGGCGAGCAAGTACCTCTCGCTCGCCCGCTTGCCGCTACCGGCGGCCCGCGTGCATGGCCACCCCTGTCCCTAGAGAACAGATACGGACAGGAGGCGGTCATGCGGAACATGGGTGTGAAGGGACTGCTCGGCGCGCTCGCCGGGGTGGCGCTGCTCGCCGGCTGCGGGGAGGGGATGCGCAAGGACGGCGGGCGCACGTGGTCCTTGACGGCCCAGGAGGACTACTACTCCGAGCAGGCCCAGGACGAGGTCGGCAAGGAGCGCTCCAACATCGGCACCAGCTCCACGCTGTACCAGACCAACGAGCAGGAGCGGGGCACGGGCGGTGCCGGGGAGCCCCAGGGGGGCGGGCAGGAGAACATCCTCCCTGGAGGCCCGGGCCGCGACCCGGCGCAGGCGAACCTCTGGCTGCGGCAGGACGAGCGCGTCCCGTTCCCCCCCGACCAGTTCGAGTCCCTGGCCGCCCTCGACATCGGCACGGGCAAACCGCTGAAGACCGGCCGCAATGGCGCCTGGATTCAAGGCACCTACGGCATCGAGGTGGGCTCCGGCCTCGCGAGCTCGATCGCCCCCAGCACCGGCTCCTCGTTCCAGCCGCAGGAGCCCACGGAGGGCAGCAACGTGGCTCCGATGAGGAACGCGGGTGAGAACGAGGACGGCAAGGCCAGTGGGTACATCCGGCCGTAGCGCGAGCCCGGTGCCTTCACCGTGGACCGACCGGGCGACCGGGCCCTCGTCAGATACCTGCTCGGTGGTCCGGAAGCCTCCGGGTGCCCATCCCTGATAGCGCGGCTGCTCCGCTCCTCGCACCACGCGGGGGGCAGCGGGGGACGGGGGTGTCCCTCGCGCCGACGGCGAGAGCTCGGGACTCGTTCCTTCTGGAGACGGACATGCACGACGGCGGTTTCAGGCGGTGGGTGATGTGGGGGGCGTTGGCCTCGGCCTCGTGGCTGGTGTCGGCCTGTGGAGCCCTCCCGCAGAATGCCGGCAACGAGACCTTCCAGCCCGGCCTGGTCCGGGACCCGGCGCAGTCCGGGTACAACGGCACCATCAAGGACATCCCCACCAGCATCGATCCCCGGACGCCCCAGACGGACGGCACCCCGGGGCGCTCCCTGGCGCTGGACCCCGGGGAGCGGGCCCTGCTCGGGCAGCAGGGGATGGGGGGCAGTGGCCCCGCCATGGGCGGCCTCGAACAGGGCGCGGACGGCAGCCTCTACATCCAGTCGCGCCAGGAGCCCGCGGCGCTGAGCGTACCGGGGAAGAGCGACAGGCCCGCCGCCACCCCCAAGCCCCTGCGTCCCGAGGGCTACGGCAAGTAGTCCGAGCCACGCGAGGCGGGTGGCCTCTCCCCAGGAGATAGCGACCGCTGTGATGCCGGCGGGCCTCGCCGTGCCGGGAGGGGAGCGCCTGGAGCCTGTTCGAATTCAAATGACCGCTCCTCCCATTCGGGGCGGAGCGGGATGGGAGACGGCTTCCACGAGCCGTCATGAACCCGGGCCGCTGGTGACGGCTGCTCGGATGGAGGAGCGGACATGCGCGGAAACATTCGCAAGTGGATGGTGGTGGGAGCGCTGGCCTCGGCGGCGCTGCTGTTCCCGGGTTGCCAGGACACGAACCGGGGTGTCGATCAGGGCGGCATGCAGGACCAGACCGGCACGGGCGGCGCGGGCGGCGAGGGCATCATCCTGGAGGACCAGGAGGGCATCGGTGGCTCCGGGGGTACCGGCGGCACGAAGGGCGGAGCCAAGGGCACCACGGGTGGCGGCTCCATGGCCCGGGACGCGGGCACGGCCCCGATGGATGCGGGCACGGGTGGCGCCGGCTTCGAGGACCAGGATCTGGGCACCCAGGGCGGGGGCGTCACGGGCGGCGGCAGTGACGTCGGCTCGGGGGATATCGACTCCGATACGGGCGGGAGCGGCGACGTCCACAAGTAGGCGAGGCCGCCCCAGTCGAGACTAGCGGGACGCCAGCACCTCGGTGGGATCCCTCCCGCTGAAGGTGCTGGCGAGTCCCTCGGCGAGCGCGCGGTGCTCGGCGTTGCCGAGGGTGGCCAGACGGTCCTCGGGGCCGTGGGCGAAGCGCGCCTCGAGTCGGGCCAGACGGCGGTGGGCCTCGTCGATGCGGGCGCGCGGCACGCGGCCGGACTCCACCGCGCGCACCAGCGCCTCGATGGCGCGCCGCTGCACGTCCGCGTTGTGACAGACGAGGAACAGGTCCACGCCCGCCAGGGTGCCGAGCACCGCGGCCTCCTCGACGGAGTAGTGGTCCGCGATGGCCTTCATCTCCAGGTCATCGCTCACGAGCACGCCGTCGAAGCCCATCTCCTCGCGCAGCACGCCGTGGAGCACGCGCTGGCTCATGGTGGCGGGCACCTTCGGGTCGAGCGCGTCGAAGAGGACGTGCGCCGTCATGAGCGAAGCGAGCCCCGCCTGGGCGAAGGCGCGGAAGGGCACCAACTCCACGCGGCGCAGGCGCTCCATGTCATGGGCCAGCCGCGGCAGCGTCAGGTGGCTGTCCGTGGTGGTGTCGCCGTGTCCGGGGAAGTGCTTGCCGCACGAGGCCACGCCCCCGGCCTCCAGGCCCCGCCCCAGCGCCACGCCCATGCGGCCCACCTCGTCCGGGTCGCGGCTGAAGCTGCGGTCGCCGATGACGGGGTTTTGGGGGTTGGTGTCCACGTCGAGCACGGGGGCGAAGTCCCAGTCGAAGCCCACCGCGCGCAGCTCGTGCGCGAGCAGCCGGCCCACGCGCTCGATGAGCCCGAGGTCCCCGCGCTGGCCGAGCTCTCGCATGGGGGGCAGGGTGGTGTAGGGCTCGCCGCGCAGCCGGGCCACACGTCCCCCCTCCTGGTCCACCGAGAGGATGAAGGGCCGGCGCGCGCGCGATTTGACCTCGCGGCACAGGGCGGCCGTCTCCTGGGCGGTGCCTACGTTCCGCTTGAAGAGGATGGCGCCGAAGATGCCGTCGTCCATCAGCGAGGCGAAGTCATCGTCGATGCGCGGGCCGGGGAAGCCCACCATGAAGAGCCGGGCACAGTCGCGATAGAGGGCGTTGCTCATAGAGGGGGCACCTTGCCACGCCCCCCGGGTCGCGGGGAGGGGAGAGCGCGAGGGATGCCCGCTCGCGTACGTGGCCGCCTGCCCATCCGTCAGGTTCCGCACCCTGCCGGGAGGTCCGTGCTTACGTTTCTCTCGATTCCAGGGGCGAGCGGATGGGAGAGGGAAACCGCCGCTCGTCGCTCCCGGACTGGACCGAAGAAAAGGATGTCCGTTGAAACGCGCCTCGGTACTCCTCCTGGCACTGCTCGTCTGTCTGGTCGCCCCCCGTGCGCCCGCGGTCCAGCCGATGAAGGTGACCTTCATCCGGGCCTCCACGCCGGGACCGTGGGCGGACGAGCTCCTGGCCGCGATGCAAGCAGCGGCCGAGGACCTGGGCGTCGACCTGTCCGTCTACGAGGCCGGCCACTGGCCCGGGGAGACCCTCACCCGGGTGCGAGGCCTCCTGAACGGTCCCGACCGGCCGGACTATCTCGTCGTGTCCGTACACCGGGCCATCGGGGCGCGGGTGATTGAGCTCGCGGAGCAGGCCCGGGTGCCCGTCTTCGTCCTCAATGCGGGCCTGTTGGAGAAGGAGCGCACCCGCTACGGAGGACCCCGCGAGCACTTCCGCTATTGGATTGGTCAGATGCTCCCGGATGACGAAAAGGCCGGGTACGAGCTGGCCAACCGGTTGGTGGATGAAGCGCTCCGACGGAAGCAGGTCGCACCGGACGGTCGCGTCCACCTCATCGCGCTGGGCGGCACCCCGGTCGATCAAGCCACCGTCGAGCGGGAGAAGGGGCTGAGACGCGCGGTGTCCGAGCGGGATGATGCGATCCTGCTCCAGCTCGTCTCGGCGGAGTGGAGCTTCGAGGAAGCGGCCAGGAAGACGCCCCTGCTCCTGCGCCGCTACCCGGAGGCCACGGTCATCTGGGCGGCGAGCGACGCCATGGCCCTGGGGGCGCTGGCCTCGCTTCATCCCCTCGGCCGCGAGCCTGGCACCCATATCCTGGTGGGCGGGGCCAATTGGGAGCCACGAGCCCTGGAGGCCGTTCGACGTGGCGAGATGGTCGCCACCGTGGATGGCCACTTCCTCGAGGGCGCCTGGGTGATGGTCCTGCTCTACGACCACCATCACGGCCTCGACTTCGCCCGGGAGCGCGTGGACTGGCGGTCCGAGATGCTCCTCATTACTCGTGAGAATCAGGCGCGTTGTCTCCAGTTCCTCCGTGACAGCCGCAGATGGGAGGCGGTGGATTTTCGCGCCTTCTCCAAG
>NZ_DASVSO010000706.1:0-6216 GCF_036388035.1 Archangium sp.
CAAGGCGTACGACAGCGACAAGCTCGACGAGCGGCTGTGGGACGAGCGCGGCGTGAAGCTCATTGCCCCACACCGTCGGGGTCGCAAACGGCCTGCCACCCAGGACGGACGAGAGCTGCGGCGCTACAAGCGGCGCTGGAAGGTGGGGCGCTTCTTTGCCTGGCTCCACTTCTCCCGTCGGCTTGTCACCCGCTACGAAGTGAAGGCCGAGAACTTCCTGGGCTTCCTTCACCTCGTCTGTGCCCTCATCCTCATGCGCCAATTCCGAGATCGGCTCAATGGTGGGAATCGAAACGCCTGAACGCTTGTTTAGGTATCAGGCAGGGCCAAGTTTGCTGGTCCCTGCCTCATGCGAGCCAGCGTAATGTCCCTTATCTATCCTCACCTTGACGATTCTCGACGTTTTGAAGACCTGTGCAGGCTCCTCATGGGAGCGGAGTTAAATACCATCCTGCACGCGCACGGACGACCCGGACAGCGACAATACGGCGTCGATTCTTACGGCCAGGACAAGGACTTGGCGTGGGTCGGCGTTCAAGCCAAACTCCGTCTTTCTGGAGGGCTTACCTGGAGTGAAATCAAGGAAGAAATCCAGATGGCCCGATGCTTCCAGCCGAAGCTCCGGCGCTACTTCATCCTCACGACAGCACCCGTCAACATCACGCTACAAGAGCAGGTGCGAAAAATCTCCGATTGGCATGTCAAGCGGAACCTATTTGCTGTGGATGTTTTGTCTTGGCGAGCCATCAGCGATTTGCTGGACAAACATCCCCGTGTGACGCGGCAGTTCTACGCATTGCCGATCCTCCCTCGGAGTGGGGCGGGAGAATTGTTGCTTAATCGTCCTGGGGCCTGAAACCCACCACTTTCAAGCCGCTTGGCGCGTTCCCGTTGAAGGTCGCCCACGTCCCCGCACCTCCAGCTCCGGGCTCGCTCACCGCGCCCCCTGTTGAGCCCCTGTGCTCAGCGTCCGCCCCCCTTGCTCCCTTTCATCAGCCCCAGCACGTAGGCGTCGTATTCCTCCTTCATGGGCAGGGACTCGTCCACGCGCAGCCGCCAGCGGGTGGTGCTCACCTTCTGGCCGTTGCGCGGATCCACGCCCTCCTTCTCGTACTCCTCCCACGCGAGGCCCGTACCGCGACGCTGCCAGAGCGGCAGCTCGTTGAAGTTGATGCCCCGCTGGAAGAGGAGCTCGTTCTTGAAGCCCACCGACTTGCCATGCAGCGCATGGGACGCCTGCGCCACGCTCTGGCCCTCCTTACGCAGCGTCCAGTAGCACCAGCCGTGCAGCGCGCAGCGGGCCGCGTCCGCCTGTCTCCAGCGGAAGTAGTCCACCACTTCCTTCTCGTTCACGCCCATCCACACCCGGCTGTCGAACACGGCTGGTACCCCCGCCGCGTGCGTGAAGGTCGCGCTCGCCACCCCGGCCGAGATGGACACCAGCTTCTCCACCTCGCGGTCGTAGAGCGCCCACTCCGGCCGGAAGAGCACCGAAATCTCATCGCTCTCGGTGTACGCGTAGAGGCCCTGCAAGTCCTCCAGCAGCGCCGAGGCGGTGCGCACCATCTGCTGGTGCAGCGTGGCGTCGAAGGGCTTCTCGTAGCGCGCCTCCGTGAAGCGCGAGAAGCCCCGCCCGTCCACCCGCAGCACGCACCACGCCCCGCGCAGCAGTCGCAGCGAGTGGAAGAACTCGCCCTCACGCATCCGGCTTTCGAACTCGTTGGGATTCATCTTCCTGTCTCCACTCCCTCACGTGGAAGCCGCCCTGGGGGTCGAGCCGCACATGGAACAACGCATCGAAGCCCTCGGCGTACGAGGGCCAGCTCAGTTTCCTGCTCGTGATGTGCAGCGCCTTGTCCTCCACCCGTGCCCGCCCCACCCGCGCCGCGTTGCGCGCGAGGCAGGCCTCCAGGTCCGACTCGAAGGCGTAGCCCACCACCCGCGCGCCATGCTCCCGGCCGATGGCGATGAGGGGCGCCCGGTCCCCGACCAGGGGGTTGGTGTTGTCCACCACCACCGAGCGACCCTCCGCCAGGGCCTGGGCGATGAGCCGCTGCTGCCGGGCCTCGCGCCTGCGCGCGTTGGGCCACAAGTCCTTGCTCACGTGGACATGCGTGGCCGCGAGGCGCTCCCGGTAGAAGCTGCTCTTTCCCGAGCCCTGCAGGCCGATGAAAAGAACGAGTTCCATGGCGCGTCTCCTCCCAGACGGTGTGCACGCCCGGGCCCTGACGTCCACGCCAGCCCACGGCGAGTGCTCACCTCCAGGCGAAGGAAGGCCCCGGCGGGGGCCTCCCTCCCGGCTCACGCCGAGGGCGCCCGCGCCTTCAACCGGACCGCCTCCTCCTGCTCCCCGGCGGCCTCCAGGATGGAGGCGGCGCGCGCGTAGTTCGTGGCCGCCTCGGCCCGGCGCAGGTTGGCCTCGTCCACCTGGGCCGCGGACAGCAGGAAGGGCACGGCCCGCCGGGACTCCCCACCCTCCAGCCAGTGCTGCGCGATGGTGGCCGGGGCCGCTCGCCTCCGCTCCAACTGTTGGGCCAGGCGCCGGTGCAGCAGCGCCCCCATCGCCGAGGGAATGGAGCCGCGCACCGCCTCCAGCACGAGGTCGTGGGTGAAGCGCTCGCCCCGGAGGATCTGCGTGGCCTCCAGCTCGCGCAGCGGCTGGGCGAACGAGAGGGGGCGCACCTCCAGCACCTCGCCGGCCAGCTCCAGGTTGAAGTCCATGAGGGCCAGCGCCGCCACCTGGGCCAGTTGCAGCGCCAGCGGGGACAGCCGCTCCAGCCGCTGCTGGATGAGTTGGCGCACCCGCCCCGGAGGAGGCAGCCGCTCCGGCCATCCCCGCTCCAGGCTTCCCGACTCCATCAGGTGCTTGAGTGTCTCGGTGATGAAGAGGGGGTTGCCCCCCGTGTAGCGCGTCATCTCCCCCGCCAGTCCCGTGGCCCCCGGCAGCGCGAGGCTGTCCAGCATCTCTCCCACCGCCGAGGGCGGGAGCGGCTCCAGGTACAGGAATGTCGCCAGCCCCGCCTGCTCCAGCCGCTTCATGAGGGCGGAGGCCTCGGGAGTGAGCTGGCCGAGGCGGCAGCAGTCGATGAGGACCGGGAAGTCGCCCGTCTCGTGGAAGCGGGCATGGGCATAGGCCCCCACCTCCAGGCTGGCGGCGTCGGCGAACTGAAGGTCGTCGGTGACGCAGGTGGGCAGGCCCTCGGTGCAGCGGCGGAGCACCTCGCTGAGGGCATTGAGGTTGCGGACCCGGTCCCCCTCGTCGCGCATGGGGGAGAGGTCGTCACCGGGCTCGGCGCACTCGGGGATGATGCGCGCCAGCTCGCGGCGGATCCACGGCTCCAGGCCCTGCCGCACCGAGGGCCGCTCGGCGAACGTGTGCCGCACATGTCGCACGAACAGCGAGTAGGGCACCTCCGTGTCTCCGGGCCGCCCCGCGAACAGGGTGTAGCGCCCTTTGGAGGCCGCGAAGTCCTGCGCGAGGCGTGACTTGCCCACGCCGGGCTCGGCCAGCAGCAAAATGAGACGCCGCGCCTGAAACGCCTCCTCCATCTGCGCCCACTCCCGCGCGCGCCCCACCAGCACCGGCGGGCGGAGCACGGTGAGCGGCAGCGTCCGTCCGGGCTGCTCACTCCCGGCGCGAGGCCGCACCTGCCCGCGCTCCACGTCTCGCGCCAGCGCGAGCGTGTCCGGGTGCGGCGCGGCGTCGTACTCCTCGCGCAGCATCGTCCGGCAGCGCTCGAAGAGGCTCAGCGCCGCCATCCGGTCCCCCGCGAGGTAGTGCAGCCGCATCAGCCGCCGGTAGGCCTCCTCGGAGAGAGGATCCAACCCCAGCAGCCGCTCGGCGAATTGCAGCGCTCCGGCCAGGTCTCCCCGCTGCTCGCGGGCGTCCGCCTCGGCGCTGGCGGCGCGGCGCCGCAGGGCCTCGAGCTGCTCGCGGGCGCGCAGCAACCACGCCTCGAAGTCCGGACAGTCGTCGAAGTCCAGGGTGCCCAGCAGCGAGCCCGCCTGCGCGAGCGCCTGGGCATGGCGGCCGGCGAAGACGTGGGCCTCCAGCTCCACCGCATCGGTGACCACCCGCTCGGAGAGGGAGATGACATCTCCTCCGAGCACCAGATCCACCCCGGTGGACACCCGCAGCCGGCGCAGGAGCTGACGCATGTTGTTGCGCGCCGTGTCCTCGCCGGAGCCGGGCCACAGCATGCCCGCCAGCCTGTACTTGGGCGTGGGCCCCTCCAGCGCCAGCCAGGCCAGCACCGCGGCCACACGCCGCTGCAGCTCCAGGGGCTCCGCCAGCCCCAGGAGCCGGGCGCCCCCGAGTACCTCCAATCGCCAGTCCGCCACGACGTCATCCCCCAACGCCGCCCGGCGGAGCAGCCACGGGTCCCCGGAGCCTCTCGGGCTCCTCAGGTCCAGAATCCCGTCGGCTGCCCGAGGAGCGAGGCCCCGGCCTGGCCAAACCACCCCTCAGCGGCAGCCGCATGCTGCCTGAAGGTGTGGATGTCACGGAAGCGTCTCCGCAGGGACGAGCCATCCCGGAGCGAGCTGGCCCCCCCCCCGCCTGGTAGCAGGTTCCCACTACGCTGGCGGCCGTCTCCGTCACCCAGGCCAGGGTGGCCGAGAGGCACGGGACAATCGCGGCGGTGGCGGCGGGGTTGTCCACGCACGCGGCCCAGAACTCGTCCGACGCCTCGCGCAGCAGCGCGCGGGCGGCCCGGACGTCCATCTCGAGGCGGCCGAGCTGGAGCTGGGCGAGCTTCACCACGTCATCCAGCCCGGGCCGTAATCACCGGGGCCAGGTCACGCGCGGCCTCCAGCAGCTTCGTCGCCTCAGCACTCTTCATGTGCGTGACTCCTGGGTGGTGGGCGCAGGAGTCCCCCCTTGTCGCCCTTCAAGTGGAGGGCAGTCCTACCAAGGGGGGTGACGGGCCCGTGACGACCCGCCTCCCCTACTCCCCACGCAGGGTAATGGCCGGGTCCACGCGCATGGCGCGCCGGGCGGGCACGAGGCACGCCACCAGCGCCACGCCCAGCAGCACCACGACCACGGCACCGAAGGTGAGCGGATCATGCGGCGCCACGCCGTAGAGGATGCTCGCCATCACCCGCGCCAGGACGAGCGCGCCGACCACGCCCAGCGCCACGCCCAGGCCCGCGAGCGTCATGCCGCTGCGCAACACCATCCACAGCACCTCGGGCGGCCGTGCGCCGAGCGCCAGCCGGACCCCCATCTCCCGCTGCCGCTGGCTCACCGTGTAGGAGAGGACGCCGTAGATGCCCACCGAGCCGAGCACCAGGGCCAGGACGGCGAAGAGGCCGAGCAGCGCCGCGATGAGCTGTGGGCGGGCCACCGCCTCGCCCACCACCTCCTCGAGCGTGGTGATGCGGATGATGGACTGGGACGGATTCACCGACCAGATGGCCTGGCGCACCGCGGTGGCGAGTCCCAGGGAGGCAGCACCCTGGCCGCGCACGATGAGGTCGACATGCCCGCGCCCGTTTTGGAGCACGTGGAGGTAGCCCATGGGCGCCGCGGGCTCGGACAGGCTGCGCTGGCGCACGTCGCCCACCACGCCCACGATGGGTGCCTGCCTGTTGCCGTACTGGAGCATCCTGCCCACCGCGTCCTCACCGGGGAAGAACCGGCGGGCGAAGGCCTGGTTGACCACGAGCACGAAGGGAACCTCGCCCGAGTCCGTGTCGGCGAAGGCGCGGCCTTGAAGCAGGGGAATCCCCATGGCGCGGAAGTAGTCGGTGCTCACCTGCAGGAAGCTCGCGTGCGGCGCATCCCCGGGGTTCGCCAGCGGCTGGCCGGCGATCACCACGGGCTGCGACTCGCCGGGGTTCTCCAGGGGGAGGTGCTTCGCCGTGGCGGCCACCTGCACGCCGGGCACCGCGCGCACCCGCTCCAGCACCTCGCGCAGGTACGGGGGAAGCTTCTCCCTCCGGTGGGCCTGGGGCACGGAGAAGCTCACCACCACCGCGCCCTCGGGACGGAAGCCCGGGTCCACCGAGAGCAGCGACGCCAGGCTGCGCACGGCCAGCCCCGCTCCAGCCGCCAGCACCACGGCGAGCGCCACCTCGGTCACCACCAGCGCGCCGCGCAGCCGCGCCCCACCTCCGCCGGTCAGCCCACGCCCCGAGGCCTTGAGCACCGGAGCAAGCTGGGGCGAGCCCGCGCGCAGCGCTGGCAACAGCCCGAAGAGCACTCCCGTGAAG
>NZ_DASVSO010000707.1:0-15026 GCF_036388035.1 Archangium sp.
GACAGCAGCGTGGACTTGCCCGCGCCGGAGGGGCCCATCAGCGTGACGAACTCGCCGGGCTGGATGTCCAGCGCGATGCGGCGCAGCACCCAGGTGCGGCCGCCCGCCAGGGGGTAGGACTTCTCGATGTCGCGCAGGGAGATGAGGGGCTCGGGCATGACGTGATCGCTCCACTTCAGTCGGCGCGGAGGCTCTCGACGGGATCCACCCGCACCGCGCGCCGCGCCGGCACCCAGCTCGCGAGCACGGCCACGGCCGCGAGCACCCCGGCCGTCGCGGTGAACGTCAGGGGATCCGTCGCTTCCACCCCCTGCAACAGGCTGCCGAGCAGCCGGGTGAGCACGCCCGCGCCCAGGGCGCCCACCACCACCCCGATGGCGGCCAGCCGCACCCCATAGCCCACCACCAGCCGCACGACGTCCACGCCCCGGGCCCCCAGCGCGATGCGGATGCCCATCTCGCGGGTGCGCAGCGCCACCGTGTAGGACATGACGCTGTAGATGCCGATGCTCGCGAGCACCAGGGCCAGCACGGCGAACAGACCCACGAGCCCGAGGATGAACTGGCGCTGCGCCAGCGCCCCCCGCACCAGCGAGTCCATGGTGGCCAGCTCCGCCAGCGCCTGGTCCGGATCGATCGCCTTGAACTCCTGGCGCACCATCGGCACCAGCGCGTTCGCGTCTCCCTCGCCGCGAACCGCGACGAACAGCGAGCGCCCCATGAACGGCAGGACCTCGTCCGGGATCTGCTGGAAGGGAATGTAGAACTGGACGGGAGCGGGCTCGTTCTCGCCGGGGCCATAGGCGACGACGTGCTTCGCCACCCCGACGATCTCCATGACCTGTCTGCCCCCATTCACGCTGATCCGCTCGCCCAATGCGCTGCGGCCGGGGAAGAAGTGCCTGGCCAGCGCCTCGTCCACCACGACGACCTGCGCGCTGCCCTTGCGATCCGTGGGCAGGAACCCGCGTCCTTCGATGATGGGGGTGCCCAGGGTCTCGAAGTAGTTGGAGGCGGTGACGAAGAAGGCGGCCAGCGGAGCCTCCGACAGCGGCAGCGGGGGCCGCCCCTCGATCTGGAAGCTCGTCTCGGAGAAACCGGCCAGGGGCAGCCCGCTGGCATACGTCACCGAGCGCACGCCGGGCGTCCCCTTCAGCCGTTCGAGCACCTGCTCGGGAAAGGCCCGCATCGCGTCCGCTCCCGCGAAACGGTTCTCCGGCAGGGACATGCGCAGGGTGAGCACGCTCTCGGGCTTGAAGCCCATCTCCAGTTGGCTGATCCGCAGGAAGGTGCGCGCCAGCAGCCCCGCGCCCACCAGCAGCATGAGGGCCAGCGCCACCTCGGCCACCACGAGCGCGTCACGCGCCCGCCCACGGAACCGCGGGGCACCCGCCCCCGTGTCCTTGAGCGTTTCCACCAGCGACACCTGGCTGGCCCGGAGCGCCGGCAACAGGCCGAGCAGCACGCCCACCCCGAGCGACAGCACGAGCGTGAAGCCGAGCACCTGCCCGTCCACGGAGAAGCTCGTGACCGTGGGAATGCTCTCCGGCCGCGAAGCCGCGAGGAGGTCCACGCCCCACAGGGCCAGCACCAGGCCGAACCCGCCGCCCACCAGCGCCAGCAGCGCGGACTCCACCAGCATCTGGCGGATGAGCCGGCCGCGCCCCGCCCCCAGCGAGGCCCGGATGACCAGCTCCCGCTGGCGCGCCGTGCCTCGGGCGAGCAGCAGGTTGACCACGTTGATGGCGGCGATCAGCAGCACGAAGCCCACCGCCGCCATGAGGGCCAGCAGGCTGGGACGCAGCTCCCTCACCAGGTACTCGTGGAGCAGGTGGGCCCGCGGCATCACATTGCTCTTGTTGCCATCCGACTGAGTCTCCAGCAGCACGCGGCCAATGCCCTCGAGGTCCGCCCTCGCCTGCTCGAGCGTCACGCCGGGCTTGAGCCGCCCCATCACGTACAGCCCCGGGTGGTTGCCACGCTGCTCGAAGAGCCGGGCGTCCGAGCGGGACAGGGGCACCCAGATGTCCCGATCCACGTTGAAGCGAAAGTCCGCCGGCAACACGCCCACCACGGTGTGGGGCACGCCACTGAGCGTCAACGTCCGGCCAAGGATGTTCCGATCCTGGGCGAAGCGCCGCACCCAGAAGCCATGCGAGAGCATCACCACGGGAGGCCCGCCCCGGGTGTCCTCCTCGGGAAGGAAGTTGCGCCCCAGCGCCGGCTGCACTCCGAGAATGGGAAGGAGCGAGGCACTCGCCAGCCGGGCGGTGAGCCGCTCGGGAATGTCCACCCCGGTGAGGTCATACCCCACGTTGTTGCGATAGCCCGCCAGGTCGGTGAAGGTCCGCTGGCGCTCCCTCCAGTCCACGAAGTCGGGGAGGCTGACACTCATCTCCGGGAAGTTGGGTGCGGTCTCATGGATGAGCACGAGCCGCTCCGGGTCCTGGTACGGCAGCGGGCGCAGCAACACGCCGTTCACCACGCTGAAGATGGCGGTGTTGGCGCCGATGCCGAGCGCCAGCGTGACGACGGCGGCCAGCGTGAAGCCCAGGTTCTTGCGGAGCAGACGCAGCGCGAAGCGAGCGTCCTGGAGGAAGGTGTCCATGAGGGGGTTCCCGAGAGGGGGGGAGGACTTCAGGGGTTCAGCGGAGGCGCTCGTCCTGGACGACGCGGCCGTCGAAGAGGCTCACCGTGCGCGTGCCGAGCCGCGCCTGGTTCGGGTCATGCGTCACCATGATGAGGGTGGCGCCGCCCTTGTGGAGCTCGGAGAGGAGCTGCATCACCTGCTCGCCGTTCTTCGAGTCCAGGTTACCGGTGGGCTCGTCGGCCAGGAGGATGAGCGGATCTCCCGCCACGGCGCGCGCCACGGCCACGCGCTGCTGCTGACCGCCGGAGAGCTGCCCTGGCATGTGCCGCGCCCGGTGGCCCATGCCCACCCGCTCCAGCGCCCGCTCCACCCGCTGGCGACGCTCGTCCGCCGGCATGCCGCGATAGGTGAGCGGCAGCTCCACGTTCTCGTAGACGGAGAGATCGCCAATCAGGTTGAAGCTCTGGAAGATGAAGCCGATGTGCTGGTTGCGCACCAGCGCCCGCTCCGCCGGGGACAGGTCCAACACGGACCGGCCATCCAGCAGGTAGGTGCCCTTCGAGGCCGTGTCGAGCAGCCCCAGCACCGCCAGCAGCGTCGTCTTCCCCGAGCCGGAGGGCCCCACGATGGAGACCCACTCCCCGGGGCGCACCGTGAAGTGCACGTCGGAGAGCGCGTGCGTCTCCACCTCCTCCGTCTCGAACACCTTCGTCACGCCCTCGAGCTGGAGGAGGGCCTTCTGTTGCGCCATCGCCGGGCTATCCACGTGAGCCTTCTCCTGAGCCTGAACCACCGTCATCGCCGTCATCGCAGCCTCACCCGCTCCACCGCGTCCCACGCGGTCATGTCCGAGAGCACCACCTGATCCCCCTCGGCGAGGCCCTGGACGACCTCGATGGAATTCACCGAGCCCCGGCCGAGCTGCACCGGGACGCGCACCGCCTCGTCACTGCCCGCCACCAGCCGGAAGAGCGACACCGTGGCGTTGGGCTGCGCGCCCGCGGGCCGGCCCACCGACAGCACGCTGCCCAGCCGCTCCAGCTCCACCGTGCCCTCCACGGTGAGGTCCGGACGGGCGCCCTTGGGCAGCTCGCCCGTGAGCGTCACCTCCACGCGCACCGTGCCCTGGCTCGCCGACGGAGCGATGCGCGCCACCACGCCCTCCACCACCCCGTTGCGCGTGTCCACCTCCGCCCGCTGGCCGAGCTGGATGTCCCGCGCCTGCGTCTCCGCGATGCGCAGCTCCGCCTTCAGCCGCTCGGGCTGCACCACCTTCGCCAGCACCGTGCCCGGCGTCACCCACTGCCCCAGCTCCAGCGGCAGCTCGGACAACACCCCGGGCTCGCCCGCCCTCACCTGCATGGACTCCACCTGGGTCCGGCGGAAGCGCGCCACCGCCTTCAACCTTTCAATCTGCCCCGCCTGGGCCGCGAGCTGCTCGCGCGTGCTGGACTGGACCACGGCGAGGCGCTGGCGCTCGAGGCTCAACCGCGTGGTCATCTCGCCCGCCTTGCCCTTGGCCTGCTCGACCTCCAGCGTCGGCACGAGGGAGCGGTCGAGCAGCGCCACGGTGGCCTTCGCCTGGCTCTCGGCGTGGGTGGCCTCGGCCTGCAGGGTGGCGATCGTCGCCTCCTGGGAGATGCGCTGCGTCTCCAGGCTGGTGCGCAGGGCGATGAGCTCCGCCTCGGCGCTCGCGAGCTGGCGCTCGGCCTCCAGGGCCTGGAGCTGGACGTCCGGGTTGGACAGCTCGAGGAGGATCGTCCCCGGCTCCACCACGGTGCCGGGCCGGACGTGGATGCGCTCGACGCGGCCCGCCGTGTCGGCGGTGAGCCAGCGGATGCGCTCGGGCACCAGTGTGCCCGCCCCCTTCACCTGGCGCACCATGGGCCCGCGCTTCACCGTGTCGAGCCACACGCCGCTGCGCTCCACCGTGGGAGCCGCGG
This sequence comes from Archangium sp., assembly GCF_036388035.1. Lineage (GTDB taxonomy): Bacteria > Myxococcota > Myxococcia > Myxococcales > Myxococcaceae > Archangium. The sequence continues at coordinate 4,534 of NZ_DASVSO010000707.1, forward strand.
CGCGCAGGCGGGAGAGGCCCACCGTCACGCCGACCAGCACGAGCACGCTGAGGCCCAGGAGGAGCCAGGGCTTCTGACGGGATTTGGGTTTCTTGGGGATGTCCACGTCCCGACCCTCAGCGAAGGTCGTGCCAGGACAAAACGTGCCCGCAACCCCTTGGAATGACTCAGAAGGCGGGGGGAGCCCCGGAGGGGGCTGCCCGGTTGTGAAAAGTGTCGTCCCAGAAACGAACACCCGGGCGGCGGTGCCGGCGCCCCTCCGTCACCTCACGGGAGAAGCTTCGCCAGCAGCTCCGGCCGGCCCGCGAGGATCTTCTGGATGGCGGGCACGTAGGGGGTGAGCAGGGAGCGCTTGAGGTCGGCCCGCTCGACCCAGGCCCAGTCGACGGCCCCGAAGGGCGGCTGGGGGTCGTACTCGATGATGGCCTGAATGCTCCGGGCGACGGTCTCCCCCGCGAGCCGCGAGGCCAGGGCGAGCCCCATGTCGATCCCCGCCGACACACCGGCCGCGGTGATCGCCTTGCCATCCTCCACCCACCGCTCGCGCGTGGGCTGGGCACCGAACTGACCGAGCGCGTCGAGGAAGGACCAGTGCGTGGTGGCCTTCCGGCCCTCGAGCAGCCCGGCCGCCGCGAGGATGAGCGAGCCGGTGCACACCGAGGCCAGCACCTCGGCGCCCTGCCCCGCCGAGCGGACGTAGGCCATGAGGGGCTCGTGGGTGATGGCCTGGATGGGGCCCAGCACGCCGCCCGGAAGAACGAGGGCGAAGGGCTTCGGGACGTCAGCGAACGTGCGCTCCGGGAGGATCCGCATCCCCAGATCCGTGGTGATGGGCTCCAGGCGCTCGCCCACCGTGACGACCTCGAAGGGCCCGAAGTTCTCCAGCGGCTTGAGCACCTGGAGCGGCCCCACCAGATCCAGCGGCGTCACCTCCGGGTACACGACGAACGCGATGACCTTCTTCTCCATGTTTTCCCTCCCCAGGACAGCGGGCGCTCCGAGGGCGCCGGGCAAGGACGGTAGCATGGAGGAACACGCACCCCGACGGAGCGGGAGCACCTGAAGGACTTCGTCAACCGCTTCAACTCCGGCGATGGGGGTAGCATGCGCCCCGTGAGTACGGCGGGTGCCCTCCTCTTCCTGCTGCTGCTGGCCCTCCTCCTGGCGGGGATGTTGTCCATCGTCTTCCACTCGCTGCGGACCGGCATCTCGCCCATGCCCACCTCGGGGAAGGTCCGCCACCAGTTGCTCTCCCTGCTCCCAGCGGACCTGGAGGGCACCGTCCTGGAGCTGGGCTCGGGCTGGGGAACGCTGGCCTTCGCGCTGGCGGACCACTGCCCTCGCGCCCGGGTGGTGGCCTTCGAGCTGTCTCCCCTCCCCTACGCCTTCTCGCGGCTGCGCCAACGGCTCGTTCCCCGCGCCAACCTCCAGCTCGTGCGCGAGGACTTCTTCCGCGCGCCCTTCTCGGGGGCCTCGGTCGTCGTCTGCTACCTCTTTCCCGGTGCCATGACGCGGCTGGCGCCCAAGCTGTCCGGAGAGCTCGCCCCGGGGACGCGCATCCTCAGTCACACCTTCGCGCTCCGAGGGTGGAAGCCCCTCCGCACCCTCGTGGTCGACGACCTGTACCGCACCCCCATCTACCTCTACGAGGTGCCGGCCCGGGAGGGCGGCTCCGAGGCGATGGGCGCTGGACCTGGAGGGTAGCCCGCGCGTCCAGCTTCCCTCGGAGGTCAAGCGGCCCTCCCGCCCTCTCCGGTCCTCCGTTCATGTCAGACCTCCCGGATACGATTCTTCTCGTCGCCGCGAGGGGAATGCGGCGCACCAAGGGAGGGACTCGTGGCTGACATCGCGGACGGCGCCCAGGTCGAGGTGAAGGGCTCTGGCTCCAAGCCGTACATCCTGAAGAACACGGGCGGGGTGTACTCGTGCTCGTGCCCGGCCTGGAGGAACCAGTCGGTGGCCATCGAGCGGCGCACGTGCAAGCACCTGCGCCAGGTCCGGGGGGAAGCGGCGGAGAACGCCCGGGTGGGCGCCTCGGAGACCAGCGCGCCGGCCCGGAACGTGACGCGCAACGTCCGCCCCCGGGCGAGCGCGAGCGGCACCCCGGCCTCGGACGCCGTCACCGCCCCGCCGCTGCTGCTGGCGCACTCCTGGGAGAACGACGTCGACCTGACGGGCTGGTGGATGAGCGAGAAGCTCGACGGCGTGCGCGCCTACTGGGATGGGAAGCAGTTCTTCTCCCGCCAGGGCAACCCGTTCTTCGCGCCCGACTGGTTCACCGCGAAGCTGCCGGACTACCCGCTGGACGGGGAGCTGTTCGGCGGGCGCAAGAAGTTCCAGCGCACGGTGAGCATCGTGCGGCGGCAGGACCGGAGCGATGACTGGAAGGAGCTGGCCTTCGTCGTCTTCGACGCGCCGGGGATGGACGCGCCCTTCGAGGAGCGGCTCGCGCACTGCCAGCAGTACGTGGAGGACGTGGCGCCGCCCTACGCCGAGTGGCTGCAGCACGAGCCCTGCCGGAGCGTGGCGCACCTGCGCGAGGAGCTGGCGCGGGTGGAGGGGCTCGGGGGCGAGGGGCTGATGCTGCGCAAGCCCGGCTCGCGCTACGAGCCCGGCCGCTCGCACACGCTGCTGAAGGTGAAGAGCTTCAAGGACGACGAGGCGCGCGTGGTGGGGCACGCCGCGGGCGCGGGCCGACACAAGGGCCGGCTGGGCGCGCTGGAGGTGGAGCTGCGCGACGGCACCCGCTTCTCCGTGGGCACGGGCCTGTCGGATCAGGAGCGCGAGAACCCGCCCGCCCTGGGCACCATCATCACCTTCCGCTACCAGGAGTTGTCCAACGACGGCGTGCCGCGCTTCCCCTCGTACGTGGGGGTGCGCATCGACGCGGCGCCCTTCGAGGTGGTGGCCCGCCGCAAGCGCGCCTGAGCCGGATTTAACCTTCGGCCGGCTCCGGGGTTTTGAAGAGCAGAGGACGCCGAGAGCCATGCCCCGGCGTTCACCTGCCAGGAGATCCCGCCATGCGCCTGAAGCTCGCCCTGTCCGCCGCCGTTGCCTCGCTGCTGTTCGCCGCCCCCGTGCTCGCGCAGCAGGCACCCGCTGCCGCCCCGCGGGAGGCCCCGCACGGCAAGAAGGGGCACGGCGACAGGGATGCGCGGATGCTCCGCAGGCTCGAGCGCATGGAGCGGCGGCTGGACCGCGCCGTCGACCGCGGACGCCTCTCGCGCGCCCAGGCGGACGCGTTCCTCGCCGAGGCCCGCGAGCTCCGGGAGGACGCGACCGCCCAGCTCCAGGCCGGTGGGGGTCAGCTCACCGACGAGCAGAAGCAACAGCTCCGGCAGCGCAAGCAGGCCCTGCGCGACAAGGTGCACGCGGCCATGCGGGCCTCACAGCCCCAGGGCGAATCCCAGGGCCAGTAACGGCCCCTCTGGGGTGGGCAGGAGGGAGCCCCGCACGAACGAGCGCCCCCTGCCCCGTCGAGTCACCCGCGAGCGTGACTCACTCGTTGGCGTCGAGGACGCCATCGGCATCGCGGTCGATGCCCATGCGGACGCCCGTGCCCGGCGGCACGCCCATCAGCGTGAAGAGCGAGCTGCCCGAGGCGGCCGAGGACTGGAGCTGTGCCCAGGTCATGCTGGCGGCCCCGGACGCATCCACGTCGTACACCTTGGTGAGCGGGTTGAAGTAGAGGCCGCGCACCACGCCGTTCACCTTGCCCTTGAGGATGAGGTCGATCTTCCCCGCCTGGGCCTGGGCCTGGAGCAGGGAGACGTCGGAGGACACGGCCGTGCTGGTGGCGTTGGCGGAGCTGACGGTGCGCGCGTAGCCCACGGCGGGGGCCATGCCGGTGGGGAAGCACAGCAGGTAGGCGTTGAGGTTGGCGCGGCGCGTCGGGTCCGTGGAGAAGGAGCCGAAGACGGGCTGCGCGAGGAACTCATCGAGCGTGGCGATTGAGCCGTCGTGGATGAAGCCGACACCATCCACGCTGCTGCCGCCCACCGTCTTCCGGAAACCGTTCTTCTGGTAGAGGTTGCGCAGGTGCGCCACCTTCATGGGCTGCGACTCCTGGATGGCGGCGGCCGAGATGATGACGCGGTTGGTGCCGCCCGTGGTGGCGGTGTGGCAGCCGTTGCACGTCACGCCGCTGCGGAACTGCTCGTTGAGGAAGGTGTTCTCCCCAGCCCGCGGGTCCGCGCCGGCGAAGCTGGTGGGCAGCGTGTCGTCCCGGTTGCGGTGGGGGTTGGGGGCCAGGCGCACCGTGGTGATGAAGTCAGCGAAGGCCTGCATGTCCGCGGACGCGAGCTGCGAGCCGCCCATCAGCGCGGCGAAGGCCCCGTTGAAGTCGTTGAAGGAGGCCTTGTCCCCGCGCCAGTGGAAGGGCGCGTTGGCCTTGAGGCCCTTGAGTGTCTGCGTCGTCATGGGGCCCTTCATGGGGTGCAGGGAGAAGGAGCCGGAGACCGGGTCCACCACCGTCTGCATGGTGCCGCCCGGGTTGCCCAGGTCCCAGGCGAGCATGTCCAGCTCGGCGTCGATGTGGCACGAGGCGCACGAGGCGGTGCCGTTGCCGGACAGCTTGGCGTCATAGAGGAAGCCGCGCCCCTGGCGGATGACGGTGGAGCTGGGATCGAAGGTGCCCACCGCCAGCTCCTTCACCACGGCAGCCGTCGAGGTATTCACCACGGAGAGCGTGTTGGAGATGCGGTTGACGACGTAGAGGGAGCCGGAGGCACCGTGCAGCGCCAGACCGCGCGGGCCGCGCTTGGTGCGAGGGTTGACGGTGGAGCCGGTGGAGGGGCCCACCTCCACGCGAGCCACCACGGCCCCGTTGGCGTCGATGCGCGCCACCCGGTCCGTGCCGAAGGCGGCCACCCACGCGAAGGAGCCGGAGGGCTCGAAGACGAGGTCCGTGGGCTGGGCGAGCGCGGTGCTCTTCGCGCTGGCGTTGGGCAGCACCGAGTAGTCGATGCCCGGGTTGAGGTCCACCGGGGTGATGACGGGGGTGCTGGCGGTGGTGATGCGGGTGACGCGGTTGTCCACGATGTGGCCGCGCAACGTGGGCTCGAAGCGCACGAGGTTGCGCGCGTCCGTGTTGGCCACGTACAGGGTGCCGGTGGTGGGCTGCACCGCCAGGCCCAGGTTCACCGTGCCCACGCGCGAGAAGTAGCGCGTCACCGTCTGGGTGCCCGCGTTGATCTCCACCACGTCGTTGTCCGGCATCGTGTAGCGGACCACCGAGGTCCAGTTCGGATCCTTCGCGTCCACGATGAGGCCCACCTGCGGAGGCGCCGGCAGGCTGGAGTTGGTGGGGGCGGGCTGGGGCGGAGCGGAGGCCGCCGGGATGACGGTGGTGCGGTTGCCGGACAGCGCGAAGGCGGCATACACGCTGCCGCCGCTCGGGCTCACCGCGAGCGCCCGCGGGCTGTTGCCCTGGAGGGGAAGCGTCTTCACCAGCGCGCGGGTGCTCGGGTCATACACGCGCACCTCGTTGCGGCGCGACACCGAGACGAAGGCCCGCTGCGGCGAGCCCGCGAACACCACGTCCGCCGGCTCGTCCCCCACCAGGAGGGTGTCCACCACGAGGCCCTGCGACAGCGAGACGATGCTGATGCTGTCGGAGACGGAGTTGACGACCCACACCTCGTCATTGGTGCGCGCGTTGACGGACACCGGCTCGAGCCCCACCGGAATCTCCGCCAGCAGCGTGGGCGACTGGGGGCTGGCCAGGCTGAACACGGACAGCCGCGAGTCCGCCGTGTTCGTCACCAGCAGCTTCGTCCCGTCCGGCGTCAGCCGCACGGGATGGATCTGAGGACTCTCGAAATGCTCATAGGCCGTCTGGGCCAGGGACCGGCCGGCCCCGCCCAGCACCAGCAGCGCTGACAGCAGCAGCGAGGCGACATCGCTTCGACGCATGGCTTCACCCTCGAAGGTGGAAAGGTGAAGTCAGTATAAACCAGGAAATCTAAATTTTCTCAGAAGTCGAGACAGAACCGGATTCTTTGTTCTCAAACAAAGGTGGACCGGAGCGCCGAGACCCACGGCACCGGAGCGTTCGGGTGCCGTGGGTCTCCCGTGCCGGGTGCTTCCTACTTCCCGTCCTGGGCCGTCTGGACGGAGGGGCGGCGGGTGGGGTCGAGGAAGCCGGAGAACATCAGCCGGTTGGGCGAGCACTTGCCCCGCTTGGCCACCTTGCCGTCCGTGGAGTTGTCGACCAGGGCGGAAGACACGGCGGCGGGCGTGGCGGAGGCGTTGCGCTCCAGGAAGAGCGCGGCGACGCCGGCCACGTGCGGAGCGGCCATCGAGGTTCCGCTGAGGACGCGGGTGGAGGCGTCATCGGTGGGCCAGGCGGAGAGGATCTCATGGCCCGGGGCGAAGACGTCCACGCAGCGGCCCCAGTTGGAGAAGGAGGCGCGCGCGTCGTCATTGCTGGTGGCGCCCACGGTGATGGCCTCGGACGTACGCGCCGGGGAGCGCGTGCAGGCGTCCGCGTTCTCGTTGCCCGCGGCGACCACGAAGGTGATGCCCGCGGCGACGGCCCGGCGCACCGAGTCATCGAGCGCATCGCTCTTGCCGCCCCCCAGGCTCATGTTGGCCACCGCGGGGAGCTGCCGGTTGTTGGCCACCCAGTCCACGCCGGCGATCACCCCGGCGATCGAGCCGGAGCCCTTGCAGTTGAGCACGCGCACCGCATGGAGCCGCACGCCCTTGGCCACGCCGTAGAGGTTGCCTCCCACGGTGGCGGCCACGTGCGTGCCATGCCCGTTGCAGTCATTGCCCTTCTCGCCATCCTCGATGGAGTCGAAGCTGTGCTCCGCGCGCCCACCGAACTCGTTGTGCGAGACGCGAATGCCGGTGTCGATGATGTAGGCATGCACGCCCCGGCCGCTGGCGTTGTAGAGGTAGGTCTGGTTGAGCGGCAGGTCATGCTGGTCGAGCCGGTCGATGCCCCAGGTGGCCTCGGGCTGGCTCTCGCTGATCGACACCAGGCCATTCTGCTCCACGTACTCCACCTCGGGGGCGGCGGCCATCGCCCGGGCCTGCTCCTCGGTCATCCGGCTCGCGAAGCCCCGCAGCGCATGCTCGTACGTGAAGAACACACGGCCGCCGAACCGCGCCGTGAGGCTCTCGGCGGCCAGCGCGGGCTTGAGCGACTTCTCGCCCGGCGCGGGCGCCTTGAGGACGACGACGTACTCACCCGGCACCGCCCGCGCGGCGGTGATGAACTTCCCGGCGCGGGCCTGGGGCTCGACGCCCTCGGCCTGGCCGCAGGCGTAGGGATCCCCGGGTGGGGCGGGCGTGGGGCTGGGGGCGGGCACGGGAATGTTCTTCGCCGGGCACGCCACCAACAGGGACAGGGACAGAGCGCAGAGAGACACACCCGACACGACGTGGAAACGCATGCTTCCCCCGATGAAAGGCAATCACAGGACTGCCTGTTTCATTTTAATGGGACGTCTGACGGTTCCCGGGCGAGACAGGCCTCCGCGCCCCACGATCAGCAGGGAACGCGTGGAGCGGAGGCCGGCCGAGTGTCTGCCATTGAGCACTACTTCGCGGGCGGCGGCTCCAGGGCCCTGGGGGACTCGGGAGGAGGCTCGCGCTTGAAGGGACTCCAGGACACCACCACCTCCTTGCCGGTGGCGTCGTGGCCATACAGGAAGTCGAGGATCTGTTTGATCTCCGCAGAGGACTCCGCGGGGCTCACCCTCACGTGGCCCCGGAAGCCTCCGTGCTCAAGGTCCTCTTCCACACGGATCACCTCGCGCCAGTCGCGCGTGGTGACGTCCGCCTGACCGTCCCAGTGCAGGAGGATGCGCTCGAGGCGCTCCCAGGTGATGTCTGTCTTTTCCGGGGCGCGCACCACCACGTCACTCCGCCAGCCGCCCTCGGGGTTGGGGCGCCAGCGGGAGATGCGCAGATCCACGGGAGGGGGAGCGTCGGCCGGAGGCTGGCCGCGCGCGAGCGCGAACGCCGTGGCCTCCAGCGGCCCGCCCCGGTCGAGTCGGGCCTGGAGCCTCACGGTGAAGCTCTTGATGTCCTGGGAGCCCAGTCCCTGGAGCGGATAGGTGTGCTCGACGGTGGGCTCGGTCGTGGTCGCGGTGGAGCCATCGCCGAAGTCCCACGCATAGGCCGTGACGCGCTCGCCGCCTGGGTGGAGCGCCTGGAACGTGAAGGTCCCCTGCCCTCGCTGGGTGACGCCGAGGCGAAGCGCCTCGTGCCGCTGGCCCTCGCCCGCGCCGCACGCGCGCACGTCGAGCACCACCTCCCGCTCGGCCAGCACGCCGACGCGCCGCCCTCCGAGATCCGTGCAGACCTGGAAGCGCACGCGGTACGCGCCCGCCGTCGCGGGAGCCCGCCACTGGAGCGTCGGGCCGGGGTTCAGCTCGGCACCCCCTCCGGCGACGGGCCACACCCAGCGATAGACGGCCCCCGGCTCGGGCTCACCGCCGAGGCGGGCGGACAGGTTCAGCTCTTCACCCGCGCACACCCAGGGCCGGTCCTGGTCGATGCCCTCGACCACCATGCTGGACGCGAGCGACACCCGCTCCTCGTGGAGGGCCGCGGAGAGCGCGTCCCCGGACGTGGCCGGCGGGACGGGCAAGCGCGGGGCGGGCTCGGGAGTCGGAGGAGCCGGAGACGCCTCCCTCCTGACGGGGGGGCCGCCTTCGATGACACGGATGGGCGCGGGAGGCGCGTCAGGCGCCCGCCGCGGCCACAGGGTGACGGCGAGCACCATCACCATGGCCATGACGGCGAGCCCCGCGAAGGCACGAGCGCGCGCCCTGGCGCCAGGGCGTTCCGAGGTTCCGGGTGGCACGGGAGCGTTCCGCACGGCGCGCTAGAACCCGAAGTCGTTCAGGTGGCGGCGATAGCCTTGCGAGTTGGGCCTGTACCACTGGTCATCCCAGCCCTTGAACTCGACGTCATCGAGCAGCCGCTCGGTCTTGCCATTGAAGGTGACCTGGTTGATCAACTGCACCGCCGTCGAGCCCACGTTGCGGGAGACGAGCCGATCCGTGGTGTCGAGGTACTGATAGGCATAGCGGCTGCAATAGTCCTGGGCGAAGCAACCGCTGTCGCAGGTGCTCAGGTTGTTGTAGGTGGCGTGCTTGTCCTCGGCGACGTAGAGCGTGGGCCAGCCGCGATAGGCATTGCGGGAGTCGATCGCGGTGTCGTACTCGAGCTGGGAATACGAATACCAGGCGGACGAGTCACAGCTGCTCTTGCGGTGGGCGGACAGGTAGGCCCAATCGAGGTACCACCTGCCCCCGGAGAAATGGACCTCGAGGATCTGGAACTCGGGGTCCCCGTCGTGACCCGTGCTGACGCCGGAGTCCTCGAAGAAGGTGTCCATGTAGAAGATCTGCAGGGTCCGGGTGGAGAAGCTGGTGCTCTTCACCGCGTAGTAGGGACGCCGGGCATAGCCACTCTCTCCGCTGTCGAACCAGAAGAGGGGCATGAACGCGTAGGCGACCTTGTACTCACAGTCGTCGTTGAGCCCGTCACGGTCGGCGTCCGTGCCGGTGGCCCAGCAGTTGTCACCATAGGGGATGTGTCCGAGACCATCGGCACGGGCCGGCGTTCCCGTCAGGGCGAGCAACAACCCCAACGACACCACTGCGATTCTGGCGATGCGGTCCATTCGAGTCCTCCGGGGTAGGGGGACCGCGCATGCTACACGCCTTTCCTGGATTCAGGGGAAGCCCCGAGCACACACCTACGCGGGCGCTGGGGCCTCACGTACCCGGGAAGCCAACACGGTCCGGAAGCTCAGCGAATAGCGCAGGGTCTTCACCGGGGAGAGCGTGTGCTGCCAGACGGAGCGCGAGGCCCCGGCCAGGAGATAAGCGGAGCGCGGCGCGAGCTCGATCGCGGAGGTCTGGAACGCCTCGCCCACCTTGCGCCGGAAGCGCATCCGCGCCGGGCCGAGCAGTGAGACGCCAATGACACAGGGACCGAACATCGGCGCGTCGCGGTGCCAGCCGATGCTCGCCCCGGGTGGATAGCGGGAGATGAGGACCTCTTCGAGCGCCGAGGGGTCGAGCCCCGCGGCGGCGGCACAGCGGGCCCGGATGGGGTCCAGGAAGCGCGGCAGCGGCGGCGCGGGCGTGAGGCGCCAGGACTCGTAACCGTAGTCCCAGCCGTAGTGCACCACGGTGCGCCTGGCCACCACGCCGTGCATGTGGATCTCCCGGTAGTCGAGCCGGGTGAGCTCCTCCACCAGCGCCCGCTCCTCGTCCTCGGACAGGAAGTCCGGCAGGTAGCGCAATCCTTCTGGAGCCTCGGTCATCGGGGAAAGATGCGAGGCGGGCCTCACGGTCGCAATGCGCCGGCTCCGCCCCTCCGGCCCACGGAACCGGGAGGGGCCATGGCCGCCTCCACGGAGGGCACCCGGGCGGACTGCGGCCCGCCCGTGAATCCCGGCGGGGTCGGCCTTATCGCCAGGGACACCCAATCCTCTCTCGCGCGGCAACCCGCCCCCTCACCAAGCG
>NZ_DASVSO010000708.1:0-1924 GCF_036388035.1 Archangium sp.
GCTGCTGGGCCGTGAGGAGACGCTCCACCGCCTGGACGCGGCGCTCGCCCGGCCGTAGGTACTCGACAGGGCCCACAGGTTGGGGTGGACACCTCCCACCGTGGGCCCTATTCTCCCCCCGCGATGACACGAGCACTTGACAGCCTGAAGGGCCTTTTCTATAAGCCGCGCCCGCTCGGGGCGGCGGTGGTCGCCCTCTGGATGTCGGTGGCGTCGGCGGAGGTGGTGAGCGGGGCGCAGCTCCCGGACGGCTCGCAGAAGGTGGGCGAGAACCGGTACAGGGCGCCGGGGGACTTCGAGAAGACGCTCGAGTATTACAAGGCTGTCTACCCGGCGAGCGCCTTTCCTCGGAGGGCGATCGTCAACCAGCCGGGCGTGAAGGCGGTCCACATCATCAACCCCTCGGGGAAGAATTTCGAGGGTGTGAACATTTATCAGGCCAACGACGAGGTCCGTATCTACGTCGTTCCCCTGCAGGCGGCCCCGGTGCAGTCCAAGCCGGTCAAGAAGCCCGCGGACTCGAAGTCGGGGAAGAAGTCGCGGTAGCCCTGAGGTTCGAAAAAAGGTAGTTGAAGTGGTCAGGAAGTTGCGGTAGTCAGCGTCCGTCAGAGCAGTTCTTGGGGAATCGTCTAACGGCAGGACAGCAGACTCTGACTCTGCTTATCTAGGTTCGAATCCTAGTTCCCCAGCTTGTCGTACCCGGTGGTAGCAATACCGGCCCTGTCGTCTAGCGGTTAGGACGGTGCCCTCTCACGGCACAAACTCGGGTTCGAATCCCGGCAGGGTCACAGGTAGCAAAGGCGCCCACCTTCTTGGGAAGGTGGGCGCTTCTTTCACGGCCCTGTCGTCTAGCGGTTAGGACGGTGCCCTCTCACGGCACAAACTCGGGTTCGAATCCCGGCAGGGTCACTGAGGCGCCCGCTTCCCCCAAAGGAAGCGGGCGCTTCGCTTTTGCGGGCTCCCCCGCCCCGCCCCCCTCTACCGCTGCAGGAGGCTCTCGCGGAAGGCCGCCAGGGCCGAGGCCAGCCCCGCCTGGGCCCGCTGGAGGTTGCGGCGCATCAGCAGCATGCGCACCCGCTCCGGCAGCGCCTGGGGCGACGAGGTGCCAAAGCCCACCAGCTCCAGCCGCAGCGTGATGGCGTCCAGCAGGTCCGCCAGGTCCGCATGCGGGCTGGCCAGCAGCACCACGTCCGGCCTGGCGGACTGGAGGCGCTCGGCGATCTCCCACCACTGCGGCGCGCCCGTCTCCAGCACCACCACGGCCGCGCCCTCCAGCGCCGGGGAGTCCGGGGGCAGTGCCACCGCCTCGAGCCCCTGGTCCAGCAGCGTCTCCAGCGCCTCGCGGCTGCCCACCACCGCCACCTGCCCGCCGGCGGCCATGCGGCTGGCGTGCTCGTACGCGCGCACGTGGGCCTCCAACTCCTGGCGCGCGTCTACCGAGGCATGCCCCCCCGCCTCCAGCAGCTCGACGGCCTCGCGCGCCATGCGCCGCGCCAGCTCGCGCCCCTTCACCCGCTCGCTCCGGCGCTCCAGGGCCGCACGCACCTTGGCCCGCACCAGCCGCAGGTCCTCGAAGGGCTTGAGGATGTAGTCGCTCGCGCCCGCGGCGAAGGCGGCGATCACCGACTCCGAGCTGGAGTAGCCGGTGATCATCACCGCCTCCAGGGCCGGCTGCAGCTTGCGCGACTCGGCGATGAGCTCCACGCCGCCCATGCCCGGGAGGTTCTTGTCGGTGATGAGCACGTCGAAGCGCTGGGCCCGGAGCAGCTCCAGGGCCTCCTCGGCGTCCTCGGCGAGGCTCACCACCAGGTCCGGCTCGCGCGCCAGCAACCGGGCGCACACGTCGCGCACCACGGCCTCGTCATCCACCACCAGGACGGTCGAGGCGAGGGTGCCCCCCCCCCCCACACCCCCCCCCCCGCCC
>NZ_DASVSO010000709.1:0-20490 GCF_036388035.1 Archangium sp.
CCGAGGTTGAGCAGCACGAGGCCGCAGAAGCCGATGGCCAGTCCCCAGCGCTCGGCGCGCCCGGGCCACTGGGCGAAGAGGAGGCCGCCGAAGAGCGAGGTCCACAGCGGCATGCTGCCCACCACCAGCGCGGCCACGCCCGAGGGCACCCACTGCTGCGCGAAGACGACGCCGCCGTTGCCCACCACCAGCAGCAGGAAGCCGACGAGGGCCCCCGCTCCCCACTGGCGCGCCGAGGGGTTGGCGTCCCCGCGCAGCCGCAGCACGGTGTAGAGGATGAGGCCGGCCAGCACGTAGCGCATCCCCGCCATGAGGAAGGGCGGGAAGCCCCCCTGCAGCACCCAGCGGATGGCGAGGTACGTCGAGCCCCACACGACGTAGAGCGAGAAGAGGCAGAAGAGGAGCATCCCGCGATTCGTCGGCGCGGGCGCGGCGGCCACCGGGCCGGGGACCGTGAGCGGGGGAGACGCGGGAGCCGGAGCCGAAGGCGTCGCGGAGGGGACGAGGCGGGGGGCGTTGGACAAGGCGTCGCGCTTTTAACGTCCTCGCTCGCTCAGGGCGATGTATTCCCGCGGATTACCCAAAGGGACGAGCCCTCTGCCGGACGGCATACAGCCGAGCCCGCTCGCCGGCACTTTCGGACCTTGTCCCCGCGGACGATGTGGGCCCTGAAGCCCACCCTTATGAGTGAGCTGGAGCGCGGTTGTCGGCAGCAGAAGTGAATCGCGTGAAAGCCAGGAAATGGTGGGACGGGGGGCTTTCCTGCTCGCACCCTGGACGGCCTTCGTCTCGTGCGCCGTGTCGGGTCGTTCCCTGGGCGACGGGGGATTGAACCGTTCCCTCCTCCTCCTTAAGCTTTCAGTGCATTCTCGATGTTTTCGCCGACCGTGGGCGAAACTCCATTGGGGAGCGTGAGGCAGGATGTCCGAGGAGCTGGGTGAGCGCGAGAAGGAAGTCCTCCGCGCTGTCGTTCAAGAGTACATCTCCACCGGGGGCCCGGTCGGGAGTCAGCATCTGGCGCGCCGGCCGGAGTTCGACGTGTCCTCCGCCACGCTGCGCAACGTGCTGGCGGATCTGGAGGAGCTGGGCTTCCTCGAGAAGCCCCACACCTCCGCCGGTCGCGTGCCGACGGACCGCGGCTACCGCTTCTACGTCGATACGATGGTGCGGCTGAAGGACCCCGCCCCCCGCGACCGCGAGCTCATCCACGCCGGGCTGGCCCACGAGGCCGGGGGCCTGGAGGAGCTGCTCGGCGAGGCCTCGCGCCTGCTGCACTCGCTCACGCGGCACGCGGGCGTCGTCGTCACCCCGCGCCCCGACGCGGCCGTCTTCCACCGCATCGAGTTCGTGCGGCTCCGGGAGGACCGGGTGCTGGCCATCCTCGTGGGGCAGAACGGGCAGGTGCACAACAAGCTGCTGTCGGTGGACTTCCCCGTCACCTCGGACGAGCTGCTCAAGGCGAGCAACTACCTGTCCGAGCTGCTGCACGAGGTGACGCTGGAGGAGGCGCGCGAGCGCATCCGGGGCGAGCTGGACCGGGACCAGGCCCTCTACAACGTGCTCACGGCCAAGGCGCTCAAGCTGGGCGCGGCGGCCACGGACCTGCAGTCGGGCGAGCGCGTGCTCATCGAGGGCACCGGCTCCTTCCTGGAGCAGCCCGAGTTCGCCGACGTGGAGCGCATGCGCGCGCTCTTCAAGACGCTCGGGGAGAAGCACAAGCTGCTGGCGCTGCTGGACCGGGTGCAGCGGGCGCGCGAGATGCAGATCTTCATCGGCACCGAGAGCGAGTTCTCCTCGGCCGGCGACGTGACGGTCATCGCCAGCCCCTACGGCAGCCGCGAGCAGGTGCTCGGCACGGTGGGCGTCATCGGGCCCACGCGGATGAACTACCAGCGCATCATCCCGCTGGTGAACTTCACCGCCCAGGCGCTCTCCATCGCGCTCGACAAGGCGTGAGCCGCACTCCCCTGGGAGCAGCGTGGGGGAGGGGCTCTCCTCCCTGGCTCAGTTCGCGCGGGTGAGCTGGAGCGTCTGCTCCGAGCCACCCTCGCGCCGCACCGTCACCTGGACGGGCGTGCCGGCGCTTCCGCGCGTGCGCGACTCGGCCTCGGCGCGGTTGCGCACCACCTGCCCATCCACGGACAGCAGCCGGTCTCCCACGCGCACGCCCGCGCGTGCCGCCGGGCCCTCGGGCGTCAGCCACGCGAAGGACACCCAGCCCCGGTCCTCGCTGAAGCCCGCGCCCACGGTGCCCGGTGCCGCCTTGCGCGTCGTCACCGGCACGTCCCCGAGGTCCACCGCCTCGCTGGCGGCCACCGTCACGGTGCGCGCCTCCGGCTTGCCGTCCGGGGCGAGCAGCCGCACGGTGTGTGCCCCGGGCATCACGTCCCGCAGGAGGAAGCGCCCGTCGGGTCCCGTGTGCGCATCGGCTCCCGAGCCCGGCGCACGGTCCAGGTAGAGGCCCACCCCCGAGGCCGGTGTGCCCGAGCCGCTCCACACCGCGCGCCCCGCGAGGGAGGCCGCGCCGCCCGTCAGGGGCACCTCCACGTCCGCGCGCTGTCCCGGGGAGAGCCGCACCCGCGCCTCGCCGGTGCGCCCGTCGCTGGTGCGTACGCTCACCCGGAGTTCCCGCGCCGGTGCGTCGGTGAGGTGGAATTCGTTGCCCGGGACGGTCCGCTGCGCGTCGGTGGAGCCGCTCGGGGGGGAGCCGTCCGCGTTGAGCAGGCGCAGCGTGACGCCGCTCGGCGCGGCGCCGCTCGGGGCCACCACGCGTCCGTGGAGGGTGGCCGCGGGCCGCAGCTGGAGCTGCTGCTCGGCCGCGCCGTCCTGGACGGGCACGGGCTCGCTCAGCCGGCCCGCATTGTACGCCCGCAACGTCAGGGCGGTGGGCCGTGCGTGCGGCGGGAAGTGGAAGCGGCCCGAGTCGTCCGCCTCCTGGGTGACGGAGAAGGGGAAGTCGCCTCCCTGGGTGGCCACCACCACGGCGTAGGGGCTCGGCGTGCCCGAGGGCTCCAGCACCACGCCGCGCAGCCCGCTCTCCGTGAGCGAGAGGTCCAGCATCGTCGCCGTGCCCGCCTCCACCGTCACCGCCGGGGCGTCCTCGTGGAGGAAGGTGTAGCGGGTGCCCGGCTGCACCGCGTCGAGCTGGTAGAGGCCCGCCGGAAGCTCGAGCTGGTAGCGGCCCTCCGCGTCCGTGTCGGTGATGCCGAAGTCGACGAGCCCGCCCCCCGCGCCCTCCTTCGCCCTCGCGCGCACCAGCACGGGGTGGTTCAGCGGCGTGCCCGTGCTCCGCGTCACGCGGCCCTGCACCATGCCCGTGTCCCGGAGCTGGAAGTCCACCCGGCCCCGCTCCCCCGCCTCGAGCTGGGCGGTGCCGCTCCGCCACGCGGCCGAGGTGTCCTGCTTCGCCTTCACCCGCACCCTTCCGATGGGGAGCCCGTCCAGGTGGTAGGTGCCCGTCGCGTCCGTGCGGGTGAAGCGCTCCTCGGCCACGGAGCCCTGGAGCGGTCCCCCGCGCACCGTCACGCCGGCGAGCGGTTGTCCCCGCGCGTCCGTCACCGTGCCGTCCACCGAGGCGGTGCCCTCCAGGCGGAAGTCCGCCACCGTGTACCGGTCCGGCTCCACCACCAGCCCCTGGCGCGCCTCGCCGGTGTGGCCCGAGGCGCCCACCACCACGTCGTAGTCTCCCGGTGGCAGCTCCAGCTCGTAGCGGCCCGCCGCCTCCGTGCGCACCCGGCCCATCTCACCGCCCGCGCCGGCCGGGCTGACCACCAGCCACGCACCCTCCACGGGTCCACCGTCCGCCCCGCGCGTCACCGTGCCCGACAGGTGCCCCGCGGCGCCGAGCCTCACCGTGAGCCCTCGCGCGCTCTCGCCCGGCCCCACCACGAGGGTGCCCGGCACCCGGCCCACCTGGGAGCCCTTCCGAGCGACGAGCCAGTACGTCCCGTTGGACACCTCCAGCGAGAAGCCACCGCCCGCGCCGGAGGTGGTGTGGAAGGCCGAGGGCCCGCCCAGGGCCAGCACCTCCGCGTCCGCCGCTGGCTTGCCATCCGCGCCCACCACGAAGCCCTCCAGTACGGAGGCCGCCCACAGCCCCACCACCAGCTCGCCCGAGCCGGGCACCGACACGAAGCGCAGCGTGCGGCGGCTGAAGCCCGGCGCCTCCGCCGTCAGCTCGTAACCGCCCGGCGCGAGTCCGGAGACGGAGAAGTTCCCGTGCTCATCGCTCGTCACCCCCGCCACCTCCTCGAGCAGCGTGTGGGCCCGCGCCCAGGCCGTCCCCGGCTCGGTGTACGGGCGGAGCGTCACCTCGGCCAGCGGCACCGGCTCGCCGCCCGGGCCCTCGGACACCGTGCGTCCCCGGAGCGTGGCACCGGGGGGGAGGGACAGCTCCACCGCCGTCTCCGCCTCGCCCGTGGGCCGGGGCACCTCGCGGCGCGCGGGCGCGTGGCCCCTGGCCCGGGCGGTGACGAGGTAGAAGCCCGGGGCCGCCGGCAGCCGCAGCGTGCCGTCCTCGCCCGTCGTGCCCTCGCCGGCGCGGCGCCACGAGGGCTCGCCCGTGCCGTCCTCCGGCTCCCGCAGGTACACCCGCACGAGTGCCTCGGGGACGGGCGCGCCCGAGGCCACCACCCGCACCACGAAGCTGCCATCGGCGAGTGTCGCGGGCGTCTCCAACGGCGGAGTGGGGCGGGGCGGGACGCGCGTCTCCGAGGGCTCGGGCGACGTGGAGGTCCGGGCCGTCGCGCCTCCTCTGCCGCTGGCCCCTGGCTCCTCGGAGCGGAACCACAGCAGCAGGAGTGCCGCCACGCTCAGGACGGCGGCGAGGGAGAGCGGGATGAGAGAACGGTGGCGCACGGGCTCCTCCGTGGGGAGGGCCGAGCGCCCTCCCGAGGGGAGCGAGCCTAGACGGAGATGGGGCGCCCGCCGAAATCCCGGCTAGTGCTGGGTGGGCGCGGGGGCGTAGACGCGCAGGGCCGCGGGCGCGATCTCGAAGCGCACCGGGGTGTGGCCGATGATCTCCCCGTCCGCGTTGATGTCCTGCGGCGGCTCGGCCTCCACGTACAGCTGGGCGGAGCGTACGGCGTCCACGGCCGGGTGGCTCACGTGCTCGCCCCGACGCAGGGAGAGCGCGACGCGCGCCAGGGTGGAGAGGTCCTGCATGTGCCCCAGCCCGGTGCCCTCGCGCCCGGACTCGGAGGAGGGCGCCGAGATGGTGTAGGCGTCCAGGCATCGGTCATCGAGCGTGGCATCGGGTGTCAC
Organism: Archangium sp.; assembly: GCF_036388035.1. Classification (GTDB taxonomy): domain Bacteria; phylum Myxococcota; class Myxococcia; order Myxococcales; family Myxococcaceae; genus Archangium. The sequence goes on from NZ_DASVSO010000709.1 coordinate 5,263, forward strand.
CACGATGCCCGCGCCATGGTAGCGCCCGTTGCCCACCACGAGCTGAAGCACGTCCCGCTCCAGCTCGCCCCGGTCCGTCTTCATCCGCACGTGGAAGGGCTGGTGCTCCCAGAGCTCGGCGACGGCGGCCACGGGGTAGGCCAGCTTGCCCGCGCGACGCTTGAGACGAGGCGTCAGCCGCCGGGCGATGGCGGAGGCCAGGCCGAGGCTCGCCGCGTTGAGGAAGGGGCGTCCGTTGGCGAGCCCCACGTCCACCCGCGCCGTGTAGCCGGCGGCGATGATGTCGCACGCCTCCTCCAGCGAGGGGGCGATGCCGAGCGAGCGCGCGAAGTCATTGCCCGTGCCCAGCGGCAGCACGCCCAGCGTCACGTCCCGTCCGAGCAGAAGCGGTATGGCGGCATTCAAGGTGCCATCCCCACCGCCGATGAGGATGCGCCGCACGCCCTGCTCCAGCGCCTCGCGCAGCAGCTTGTCCATGCGCGATTGCTTGGAGAGGCGGTGGCAGGCCGCGAGGGGGATGCCGCGTGACTCGAGCGCCGCGCGCGTCGCCGGGAAGGCCTCGTGGCCCATGCGGCACTTCGAGTTGACGATCAGGAGCGCGGGCCCCTCATCGAGGGTGCGGCGCTTGGTGGGCGCGCTGAGTGCGGCGTCGGGTAGGGCCTCGATTGCCATCGTCGGCAAAAGTGCTCACGAGCGGGCAGGGGAGCCAGGGAGGTGTATGTACTCCAGGCCAGCTTCCCGCGTCCCTCCCCCAGCGAGGGAGGGAGCGAGGGCCCCTCCCATCATTTGGCGCCGTGGCCTTCGATGATGCGGCGTTGGAGTTCCTGGCGCAGCGGCAGGGCCTCCTCGGTGCTCAGGCGGCCGTCGCGGTTGGTGTCGTACCGCGCCATCAGGGCCTGCCGGCGGGCGCGCGCGGCCTCGAGGCGGTCCTCACGCAGGGGAGCCCTCTCGGACAGCTCGAGCACACCGTTGCCGTTGGTGTCGTACTTCGCGAGCAGCTCCTGGCGCTTCTGCTCCCAGGCGGTGCGGACGGCCTGGCGGGCGGCCTGGCGCTCGGCGTCATCGAGCGTGCCGTCGTGGTTGGCGTCGTACTTCTCCAGGGCCTGCTGGCGCAGCCGCTGGCAGCGGGCCTCCATGGCATCCACCAGCGCGGTGCGCTCCTCGGTGGACAGCGCCTTGTCGCCGTCCTCGTCGAAGGCCCAGCGCACGCCCCAGAAGGCCCAGCGGCGCAGGCGCAGCCCGGCGCGGGCGAAGCGCGGGTGCGTCTGGGCGTCGAGGTCGCCCTCGAGGGTGCGCAGCTCGGCGCGGTCGAGCTTGCCGTCCTGGTTGGCGTCGTACTTCTCCAGCACCTCCTGGCGGCGAGCGCTGAAGTCACACACGCCCGTGCTGTCGGCGGGGGCCTCGGTGGCGGTGTCCACGTCCTCGGTGGCGATGGCGGTGAGCGTCTCGGCGGAGGCCTCCACCACGGCGTCCGCGCCGATGTCACCGGACTCCTCGGAGGCGGAGAGGTACGCGGCGGCCTCACCCACGGCGAGGTCGGCCTCCTCGGGGGTGGAGTTGCAGGCCACGCTGCCCAGCGGGAGCGCGAGGCAGAGGGCAGCGGTCAGCAGACGGCGGTAGGGCGGGGTGCGGTTCATGGGCTTTCTCCGAGGGTTGTTGTCCGGCCTCGCACCCATGAACCCGAGCCCCGCGAAATGGTTGCGGGCGGGATTTCTTCTCCGACTTTTCTTGGGAGGGAGCCCTCTGGATTCCGCTGTGATTCCGGCAGGTTGGTGCTCGGGGAGTCATGCGGATACCGCCCGTGCGACACTCCGCACCAACCCATGCCGTGCAAGCACTAGATTGTGGGTGGTATCGCCTGCAGTGCTCCACGAGGAGAGGGAGTTGCTCCGTGAGTGACGTTCCGCCAACCCGAGGTCTCTACGGCCAGAGGCCCAGCAAGAGCGCGGACGCCGCGCGGCGGCGCGAGTTCGAGGAGACCTTCGCGATGTCTCCGATGGAGCGTGTGCTGCTGGCGTTGGAGTTGGGCGAGCTCTCGGTGGTGCTGAGTGCGCCCTCGCGGCCGAAGCCGACAGGCAGTGGAGAGCAGCCGTGAGCCGGGATGCATCCGAACGAGCGAAACGGACAGTTGCCGTCGCCGAGCGGGTCTTTCGCATGCTGCAACAGTATGAAGTTCCAACTGCGGTCATTGGGGCCGCCGCACTGGCCGCACATGGCTATCCCCGGGCGACACGCGATTTTGATCTCGCCACGAACACGAATCCCTTCCCCACGTTTCGTCGTCTGGAGGAAGCGCTCCGCCAGGAGGGGTTCGAGGTGCAATTCGAAGCACCTGATGCTGACGACGCTCTCGGGGGGGTGTTGCGCGTGAAGGGCGACAACTTCGAGCGGGTAGAGGTCGTCAACTTCCAGAACCCCTGGCCTGGTGCTCGTGATGGGACCGTCCTGGCAAGGGAGGCTCTGCGTGAGGCCTCGGTGCCACTGAGCCCCGAGAGCCCCCTACGAGTCGTCAGCCTGCCCTACCTCATCGCGCTGAAACTCTTCGCGGGTGGGCGGAAGTCGACGACGGATGTGTTGGAGCTCCTCGAGCGCAACCGGGACCGGCTGGACGTGGCCGAGCTGCGTGACGTATGCACCCGTCACGGGCTCGGCCCGGCGCTGGAGCCGCTGCTGCAGGAACTCGGCTTCGCGTAGACCTCAGCGCGACTCGTCGTCCTTGGCGGCGGCCACCGCGTCCGCGGCCCACGGCCAGCTGTCCCGCGCGGAGTCGTAGTGGGCGAGCAGGTCCGCCGGGTCCTTGTAGATGGCGCGGCAGCCCGCCGTGCGCAGATCGTCCTCGGGGAAGCCTCCGCACAGCACGCCCACGGTGGGCAGGCTCAGCTTGCTCGCCGCCAGCGCGTCGTAGGGCGTGTCCCCCACCACCGCCACGCTGTGCAGCTCCGGCCGGCCCAGCTTCTCCAGCGCCGCCTCGAAGATGTCCGGGTGCGGCTTGGACCTGTCCGCGTCGGACTTGGACGTCTCCGCTTGCGTCAGCCCCTCGAGGCCGCACAGCTTGATGTAGAACTCCAGCTCGTCGCCGTTCGCGCTGGAGGCCAGGGCGATCCGGAGTCCGTCCGCGCGCAGCCGCTGGAACAGCTCGCGCACCCGCGGAAAGGGGCGCAGCTTGGGCATGAACTCGCGCTTGAAGAGCGTGGAGCGGTAGTCGCTCAGCTCCTTGCCGAACTTCTCCAGCTCGTCCTCGGTGAAGAAGACGGGCACGAGCTGGTCCGCGCCCTTCCCAATCTGGCTGCGCACGTGCGCGAAGGGCACGTCCCGGCCGAACTCCAGGAACGCACGCCTCCAGGCCTCGGCGTGCTCGTCCACCGAATCCACCAACGTGCCGTCCACATCGAAGATGACGTTCTGCACCAGGGGCATGTTCCTCGCACTCCTTCCCGGTGGGGAAGGTGGGGATGGCCCTGGTCGGCTTCAACCCGGACGGTGCGTGTTACCGCGAGCCCTCCACCACGAGCGTCTTGGACTGGACGTCGTAACCCTCGGGTGCGGTGAGGGTGAAGGTCTCCGCCGGCAGCGTGGGGTTGAGCTCCACGCGCGACAGGGTGGTCTCCGCCACCTGCTGCTCGCCTGCCCACTGGGTGAGCCGCTTGGGCACGCACAGCCCCAGGGCCTGCTCGCACTGCTCCTCCTCCACGCGCAGCTCCGAGGTGGCGCCGCCGCTGCGGGTGCGCTTGCCCAGGAAGTCCATGCCGGGCCAGCGCAGCAGGTACGTCACCTCCACGTCGGTGCCCGCGGGCTTGACCGTCAGCTCCACGGCCTCGGGGCCCCGCGGGTGCGACACGCGCCGGGCGCTCACACCCGTGCCGGGCAGCAGCGGGGCGCGGAAGCCCTCGGGGGCGAAGGGGGCGAAAATCTCGGTGAGCACGCCCACGCGCTTCTCCGGGGGCAGCTCGGTCTTGTAGGTGATGAGTTGCTTCGCCGCGTCGCTGCGCTCCATGAGGCGCTCGCCGTCCCAGGCGTAGCTGCGCGAGGCGGGCGCCCCGAGCGTGCCCAGCATCTTCTGGGGCGCGCGGTAGGCGAACTGGAAGTCCATCGTCTGGGCGCCCTCGCGAGCGGTGCCCGCCAGCGCGTAGCTGGTGAGCTTGCCGTCGCGCGCGGCCAGGCGCTGCGTCGCGTCGGTGAGCAGGGCGGAGGGGTCCTCGCCACGGCGACAGCCGGCGAGGGCGAGCAGGAGGAGGGGCAGGAGGCGAGCGCGCATGGGGGCGGAAAAAGCAGAAGGCCCCACTGTCGCCAGGGAGCCTTCGCACACTACTGCGGAAATGACGGAAGCCGACTACTTCACCGCGACGCCAATGGCGGCCGAGATGGGGACGCCGATGATGCCGCCGGTGAGGGCGAAGAGGCCGTGACGCGGGGTGGTGCCCGCGCTCAGCAGCTGCACCTTGTTGCCGCCCATGGCCTTGGCCTCCGCCACGAGGAGCTTGTTCACCACGGTGTCCAGGTCGCTCTGCACCAGGTCCACGACGTGGAAGATGGCGGTCAGGCCGAGCGCGGCGCCCTGGATGACGGCGATGGGCTCACCACCGGTGGCCACCACTTCATTGCCCGAGACGACGGCCGTCTCCACGCTGGTGCACGCCATGAGGCTGCTCGCCACAACCGCCGAAAAAATGGCCTTCTTCATCGTGTATTCCCTCCCAAGTGAACGCTTGGGGAGCTGGCCAGCCGGCTGACCTGGCGCCCGGCGGGTCGAATGGTCCTCAAGCTGGCGATGTCGTAGCAAAGGCACCTATCAAGTCAAGCAATGGATCTTCCGAATATCCGCGGACGCCCATTGGCAGCCGCCCCGCGTTGAAATGCCGCCGAGGCGTTGCTACCCACGACGGACCCATGGAGAGCGCCACCGTCCGCCCCGCCAACCGCCTCTGGCTGCACCTGTTGCTCTTCGGGGTGACGGCGGCGACCACGTCCTTCACCTTCAATCAGCAGTTCGGCCAGTCCCTGCCGTTGGATGAGCGGCTGGTGGGCTCGCTGGCCTTCAGCCTCGCGCTGCTCGCCATCCTCGGCTCCCACGAGATGGGGCACTACCTGCTGGCGCGCGCGCACGGGGTGGATGCCTCGCTGCCGTACTTCATCCCGCTGCCCTACCTCGGGGTGGGGACGCTGGGGGCCGTCATCCGCATCCGCGGGCGCATCCCCCACCGCAACGCCCTGGTGGACATCGGGGCGGCGGGGCCGCTGGCGGGCCTCCTCGTCGCGGTGCCCGTCCTCCTCTGGGGCCTCGCCCACTCCGCCGTGGTGGACGCCCCCCCGCTGCGCTCCTCCTTCCCGGGGGACACCTCGCTGTGGGTGCTCGGGGGGGAGCTCCTCCAGTGGCTCCAGGTGAAGCTCTCCCTGGCGGCGCCCCCGGCCCCGGACGCGCCGCCCTTCGGCGCCGCCATCGTCTTCGGCGACAGCCTGTTGATGCGGGGCCTGAAGTGGCTCGTCCTCGGGCCGCTCCCGGCCGGCAAGGACATCCAGGAGCACCCGGTGGTCATCGCCGGCTGGTTCGGCCTGCTGGTGACCCTGCTCAACCTGATGCCCGTGGGTCAGTTCGATGGTGGACATCTGGCCTTTGCCGTGTTGGGCAGGCATGCTCGCCTGGTGGGCAAGGTCATGGCGCTGGTGCTGTTTTTCCTCACCCTCTTCTACACCGTCACCTGGGGCCTCTGGCTGTTGGTGGCCACCAAGGTGGTGGGCTTCGGTCACCCGGAAGTCACGCAGCCAGCCGAGCCTTTGGGACTCGGGCGCAAACTGGTGTGCGCGGTATGCTTGCTGGCCCTGGTAGGCTGTGCCCTGCCCGTGCCCATCCGAATGGTGATCTGGTGAAGTACTACTGTGAGGCTTGCGAGCGACTCGTACCCCCGGCGGCGTTCCGGGTGGAGGCGGGTCTGCTCGTACTCAAGTGCTCCCGCTGCAGGGTGGAGACGCGCGGCGGGCCCGAGCAGGACGAGCAGCCCCCCGCCTCGGCCGTCTCCAAGACGTCGGCCCCGGGGCCGTTGATCATGCTCGCCGACAGCGAGGCGGAGCCCGACCCCATCGAGAACGAGCCCACCCGGCGCGTCGCGGTGCCGGCCGCGGTGCTCGCGGCCATCGAGGCCGAGGCGAAGGAGGCCCGCGCCAAGAAGGAGTCCCCGAAGGAGCCCGCGGCGCGAGAGCCGGTGGTGGCGAAGTCCCCGCCGCCGGAGCTCTCGGTGGTGCGCTCGTCGGAGCCCGTGGCGGCCAAGGCCCTGGCACCCGAGCCGGTGTCCACCAAGACCCCGGCACCGGAGCCCGTGGCGGCCAAGGCCCCGGCGTCGCGGATGGTGATGTCGGAGGCCGCGGCGGCCAACCTCGTGGTGCTGCGGCTCTCGGACGTGGGGCCGCGCAAGTCGGGGGAGCCCACGCCACCCCCGGCCGAGCCGCCCCCCGCGCGTCCCGCCAGCGTCCAGGTGCGCGCGGTGCCGGAGCCCCTGGCGGCGCCGAGGGAGAAGGACACGGAGGACCCCTTCTCTCCGCCGCCGGGCTACTGCCCCAAGTGCATCGGCGGGCGCAAGGAGGGCGCGGTGGTGTGCCCCTTCTGCGGGCTCGAGTACGCGCGCTTCAAGGCCGAGGAGTTCCGCCCCTCGACGGTGCTGCACTCCACGTGGTTGGGCGTGCTGGAGCTGTGGGAGAGCAAGAGCGCGCACGACAAGGTGCTGGCGCTGGCGTCCGAGCGCGGTGAGCTGGCGATTCTCGGCCGCCTCTACCGCATCCGGCTGGCCCGCTTCCCGGAGGATGCCGCGGCCAAGCGCGGGCGCGAGGAGGTGCTCCGGCTGGCCTCGGCGGGCTCGGGCCTCATGCCCTCGGAGCCGCCCGACAAGCGCGCGAAGATGAAGGTGGCCATGCAGGGCCTGCTCGTCTTCGTCCTGGTGATGGTGGCCATCTTCGTCGTCTACAAGGCCCGAGGGGTGTTCCTGGGGCCGTAGTGAACGACGCGCACGCCATCAACCTCTCGTGGTTGCTGCGTCTGCGCTGGGGCGCCATCGTCGGGCAGGTGGCGCTCATCCTCGGGGTGCACTTCGGGCTGGGCATGTCCCAGCGGCTGGGGCCGCTGTTCGCCACCCTCGCCGTGGCGGCGGCGAGCAACGTGGCCCTGGGGCTGTGGACGCGGCGGGCGCGCACCCTGCGCGAGTGGCAGCCGTGGGCGGTGATGGCACTGGACGTGGTGCTGCTCACCGTGCTGCTCGACCTGAGCGGCGGCCCCTTCAACCCCTTCAGCGCGCTGTACCTGGTGCACATCGCCCTGGCGGCGGTGGTGTTGCGCGCCGGGTGGACGTGGGCGCTGGCAGGGCTGGCCATCGCCTGCTTCGGCGCGCTCTTCGTGGACCACCTCTGGTTTCCCGCCGGGGGCGAGGCCGCGCAGCACCCGCAGCACCACATCCATGACGTGCGGATGCACCTGGAGGGCATGTGGGCGGCCTTCGCGCTGGCCGCGGGCTTCATCGTCTATTTCGTGCAGCGGGTGACACGCGCCCTGGCGGCGCGCGAGGCGGAGCTGGTGGCGGCCCGAGCGGCCTCGGCGCGCCACGAGAAGCTGACGGCGCTGGCCACGCTGGCGGCGGGCGCCGCGCACGAGCTGTCCACGCCGCTGTCCACCATCGCCGTGGCGGCGCGGGAGCTGGAGCGCCACCTGTCGCGCACCGAGCCGGGGGCCTCCTCGCTGGAGGACGCGCGGCTCATCCGCGAGCAGGTGGCGCGCTGCCGGGACATCCTCACGCAGATGGCCTCGGGGGCCGGGGCCTGGCACGGCGAATCCATCGTGGAGCTGGCGCCCGCGGCGCTGGTGGAGGAGGCGCTGGAGGGGCTGCCGGGCCGCGAGCAGGTGCGCGTCCAGGTGGACGGGCGGGCCCGCGAGGAGCGGGAGCTCGTCCCCGCGCACGCCTTCGCCCGGGCGATCCGGGGCGTGGTGAAGAACGCGCTGCAGGCCTCGGCGCCGGAGGCGGAGGTGCGGCTGGGGCTGGCGCGCGAGGCGGAGGGGTGGCGGCTGTCGGTGGAGGACGCGGGCGAGGGCATGCCAGCGGAGGTGCTCGCGCGGGCGGGCGAGCCCTTCTTCACCACCAAGGCGCCGGGGGAGGGCATGGGGCTGGGGCTCTTCCTCACGCGCGCGGTGCTGGACCAGCTCGGCGGCCGGCTGGTGCTCGACTCCACACCGGGCCGGGGCACCTCGGTGGTGCTGACGTGGCCGGCGGGGGGGCTGCGACAATCCGCCGCGTTGTCTCGGGGGGCGTCCCGGGTGTAGCCAGCCCCATGACGAGCCCGAAGCCCGACCATGCTCCCACGCTGCTGCTGGTGGACGACGACGCCGTCTTCCGCGAGCGGCTGGCCCGGGCCTTTCGCGCGCGCGGCTTCGAGGTGAGCACCGCCGGCTCCCATGAGGAGGCGATGGCCCAGGCCACGCGCGAGTCCCCCGAGTTGGCGGTGGTGGACCTGCGGATGCCCGGGCGCAGCGGGCTGGAGCTGGTGAGGGACCTGCACGCGCTGGACGCCTCCACCCGCGTCATCGTCCTCACCGGCTACGGCAGCATCGCCACGGCGGTGGAGGCGGTGCGGCTGGGCGCGTTCAACTACCTGCCCAAGCCCGCGGACGTGGATGACCTGCTGCTCGCCTTTTCGCGAGGCCCGGGCGAGCGGACGGAGGTGACGGAGGACTTCCAGCCGCCCACGCTGGCGCGCGCCGAGTGGGAGCACATCCAGCGCGTGCTCGCGGACTGCGGCGGCAACATCTCCGAGGCCGCGCGAAGGCTCGGCCTGCACCGGCGCTCGCTCCAGCGCAAGCTGCAGAAGTATCCCCCCGCACAGTAGCGCCGCGTCCTCCCGCGGGTGGGTGGACACTCCCGGCGGCCCTTCGCGGCTGCGACACCTTGCCGCATTGTCGCGACGGGGGCGTCTGGGGACAGTGCCCGTCCCATGCGTGCCCCACTCGCCGTCCTCTGTGTGCTGTTGCTGCCCCTCGGGGGCTGTGTCCGCGTGAAGCCGTGGGAGCGAGAGCAGCTCGCCTCGCCCACCATGGCGCCTCCGTGGGCGGAGGAGGGCATGGCCACCGAGTACGACGCCAAGCTGCTGGAGACGCGCTCCGGCGCGGGGCTGGCCGGGGGTGCTCCCGGGGGCGGGTGTGGCTGCACGCAGTGAGTCTCGCTGTCCGTCTTCTTCTCCGTCTCGGTGGAGTGCCCATGAAACGATCGCATCCCTCCCTTCCCGCCGTGCTGTCCGTCTGTGCCGCCGCCCTGCTGGCCTCCTGTGAGGACGACGACAAGCGGCCCCCGGAGACGGGCCCTCTGCGCGAAGCCCTCTTCGTGGCGCACCAGGGGCGCCTGGTGTCCTACGACATCGACTCCGGCCAGGAGCGGCCCGGCACGGTGGAGGACGTGACGTCGCCGGTGGATCCGCAGGTGCTCGAGGACGGGACGCTGCTCGTCCACCTCACCAACAAGAACCAGGTGCTCATCGTGGACGGGCTCACGATGCTGGAGAAGGCCCGGCTGCCGTCCTCCCGCCTGGGCGGGAAGCGGCCCGTCCACTCGTACGTGAGCCCCGTGCGCAACGGGAAGCGCTACTGGCTCACGCTCAATGACGGAGATGGGACGCCGGGGTCGAACTCGGCCCTCTTCGTGGACGCGACGCGGGGGAGCGCCACGTACCTCCAGCCCGCGGGCGAGGTGCGGCTCGGCAACGGGCACCACAAGGCGAGCTTCAGCAACACCCGCGAGCGCGTGGTCATCAGCAACATCGCCGACTGCGAGGACTCGCTGAGCGTCTATGACTACTCGGACGTGGGCCACGTGAAGCAGGTGCTGAAGCTGTCCGCGGCGGACCTCGGCTGGGGCCCCAGCCGCCCGTGCGCGGCCAACTACCAGGGCGGCTTTCCTCCGGCACCCCATGGCTGCGCCACCTCCACCGTGTCCGGCAAGGCGTACTGCAACCTGACGACGACGGGGGACCTCGTCGCGATCAACCTGGACGCGGACCTCCCCACCTTCCAGGTGTTGCGCACCGGAGGCACGGGCGGCGGCTACACGAAGGCGCATCCGAATGGCCGCTACATCTACTCGTTGCAGGAGTCGCCTCGCGAGGGCAAGGCCCCGGGCGTGACGTGCCAGATGGGGCAGCTCGTGGTGGTCGACGCGAGCACCGACACCGTCGTCCGCGAGGTGCCCCTGTTCTACCGGGGCCCCGGGTGTGACCTGGTGCTGGCCACCACGGCCGCGGCGAAGGCCGGGCCCGGCCACATCGTCCTCACCAAGGACGCGCGCACCCTCTACATCACCCCCGCGGGAGGCTTCGGAGACCCCAGCTCGCGCGTGAGCCAGGAGCTGGTGCTGGACATCTCGGACCCGGCGGCCCCGGTGCAGCGCGCCTCCATTCCGGTGGGGCTGAGCACCGGCCACCACGGCGACACGCTCTCGGCGGGTGGGGGCTTCCTCTTCGTGACGAACACCGAGGACGACACAGTGAGCCAGATCGACACCGCGACGAACGCGGTGGTGCGCACCCTGAACGTGCGGGACGTCCCCCTGGCGCTGGCGACCTTCGGCACCGCCGAGGGCCCGAGCGCGCATACGGGCCCTCTTCCATGAGCCGTGCCCTCCTCGCCGCGCTGGCCACCGGGGTGCTGGGCGCGTGTGCGCACGGGGGACAGCCCGTGCCGCCGCGCGCCCCCACCACGGCCACGGTGCTCGGCCACTACTACGTGGACGGGGAGGGACTGAACGTCGTCACCACGGGAATGACGGTGACGCAGCCCGTGACGGAGGGGCTGTCCGTGGAGCTGCGGGGCCTGGCCGACCGCATCGAGGTGAACACGCCCGAGCACGTGCACGTGGACGAGGGCAACCCGGACACGGGCCACACGCACGACGGGGACGTGGATGCCATCACGGGGGCCTCGGTGCGGGTGGTGGCGGGCGATCACCTGGAGGAGTGGCGCTTCGAGGGAGGCGCGGCGCTGAAGCTGGCGCGGCGGGTGGGGGATGCGCCCGTGACGCTGACGGTGGCGGGACGGGTGAGCAACGAGCCGGACTACCTGGCCTTCTCGGGGCGGGTGTCGGGCTCGGTGGAGCTCTTCGAGCGCAACACGGCGCTCTCGGGCTTCGTGGGCTTCGGGAGGGACCGGGTGAGCCCCCTGGAGGCGCCCCCGGGCGAGCTAGCGCTCTGGCCGGCGACGCACCTGCGCCTCGTGGCGGGGACAGCGCTCACCCAGCTCCTCTCTCCGTCGGTGATGGCGTCGGCGGGGCTGGGGGCCTCGCTGCAATCGGGGCAGCTCAGCAGCCCGTACCGGCGCGCGTGGGTGCGCACGACGCTCTTCCCGGAGCATCTGCCGGACACGCGGGGCCGCTTCACCGGCTACGCGGGCCTCTCGTGGGCGCTGGGGCAGGGCGTGGCCGTCCACGCGAGACAGGGCCTCTACGGGGACACCTGGGGCGTATGGGCGCTGGCGCCGGAGGCCTCGGTGGCGGTGGAGCTGGGGGCGCGGGGGCTCGTGTCGGTGCGCTACCGCTTCTTCCGGCAGTGGCCGGCGAGCTTCTACCAGCCACGCTACGAGGAGCTGCTCGACGTCCGCTCGAGCGACGTCCGCCTCGGGGCGCTGCGGGGGCATCAACCCGGGGTGAAGCTGGCCTGGACGCTCTGGGGCCGGCGGGGCACGGCGGAGGCCCTGAATGTCCAGGGCGGCTACGAGCTGTCCCTGCTGCGCCACCTCCAGCTTCAGGGGCAGCGCGAGACGCGGGCCCACATCGTCTCGCTGGGAGTCCAGGGCGGCTTCTGAGCCCCCCAGGCGAGCATCCGGGCCCGCGCGACGCAAAACCCGACGAGCGAGCGGCGCACTGTTATCCTCATACGCCGGCCTGTCGCGTACCGCGCGCCCCCCCACGCCATGTCCTCGCCCGCTCCCTCGCTCAGACTCTCCGTGGATACGCTGCTCGGCCCTGGAGGCGCGCTCCAGGCCGCGCTGGAGGCCTACGAGTACCGTCCCGAGCAGCTCCAGATGGCCCGCTCGGTGGAGAAGGCCTTCGGCGAGCGCAGCTACCTGCTGGCCGAGGCGGGCACGGGCACGGGCAAGACGCTCGCCTACCTCGTCCCGGCGCTGCTGTCGGGCCGGCGCGTGGTGGTGTCCACGGCGACCAAGACGCTGCAGGAGCAGATCTTCTTCAAGGACCTGCCGCTGCTGCGCGAGCGCATGGGCCTGTCCTTCGAGGCGGCCTACCTCAAGGGGCGCAACAACTACCTGTGCCTGCACCGCTACGACAAGTTCAGCAAGGACCCGCAGTTCTCCACGCGCGAGGAGGCGCGGTACTGGAAGCACCTCCAGTCCTGGGCGAGCCGCACGGAGACGGGGGACCGCAGCGAGCTGGAGCTGCCCGAGGCCTTCAACACCTGGGGCCGCCTCTCCACGACGTCGGACACGTGCCTGGGCTCGAAGTGCCCGGTGTACGAGAGCTGCTTCGTCACGCGGACGCGCCGGGCGGCGGAGTCGGCGGACCTGCTGGTGGTGAACCACCACCTCTTCTTCGCGGACCTGGCGCTGCGCACCCGGGGGCAGCGGGGCGAGGGCGGGGTGCTGCCCCAGTACGACGCGGTCATCTTCGACGAGGCGCACGCGCTGGAGGACGCGGCGGGCAGCCACTTCGGGCACTCGGTGTCGAGCTTCCGGCTGGAGGACCTGGTGCGTGACGCCCTGGGCGCGATGCCGACGACGGACTCGCGCTTCGGGATGCTGTCCTCGCTGGTGGTGCGCCTGCGCACGCATTCCGAGGCGCTCTTCGCCCAGGCGCCGCGGGTGCTGGGCCTGCACGAGAACGAGGGCGCGGTGGCGCTCAAGCCCGAGCGGCTGGGGATGCTCTCGGGACAGATTGAGCAGGTGAAGGAGGCGCTCTCGGCACTGTCGGCCTTCACCACGAGCGAGCGCGAGCCGGAGCTGACGCTGCTCACCCGTCGGTGCGCGGAGCTGGTGGCGGACTTCTCCTTCCTGGAGAAGGTGGAGTCGCACGACCACGTCTACTGGGCCGAGGCGCGCGGCCGGGGCGTCTTCATGCGCGCGAGCCCCATCGAGATCTCCAAGGAGCTGCAGGAGCGCCTGTACGGAGGGGTGGACACGGTGGTGTTCACCTCGGCGACGCTGGCGGCGGAGGGCCGCTTCGACTTCTTCGCGCGGCGGATGGGGCTGTACGACGAGGAGGGCGTGCCGGTGACGAGCGTGCGCACGGTCTCGGTGCCGAGCCCCTTCGACTTCCAGGAGCAGTCGGCGCTGTACCTGCCCACGCACCTGCCGGATCCGGCGGCCCCGGGCTTCATCGAGGCGGCGGCCGAGGAGATCCTCCGGCTGTGCGAGGTGACGGGAGGCCGGGCCTTCGTGCTCTTCACGAGCCTGCGCAACATGGAGCGGGCGCACGCGCTCACGCGCAGCCGACTGCCCTACCAGGTGCTGCTGCAGGGTGAGCGGCCCAAGCAGCAACTGCTGGAGGCCTTCCGCGAGCACCCGAGCGTGCTCTTCGCGGCGCACAGCTTCTGGGAGGGCGTGGACGTGCCGGGTGAGGCGCTGAGCCTCGTCATCATCGACCGGCTGCCCTTCGCCTCGCCGGGAGATCCGGTGGTGGCGGCGCGCATCCGTCAGCTCGAGGCACGCGGCGAGGAGGCCTTCGGCGGCTACCAATTGCCCCAGGCGGCGCTGGCGCTGCGGCAGGGCTTCGGCCGGCTCATCCGGACGCGGGCGGACCGGGGCATCGTGGCGATGCTGGACCGGCGCATCGTCACGAAGAGCTACGGGCGCGCCTTCCTCAAGAGCCTCCCGCCGGCCCGGCGCATCGACCAGGTCGACGCGCTGGAGGGCTGGTTCACCGGCACGGACACGCGCAGGGTCTCGCGCGAGGACGACGTGGACTTCTGACCGGGTGGCCTGGTGGCCCCCGCCCGATTCGAGCCCGAGCTCGGGATGCTGGAACTCCGGCTTGAGCCGCTGGAGCACCTCACCCTCCCATCAGGAAGGTCAGTCTGGGTCAGTAGAACCAGGAGAGCCGCTTTCCGGGGAGGGCCTCCATGTCCGCGCAGCACTCCGTCTTCTGTTCCTCTCCAGGGAAACGCCTTGCTGCCCTGCTGGCGTTGGTGGCCCTGGCGGTGCTGACCGGGTGCGCCACGGCTTCTCCCTCGGGACACAGGGGAGCCCTGCTGCCGGGCTTGAGCCACCGTTCCCTGGCGCCAGTGCCTTGCTCGCGCTCGCGGGTCGAGCCATCCCCGGCGGGTGCCCTCCAGGCCGCCGTGCGGGACGTCTCGAGCAGTGCCGACGGGGATGACGACGAGGATGACCTCGACGAGGTGGAGAGCGCCCTCGGAGAGATAGCGGGCGTGCTTGAGGTCCCGTCTCGCGCGCAGGTGCATGGCACGGGCGTTGAGGGGGACGAGTCGCTGGACGACTGGGACGAGGGCGGAGTGGGCTGGCCCGACGGAGTGGGCGACGGACGCCCCCGCGCGGTGCCCATGAGCCTGGACTACTTCCAGGGCTTCCTCGCGCACGTGGGCGTGCCCGGGGACACGCTGCCCGTGGACGGGCGCACGCTGTCGCCCGAGCAGGCACTTCAACTGCTGCCGCACTTGCTGTCCACGGAGGTGAGACTGGGTGACTTCGCCCAACGCCGCATGGCGGCGCACCTGCTGTTGGAGGTGGCCACGGGGGGAAGGCCGGTGTCGCGCGAGGAGCTGCACACGCGGATGGACCGATTCCACCGGCTGCGGGTGTTGAGGCCGGACGGCTACCTCGTCCTGGCTGTCACGGGCGAGGCGAAGCAGAAGGTGGGCGAGGTTCGGGTGGCGGAGGACGGCACGTTGCGTGCGGGCCGCTTCGAGGTGGGGCCCTTCTACGCCGTGGAAGGCGGGCACCTCTGGCCGGTGGACGCGGGACTGGAAGTGCCGCGAGGAGCGTTGCCCCTGGGTTCCTACGTGCCGGATGACGGCGTGGTGCTGCCGGCGCTGGAGGGGGCGGGGCTGGCACTGATGGACACGGTGGAGGGCCTCTACCGGCTCGTCTTCCGCCCGGGCGAAACGCTGGAGGGGCTCACCCGGCTCCCGGGCGCGGTGCGAGAGCTCGTCCAGAACTCGCCCGAGTATTGGGAGTCCTTCCAGCGCAAGCCCTCTGGCGAGCAGGTACGCACCCTCTCACGCCTCACCACTCACGTGTTGCTGATG
>NZ_DASVSO010000710.1:0-5582 GCF_036388035.1 Archangium sp.
AGGGCGCCGGGGCCCTCGACCTCCGTCTCCCAGACGCCGCTGTCCTGGCGCACCATGGGGAGGACCGGGAGGAGGGGAGAGAGGCCGGTGCCGTCGTCCGCGATGTAGCCGCTCTCCTGGGTTCCAAAAACCACCTCGACCCGGGTCGCGTGGGGCGCCCAGACGGCGAAGCGCGCCAGGGGCGTGGAGGCGTCCGGGCGGAAGTACTTCTGCGCGCCGAGGTAGCGCCCCTGGGAGAGATGATAGCGCTCGCGTGAGGGTCCGGGTCCGAGCACGAAGGAGCGGGTCCGGTTGCGCGAGGTGGGATCATCCACCTCGGTGGGAATGGCCCACAGGTCGGTTCCGTCGGGACCGTCCACGATGACGCCCCACTCGAACCGGGTGCCGAGCTGGGACTCGTCGAAGGAGACGGTGGCCCGGAAGCACGGACAGCCGTCGTCTCCGGCGGCCGGTTCCATGGGAAGGATCGACCACTGGTCGGAGGGGTGGCCGCGCTCGTCCCAACCGCCGGCGAGACGTGCGTTGCGAAGGACCTGGCGCTTCAGTCCAGAGGAGTACTCGAAATGGACAGTGGTTGGCATTGGGTTGGTGCATAAGGGTTGTCTGCAAGTCCTCCGTGGAACTTCAGAAGCGGAGGTCACGTCGCCGTGCCCTCCGCTTCTCATTGCCCGCTCCCCCGCGGTCAATCGTCCTCATCCTCGTTCTTCACCAGGCCGTCCCGCACGGCCAGGGTGCGCAGGCGGGCCTTGATGCGCTGGAACTGCTGGCGCATCGCCGTGGCCCTGCGTGCCAGGGTCTCCCCCGTCAGAGGCTCCTCTGGAGTCGCCATGGCCCGCGCCACCTCCTGCCACGGCAGGTTCTGGTCCAGCCGCAGCTCGAGCAGCTTCTGGTCCAGGGGGTCCAGACTCTTGCGCAAGGCGCGGAAACGATCCTTCACATCCGTCCGCTGCCAGGGATTGGTCGCGCTCCGCTGCCGCACGGAGTGCTCGGGGATCGCGGAACGGGTGACGGGCAGCTCCCGAGCGGAGGCCCCGCTCACCAGCTTGAGGCAGGCATTGCGCGCCATGCGGTAGGCCCAGGTCCGCAAGGAGCTCTCCCAGCGGAAGTTCTTGAGGCCCTTCAGCAGGCGCTCGCTGAAGAGGCCGTAGGCATCGTGCGCACGCTCGTCATCGGGGAGCACGGAGCTCATCATCCTGCGGATGTCCTGCCCATAGCCGCGCATGATCCGATCCACCGCCAGGTGGATCTCGCCCTGCTTGCAGAGTTCCTGAATCTCTTGTTCCAGCTGCTCTCGATCCGTCACGTGCATCCGTGGCCCCTTTGCCTTCGTGATGGAGGACGAAGTTCCTCCCACGAAGTGAATGAGGCCCGGAGCCGCCGATGTGATGTATGGAATTGGCTCCCTCCGAGCCCATCACAATGGGCGCCGTGGGGTTCTGCCTGAGTGGAGGGACGAGGCGTGGTTCACGCCGTCACCTCCTGAAAAGGGGCAGGACACGTGAGTACCATTCTCCTCGTTGATGACGAACCCGAGATCCTCGAGCTCTATTCCGAGCTGCTGGAGCTGATGGGCCACGACATCCTCCGGGCCCATGACGGTGTGCAGGCCCTGGGCGTGGCGAGGCGGCTGCACCCGGATCTGGTGGTGACGGACTGGATGATGCCGCGCATGGATGGGGTCGAGCTGTGCCGAGAGCTTTCCCGGTCCGAGGAGCTCCGCGACATTCCCATCGTCATGCACAGCGGCTCGGGAGACCCCCATGCCCCGGGGGTCCGAGCCTTCCTTCCCAAGGGCAGCGCCCTGGAGCGGTTCGCGGAGATGGTGACCCGGACCCTCACGATGGGGACGCGCCCGCGTCGTTCTCGAGGGGCGCAGGGGGAGAGCGTTTCCGTGGAATCGCGACATTAAAGGCATGCCTGCTCCTGAGCGGAGCTGACGGCCCGCCGCAGGTGCTCTCGCGCCGCCTCCGTCTGGTTCTGGCTCCAGGCCTCGAGCGCATCCGTGAGAGCACCCGCCAGCGTGTCTGGTAGCCGTTGTTGTTTGGGGTCGAGCAGCGCCCGGGCGTGCTCCAGGGCCTCCGTCAGAGCCCCGTGGTGCAGGGCGATTGCCAGCAGGAGCCACAATCCCTGCCACTGGAGCGGATAGGGGGAGAGCACCGCGAGCTTCCTCCAGCACTCCAGGGCGGCCCGGGCCTCCAGCTCGGCCTCGGTGAAGCGCCGCCCCTTCCATGCCACCCAGGCCCGGTTGGCCCGAGCCGCGCCCACGTAGTCGTCCATGTGCGCGGCGGAGGCCGCCTCCAGGCTCCGCTCGCACCACGCCCGCGTCTCGGCCACCTGACCGCGCTTGCGATACACCAGGGTCAGGTAGGCGAGGAGGCGCGACTTCATCGTCAGGTCTCCCGTCCGTTCCGCCAGCCGCAGTCCGGCGAGGCCCTGCCGCTCCGCCTCGTCGAGGTCGCCGTGGTGCAGCAGGCCGAAGGCGTGGCAGAAGCGAGCCTGCACGCGCAGGCCTACGTCACCGGACTCGTCGCTGGCTCGCACCGCCAGGCGCCCGTACTCCACCATCTCGGCGGAGACCACGTAGCGCTCCTGCCGGAAGGCCGTGTTGAGGAGCAGCACGAAGAAGCCGGCGCGTTGTCTCGGAGTCCCATGGGTCTCCACCACCGGGCGCACCTTGCGCACCAGCTCGGCCATCTCCTCGCACCGGTTCATCCCGTAGCAGGTCCAGTGTCGGTCCACCTGGACCTGCACCCACTCGTGCCACCAGGCCACCGGGGTCTCCTCGGGATCGGGTCTGGCCCTGTCACGGGGCTCCACGGGCGCATGGCCCAGGGCCGCCTCCGCCTCGTCGTAGGCGCGCAGCGCGTCCTCGTGCAGGTGGTGCGTCTCCCAGGTCTTGCCCCGCTTGCGGTGCACGCGCGCCCGCCGCACCCGCGCGTCGGGCCGGAGCCGGAGCAGGGCCTGGCCGTAGGCCGCGTGTGCCTCCTGCCGTTGCACGGTGAGCGCGAGCACGTCCCCGAGGCTCTCGTGGAGGCGGCGGAGCCGCTCGCGCCAGTCCTCCGGCTCCTCCCGGGCCGTGCGCAGGTGCTCGTCCGCCTCGGCGAGGGCCGCCCGGTAGAAGGCGATGGCCTCGCTGTGGGCGTGGGCGGAGCGGGCATGGTCCGCCGCGAGGCCGAAGTAGTGGCTCGCCCGCTCGGGGACCCGGGCCTTCGACCAGTGATGGGCCAGGGCCGGGTAGCCGAGCGCGAAGTCCAGCGCCCCCAAAGCGCGTCGCTCGATGGCCTCGGCCGCCCGGTGGTGCAGGCGGTGGCAGTGCTCCGGGGGGATGCGTCCGTAGGAGAGCTCGCGGAGCTTGTCGTGGAGGAAGCGGAGTCGTCCTCCGGAGGTCTCCTCGAGGATCTGCCGGACCCGCAGCGTCTCCAGGCCCTCGAGGGCCGAGGCGTCGTCCAGCTCGGAGGCTTCCAGGAGGAGCTCGGCCTCGAACTCGCGGCCGAGGACGGCGGCGAGCTCCACCAGCGCCCGGGCCTGGGGGTCCAGGTCTCGCAGCCGCAGGTGGATGAGCTCCGCGATGGACCCGGGCAGGCCGAGGGAGTGCAGCGGCTCCTGGGTCGCCGCCCGCTCATCCAACCGCCACCGGCCCGTGCCATCCCGGTGGAGCAGTCCCTCCGTGATGGCGGCCCGCAGGTACTCGGCGACGAAGAAGGGGTTGCCCTCGCATTGGCGGACCAGTCGGTCGAAGTCCCGTGGCAGCGATTGCAGGGCGAGCATGCCGCAGGCCATCGACTGGATGCTCTTCGTGTCGAGCCGCCCCAACTCCAGGCGCAGGGCCTCGGGCGCGGACACCACCTCCCGGAGTGTCCCCTCCAGCTCCTCGGGGCGGTAGGTGCCCAGCAGCAGGACGCCCCGCTCGGCCAGGTGCTCGTGCCGCAGCAGGCGCAGGAAGCCCAGCGTCAGCTCATCCGCCCACTGGAGGTCGTCGATGATCAGCAACAGGGGGTCCTCCTCGGCGAGGGCGAAGAGGACTTCGTGGAGGCTGGAGAAGATGCGGGCGCGCTCGGCCTTCTCGGTGGAGAGGGGAGGTGGCGCGGGCAGTTCCTTCTGGCCGGGCAGCTCGTCCAGGCGGGGCTCGTACGGGACCAGCACCTTGCCCCGAGGTCCGAGCAGCCGCTCCGTCTCCTCCGTGCCCCAGTGTCGGCACCGGTCCGCCACCGTGGTCAGCAGCGAGCGGAAGGGGTGCAGGGGCGGGGCCCTCATGCGGGCATCCACCCGGGTGCCCGAGAGCCCGAGCGGGACGCACTCGCACGTCACCACGGACAGCTCACGGCCAAAGCTCTCGCGGGCCATCTCCAGCGCCAGGCGCGTCTTGCCCGTTCCACTGGCGCCGCCGACGAAGATCTTCCCGCCCCGGCCGACGCTCAGCGCGTCGAGCCGGGTGCGGAGCTCGCTCACGGCCTCGGTCCGGCCCGTGAAGCGCGGGCGGTAGAGGTAGGGCTGGCTGGGGGGCAGGTCCACCGGCGCGTCTATGTCTGGCTCCAGCTCGGAGAGCACCCGGGCCACGTCCTCGGCATAGCCCAGGCGGTCCTCGGGGTGCTTCTCGAGGAGCTCGAGGATGAGCCACTCCAGCCGTTCCGGGAGTTCCTCGCCGAGGATCTCGGACGGAGGGGGAGGAGGGCTCTGGAGGTGCCGACGGCGGATGGCCCTGTCCGAGCCGCCCACGAAGGGCGGCAGGCCAGTCACGCACTCGTAGAGGATGCAGCCGAGTGCGTAGAGATCGGCGCGGGCGTCCACGAGATCGCCGCGGATCTGCTCGGGCGCCATGTACAGCAGGGTGCCCAGCGTGTTGCCGTCCACCTGGAGCACCTCCCGGCCGCCCGCGCCCGCGAACGCCACCGCTCCCCCGAAGTCCCCGAGGACGACCGTTCCATCCGCGCGGATGAAGATGTTGCCGGGTTTGAGGTCGCGGTGGACGAGGCCTCGGCCGTGCAGGTACGCCAGGGGGGCGCATAGGCGCCGCAGCAGCCTGAGCAGCGGGCGCGAGGGCAGGGCGGGTGGGGCGCCGGGGTCGCGGGAGGAGTCCTGTCCCTGGGGCTGGGAGGTGCCGTGTGTCTCGGAGGGGCGGGTGCCCCGGGAGTCGAACTTCCAATACCGGGAGATGAGCTGTTTGAGCGTGTGGCCCTCGAGCAGCTCCATGGCGTACCAGGGGAGCCCGGCGGAGAAGCCGTGATCGACGATCCGGATGATCCCGGGGTGGTGGATCCGGCTGAGC
The DNA here is from genome assembly GCF_036388035.1 of Archangium sp. Classification (GTDB taxonomy): domain Bacteria; phylum Myxococcota; class Myxococcia; order Myxococcales; family Myxococcaceae; genus Archangium. The sequence goes on from NZ_DASVSO010000710.1 coordinate 5,267, forward strand.
GCCTGCACCTCGCGCCGGATGCTGGCCAGCGTGGAGGCGTGCGTGAGGCGGACCGTCTTCACCGCGTGACGCTCACCGGTCTCTCGGTGGCACCCCAGGTAGACAACCCCCATGCCTCCCGTCCCGAGGACGCGCTGGAGCGCGTACGGCCCCAGCATCCGCGGCGAGGGCGGTTCGTGTTTCGATAGGGCGGGCTCCCCAGGCGTCTGTACTTGTCCCATCCCAATCCCCCCAGAGGCATGCGTCGGCTGAGCACCGGCGGCGGTGTCGCGGCTGGTGCCTCGGAGAGATGGAGAGCGGGGCCCGTTCTGTGATG
>NZ_DASVSO010000711.1:0-4167 GCF_036388035.1 Archangium sp.
GGCGAGGGTGCCCCCACCCCCCTCACCCCCGCCGCCGCCCTCTTCCGTCTCGAAGGGGAGATCCATGCATTTGAGGATTGCACAGCTCGCGTCGGACTTCGAGGGACGCCGTGTGGTGTCTATGCTGGGCCGTGTGGCGAGCTTCGCGGATGCCCTGGAGGAGAACCCCGCCCCCCGGCGGCTCGGAGACGTACGACTGCGGTACGAGCCCGGCCGCCTGTTGGGGGAGTCCCTCCCCCCGCCCTTCTTGCAGCGCCAGCTCCCGGGCGCCTGCCTGGTGCTGGCGGCCCTGTGCGCGGCGGGAGCGGTAGGCGCGGTGTTGTGGGGAAGCGGCGGCGAGCGCCTGCCTCCCCTGCCCGTGGGACTGGGCGTGCTGTCGGCGGCCCTGGTGGGCTTCGCCCTGCGGCTGGAGGGGCAGCTCGGCCGGCGCCGCTTCGTGCTGCACTTCCCCAGCGAGCGCCTGCGGGTGGAGCAGCTCCGGTGGGCCCCGGGGGCCACCCAGAAGGAGTGGGTGCCCTTCGACGCGGTGACCGCGGTGGAGGTGGTGGAGCGCGTGCCCCGGCGCTATGCGCTCGTGGTGGTGTGGCGCGCGGGCGAGAAGGAAGGGCCGCGGCGCGCCGTGCTGGTGGATCACATCGGCGCGAGCGAGGAGGAGGCGCTCTTCCGGGTGTGGCGCCTCCTGCACAACGCCTTCGGCCTCAGGGGAGCTGGACTCGCTTGAGGGAGAGCTCCACCTCGGTGCCCTCGCCCTTCTTGGACGACAGCCGCACGCCGCCGCCGGCCTGAGTCACCAGCTCCTTGCAGATGGACAGGCCGAGGCCCGTGCCGATGCCCACCGGCTTGGTGGTGAAGAGCGGCTGGAACACCTTCTCCTGCAGCTCCTGGGGGATGCCGCAGCCATTGTCCGCCACGGTGAGCACCACGTCCTGATCTCGCGTCGTCCACCGCACGTCGATGCGACCCGGCCGGCCCAGGCCCTCCATGGCCTGCGCGGCGTTGACGATCAGGTTGAGCAGCACCTGGCACAGCTTCACCGGCCCGAAGGTCACCTTCACCGGCTCGCCCATGGTGGTGATGCGGGCACGATCCCGCACCTCGGCGCGCGCCAGCTTCACCGCGAAGGACACCACCTCGGCCACGTCCGCCGAGGCCTCCATGTCCTCACCGCGCGCCTGCCCCCTCAGGCCCAGCGCCACCCCGCGCAGGTGATCCGCGCCCGTGGCCAGGTCCGACAGCAGCGAGGGCAGATCCTCCAGCACACTCGCCACCTCGGAGGAGGGATCATTCGCCAGATGCTTGGAGGCGTACTGCACCACGCACTCCAAATCCCGCCGCAGCGAGGCCACGTTCTGCGACAGGTAGCCCACCGGGCCCATCAGCTCGTGCGCGATGCCGGCCGTCACCTGACCCAACGTGGCCAGACGCTCGGCCTTCATCATCCGCCCTTCCACCTCGCGGATGCGCAGCTCCAGCCGGGCGATCCTCAGCCCGTCCTCGAGCGCGGCCAACACCTCGGCCCGGTCCCACGGCTTGACGAAGTAGCGGCTCACCTGACCGCGGTTCACCGCGTCGATGACGGCCTGCATGTCCGAGTACGCCGTGACGAGCATGCGCTTGGCGTCCGGCGCCAGCGTACGCGCGCGCTCCAGCAGCTCCACGCCCGTCATGCCCGGCATGCGCTGGTCGGACAGGATGACGCCAATCTCGCTGCGCTTCTGCTCCAACAGCGTCAGCGCCTCGGCCGGCGTCGAGCAACGGAAGATGCGGAACTTCGAGCCGAAGTTCGCCTCGAACACCCGGAGGTTGAGCGCGTCGTCGTCGACGTAGAGGACGGCGGGGAGGTCAGACGGATTCATGGAGTTCCTCTCCGGGCCAGGCCGACCAACCCACTCCCACCCTTCCAACCCACTGTGCCCACGCCCCAAGAGATACCACGTCACGAGCAAAACCCGATGGGCCGTGTTCACCCCAGGCGAGCACCCACACGCGCCGGGAACTCCCGCACGCTCGGCGTCAATCACCCTGGGGTCTGACCCCTCAGCGCTCCTGCATGGGGACCATCGAGGGCTCGGCCGCCTCCTCCCCCACCGCGGGTTGAAGCTCCAACTCCCGCAGCACCGCGTCCAGGGACTCGAACAGCCGCCGCGGCAGGTTGCTCACCAGGGACAGGACGACAGGGGCCGCCTCGTTCTCCCGGGCCAGCCAGACGAGCTGCTCCGTGGAGAGGGGGAACACGGCCCCGAGCAGGGCCTTGTGGAGGGGCTGCGCCAGGGGCGAGGGCTGCCCCATCCGCGTCTCCAACTCCTTCATCCCCGCTTCCAGCCGGGTGCGTCTCGTGTCGTCGTCATTCATCGAAGCAAAGTTAAGCAGCTCACGAATGGGTTGCGCGCCCTTTTCTTCACTTGCCCTGCGAGCGGGGGAACGAGCCAACCCAAGCGGCGCCCCCCATGGCCGTCTCCCACCTGCACCCCCACCGTATCCAGGCACCCCGACACCGTGAGGAGGGACGACATGGCGGACAACAAGGATCCCGGCTACGCCGAGCACATCGAGCACGTGCAGGCCACGCACCCGGACCCGTGGCCCGGCATCAAGGGCCGCTCCGAGGAGCACGAGTCGGAGCTGCCCACGGGCACCCGGCGCGAGGAGCAGGCCAGTGTGACCGAGGCCCAGCGCCGGCTGGAGCACGACATGCACGAGGAGAAGGAACCGACCCGCGAGTGACGCGGGCTGGAGACCGCCACGGGGGCCGCTCGGGACGGCGGCCCACCGTGGCGGCGGAGTGACTAGAACAGCAGCCGCATCGGGTGCTCGAGCAGCGCCTTGAGCTCCCGGAGGTACTCGGCGCCGATGGCGCCATCAATGACGCGGTGGTCGCCCGAGAGCGTCACCGTCATCAGCTTGCGCACCACCATCTGCCCCTCGCGCACCACCACCTTGTCCGAGACGGAGCCCACCGCGAGGATGGCCGCCTGGGGCGGGTTGATGACGGCGATGAACGAGTCGATGCCGTACATGCCCAGGTTGGACACCGTCAGCGAACCGCCGGTGTACTCGTGCGGCTTGAGGGCGCGCTTGCGGGCCCGCTCGGCCAGGTCGCGCGAGGCGGCGGAGATGGCCGCCAGCCCCTTTTGATCCGCGTCCTGGATGACGGGGGTGATGAGGCCGTCCTCGATGGCCACCGCGATGCCGATGTCCACCGTCTCGAAGTGCAGGATGGAGTCACCGTGCAGCGACACGTTCATCTTCGGGTAGCGGCGCAGCGCCATGGCCGCCGCCTTCACGATGATGTCGTTGACGGAGACCTTCGACTCGAGCGCCTTGGCCTCCTCGCGGATCTTCAGCGCGGCGTCCATCTCCACGTCCACCGAGAGGTAGAAGTGCGGGACGCCGGGCTTCACCTCCGCCATGCGCTGGCTGATGACCTTGCGCATCGAGGAGACGGGCACCGCCTTGGGCTCGGGACGCACGCCCGGAGCCGCCGGAGCGGTGGGCTTGCGCGCGGCGGCCGGAGCAGGCGCCTGGGTGAGCGCCTTCTCGATGTCGCTCTTCACGATGCGGCCGTGTGGACCGGAGCCGCGCACCTGGGACAGGTCCAGGCCTCGGTCGCGGGCCATGCGCTTCGCCAGCGGACTGGCGCGCACGCGGCCCCCCGGCGCGGACGCCGGAGCGGCAGCAGCGGCCTTGGGAGCCGGAGCGGCGGGCGCGGAAGCGGCGGCCTTGGGAGCCGGAGCCGCGGCGGGCGCCGGAGCCTGGGCGGGAGCAGCGGGCTTGGCGCCCCCCTTCCCCGCCAGGAACGCGATGGGCGCCCCCACCTTCGCCATCTGGCCTTCCTGCACCACGATGCGGGCGAGCACGCCGTCGTCGTAGGCCTCCACCTCGAGGTTGGACTTGTCCGTCTCCACCTCGGCGATGGCCTGGCCGGAGGAGACCTTCTCCCCCTCCTTCTTCAGCCACTTGACGAGCTTGCCCTCCGTCATCGTCGGGGAGAGCGCGGGCATCACGATGGCGATGCCCTCTCCCCCGCCGGCGGCGGGCTGGGCGGCGGGCGCGGCGGCCGGAGCCGCGGCGGGCTTCGGAGCAGCGGCGGCGGGAGCGGCGGCCTTCGGAGCGGGCGCGGCGGCCGTGGCTCCTCCGGCGTCGACCTTCTCGCCCTTCGCGCCGATG
>NZ_DASVSO010000712.1:0-6504 GCF_036388035.1 Archangium sp.
AGTACGGCATCGAACAGGTGGCTCTCGGCCTCGGCCTTGGCGGCGGCCTGTTGCGCGCGCGCCTCGCTCTCGCGCAGCGCCTGCTCCGTCAGCTTGCGCTCGGTGATGTTCTTGAAGACGATCGCGACCTGCCGGCTCTCCGGGTCGCCCGCGCGGGAGGCGAACACCTCGAACCAGCGATTCATCGCCGGGGCATGATTCTCGAAGCGGATGGCTTCGCCCGTGAGCGCCACGTTTCCGTAACGCGTGAACCAGGACGCGTCGAGTTGGGGAACGAGCTCACTGACCCGCTTGCCCACGGCGTTCGCGAGCCCGGTGTGGCTCTCGAAGGCGGCGTTGGTCTCGAGGAACAGGTAGTCGATGGGCTCGCCGTGCGCGTCGAAGATCATCTGCACGAGGGAGAAGCCCTCATCGATGGATTCGAAGAGCATCCGGTAGCGGCGTTGCGAGGCGTGCAGCGCCTGCTCGGCATGGACCTGGCTCGTGACGTCGCGGGTGATGACGACGGCGAGCAGCTGCCTTCCCGCCTCATCCCGAATGGGCGCTCCACTGAAGTCGATGTGCCACGCCTGCCCGGTATCCCGCCGCCGGGCGCGGAGCTGCCAATGCGTGAGGGTTTCTCCCCGCAGCACCCGCGAGACAGGCCACTCCGCCACCGCAAGAGGCCGTCCATCGTCGAGGGACAGCTCATAGATGTCCGCGAAGAACGCGAGATCGCGCTTCATCTCCTCGGCACTCGCGAAGCCGTTGATCCGCGCCTCCGCCTCGTTGAGGAGGACCACGTTGCCGGCCATGTCGAAGACGACGACGCCGTCGGCCATCGCGTTGATCACGGCCTCGAGCTGCGCCCGGGTGCTGTCGGGGGGAGTGGCGCTCGACGTCCGCCAGGGAGCGAAGCGATCGAGCGCATCCTCGATGGCCTGGGTCAGCGCCCGAGCATTCAGCGTGCTCCTCTCCACGCACTCCATGGCGCCAGCCCGCAGCGCCGAGCGTCTCAGCTCACGCCCTTCCGCCGGGGTGTCCGTGAGGAGGATGACCGGGCAGGGCGGGACAAGACGCTCCCCTCGGAGCGCTGCCAGAACCTCGAGCGCATTCAGTCCTGGCGGCTCGTGCGCGAGCAGCACGCAGTCGGGCGTCGCGGCATTGGCGGTGAGCCACCGTACCCCAGCCGCGCCGGTCTCCAACTCGACGAACTCGTAGCGCTGTTCGGCTCCACGCTCCAGCATCCGGCGCAGCTCGGAGCGGAGCCCGGCGTGGTCGGCGATGATCAGGAGCTTCCAGGTCTGCCCGCGCACGTCGATGACCTCGCAAGGAATGACGACTCAGGGGAAACCCACCACGACCGAGCCCCATTTAGCGCATGGGCCCCGGGCACGCTCCTGTTGCGGGGCGCTGTCTCCGCGCATGGGGACGCTTCCAGGGCCGCCCGACAGCTTCAGGACCCACCTGGCGCTCGAAAGGGCACGCCCTCGCTCTCCAGGCGCGAGGGGCGTGGAAAACACGAAGCCCCGCGTCCCTGGGGAGGGAGCGCGGGGCCCGGGTGAGGCAGCTACCCCGGAGGGCGCTGATTAGACCTTGGCGCCAGCCGTGGGCTGGAACACGTCGTTGAACTCGGCGATGGCCTTGTTCAGCGCGGCCTTGATCTCATTGGTCAGCTCGCGCTTGGACGAGATGTCCTTGGCGATCTGCGGGTAGCGGCCGTCGGCGAACTCGATGAACTCGCGCATCCAGCGCACCACGTCGCTCACCGGCACCTGACGGATCCACCCGCGCTTGTTGGCGTCCTCGCGGTTGGTGGCGGCGTAGAGCTGCATGACCTGCTTCTCGACGGGCATGGGCTCGTACTGGCCCTGCTTGAGGACCTCCACGAGGCGGGCGCCACGCGCCAGCGTCTCCTGGGTGGCCTTGTCGAGGTCCGAGCCGAACTGCGCGAACGCGGCCAGCTCGCGGTACTGGGCGAGGTCCAGCTTCATCGTACCGGCCACCTGCTTCATGGCCTTGATCTGCGCGGCCGAGCCCACGCGGGACACGGACAGACCGACGTTGATGGCGGGACGCACGCCCGAGAAGAACAGGTCCGTCTCGAGGAAGATCTGCCCGTCGGTGATGGAGATGACGTTCGTCGGGATGTAGGCGGACACGTCACCGGCCTGCGTCTCGATGATGGGCAGCGCGGTGAGCGAGCCGGCGCCCTCGGCGTCGGACAGCTTGGCGGCGCGCTCGAGCAGGCGGCTGTGGATGAAGAACACGTCGCCCGGGTAGGCCTCGCGTCCCGGCGGCCGGCGCAGCAGCAGCGAGAGCTGGCGGTACGCCACGGCCTGCTTGGACAGGTCGTCGTACACGATGAGCGAGTGCATCTTGTTGTCGCGGAAGTACTCGCCCATGGCCACGCCGGCGTACGGCGCGAAGAACTGCATGGGGGCCGGGTCCGAGGCGTTGGCCGTGACGACCACGGTGTACTCCATGGCGCCGGAGCGGGTGAGCTTCTCCACCACCTGGGCCACGGTGGACTGCTTCTGACCGATGGCGACGTACACGCAGAAGACGTTCAGGCCGCGCTGGTTGATGATGGCGTCGATGGCGACGGCCGTCTTGCCCGTCTGGCGGTCACCGATGATGAGCTCGCGCTGACCGCGGCCGATCGGAACCAGGGCGTCCAGGGCCTTGATGCCCGTCTGCAGGGGCTCGTGCACGCTCTTGCGCTTCACGATGCCGGGGGCCTTCACCTCCAGCTTGCGCTGCTCGGTGGCCTGGATGGGACCCTTGCCGTCCACCGGCTCGCCGAGCGCGTTCACCACGCGGCCCAGCAGGCCCTTGCCCACGGGAACCGAGGCGATGGTGCCGGTGCGCTTGACGACGTCACCCTCACGGATCTCCTTGAAGTCACCCATGATGGCGACGCCGACGTTGTCCTCCTCGAGGTTGAGCACGAGGCCGCGCACGCCGTTGGAGAACTCCACCAGCTCGCCGGCCAGCACGCCCTCGAGGCCGTAGACACGGGCGATACCGTCGCCCACGGAGAGCACGGTCCCGGTCTCGGCGACGGTGACCTTCTTGCCGTAGTCCTTGATCTGCTCCCGGATGATTCTGCTGATCTCGTCGGCGCGGATTTCCATCTTGCGTCCTTGCACAGGGGCGGCCGGTGGGGATGCCGCCAGGAAAGCTGAATATGGCCGGGCCCCCTTAGCACGCGGACCCCCCCACCGCAACGCGCAAGGGCGTGCCGGGGCACACGTTGTCATCGGCCCTGTAAGAGCCGCTGGGGGGAGGGGTTTTCCCCTCTAGGCGCCGGGGGCGTGGCGGGGGAGCCAGACGATGAAGCGCGTCCCCAGTCCCACCCCGGACTCCACCGAGATGCGGCCCCCATGGGCCACCACGATCTGCCGAGCGATGTATAGGCCCAGGCCGAGACCGTCGCCACTGGCGCGCTTGCCGCGCTTGAAGGGCTCGAAGAGGGTCGCCCGCTCCTCGAGCGGCACGGGAGGCCCTTCGTTGCGCACCGTGAGGGTGATGCCACCGTCGGAGGCCTCGGAGAGCTTCACCTCCACCGGCGTGTCCTCGGGGCTGTGCTGAAGCGCATTGCCCACGAGGTTGTCCAGGAGCTGCCCGAGCCGCGACTCGTCCCAGCTGCCCCGCATGTCTCCCTCCACGCTGGAGGAGATGAGCCGGGTGGGGTGCGACACCTGGAACTCCTCCACGGCGCGCTCCAGCACCTTGTCCAGGGACAGGGGGGTGGGCCGCACGGGGATGCCACCGGCCAGCCGGGCCCGGGTGTAGTCCAGCAGCTCGTGGATCATCCGCTCCATGCGCTTGGCGGCGGCGGCCACGTGCGCCACCTGGCGCGACTGGGTGTCGTCGAGTCCACCGGCCCGCTGGAGCGCCCCCACGCTGAGCGTGATGGCGTAGAGGGGGGTGCGCAGGTCGTGCCCCACCACGCCGAGGAGCTGCTCGCGGAAGGCATCGGCGCGGGTGGTGGCCTCCTCGGAGGCCTTGCGGGCGCTGATGTCCCACACGGCCGTCATCCGCACGGTGCGGCCGGCGTGCTCCACCTGCCGGCCCAGCACCTCCAGGAAGAGCCGCTTGCCGTCGGAGCGCAGGCCCGTCACCTCATAAGGGGCCTCCACCTGCCGGGCGACCGCGCGCTGCACCGCCTCGCGGGACTCCGGGGCGATCCATCGCGACATCTGCTGGCCGGCCATCTCCTCGGGCGTGCTCCCGAAGAGGTTGGCCAGGAAGCTGCTCGCCTCGAGGATGACGCCCTCCTCATGGAGGAAGAAGCCGTCGCAGGAGACGGCGACGAGGCCGCGCATCCGCGCCTCGCTCTCGCGCAGGGCCAGCTCCCGCTCCACGCGCTCCGTCTCGTCCTCCAAGAGGAGGCTCACGCCCGAGCGCAGCCCGCCCGTGCTGGCCGGGAGCACCGACACCCGCAGGTGGCGCACCCCGTGGCCGTTGGGGTTGCCCAGCGTGCCGGACACCTGGGCGCCCGTCACCGACTCGCCCGCCATGGCGCGCGAGAGCAGCGGCTTCAGCCCGGGGGCCAGACCCGGCCACACCTCGTCCACCGTGCGGCCCTCGAACAGGGCGCCGGGCATGCCGCTCAGGGTGATGAGGGCGGTGCTGATGAAGCGGAAGCGCAGCTCCCGGTCCAGGAAGGCCAGACCCAGCCCCGAGGCCTGGAGGAGGGCGCCGATGCAAGGCACGGCCTCCTCGGGCAGTGATGGGGCCGGAGCGCCGGCATGGGAGAGGTGGAGGACGGGCTGCGCCATGGGAGGAGACACGGGCCTGGGAACCCGTGAACCCACCATATCTCTTCCCGGTCCCGCTGGGAATACCGGGCTTGCAGGGAAGTGCGAGGGACCCGACAACGCTGGACTGCCGGGGAGTCCACCGGCCGTGCGAGCGGCCCCTCGCTCAGGGCGAGCTAGCGCTGCTTGAGCTGACGGCGCATCTGCTCGAGCTGGGTGCGCAGGGTGCCGTCATAGAGGGTGCTGCCCACCTGGGCGGCGACGCCCCCGAGGACGGTGGGGTCCACCTTGGCCTCGAGCACCACATTGCGCTGGGTGAGCGTCTTGAGGGTGCCGGCGAGGCTCTGGAGGGTGTCGGCGGAGAGCGGGACGGCGCTCGTCACCTGGCCGCGCACGCGACCGGCATGGGCATCGGCCATGTCGCGGTAGAGGCGGGCGATGTCCGGCAGGTACCCCAGGCGGTTGCGGTCCACCAGCAGGCGCAGGGTGTTGGCGAGCACGGGCTCCACCTTGCCGAGGGCCTTGAGGAGGGCTTCCACCACGCTGGCGCGCTGCTCGCGGCTGAAGGCGGGGTTGAAGAGGACGTCCGCCAGCTCGCGATTCTGGGCGAGCGCGCCGGAGAAGGAGGAGAGCTGCTCGGACACCGCATCGGCGCGGCCAGCTTCAGTGGCGACGTCGAGGAGCGCGCGGGCGTAACGGCGGGCGATTGACACGTTCACCATGGCGCGGCGGCCCTTAGCACGCCCCCCGGCCAGGGGCAACGCCGGGCACGGCTCTTGTCCACGGTCTCCAATAAGTTCCCTTGCGACTGTCCCCGGCGGGTGGGGCGGCGCGGAGGGCCTCTGGACCCGCGCAACTCCGGCGTATCATGCGAAATCTCCAATGCGCGAACCCGTCATCGGCATCGACCTGGGCACCACCAACAGCGCCGTGGCCACCGTGGAGGATGGCCGGCCGCGCCTCATCCCCTCACGTTCGGGAGGTCGGCTGACGCCCTCCGTCGTGGGCCTCACGCCGAAGCTGGGCGAGCGGGTGGTGGGCACCAAGGCACAGGCACTCGCCGAGGAGCACCCCGAGTGCGTGGTGTGGGCCACCAAGCGCTTCATCGGGCGGCGCTTCACCCCGGAGCTGGTGCAGGCGGCGAAGGCGGTGGTGCCCTACCCGCTGGCGGGCGGCAACACCGGGGACGTGCGCGTGAAGCTGGCCGGGCGCACCCTGCCGGTGACGCAGGTGGCGGCGATGATCCTCGGGGAGCTGAAGCTGGACGCCGAGGCGTACTTCGGGCGCCCGGTGAGCAAGTGCGTCATCACTGTCCCGGCCAACTTCGACGACGGGCAGCGCCAGGCCACGCGCGAGGCGGCCACCATCGCCGGGCTGGACGCCATCCGCCTCATCAATGAGCCCACGGCCGCGGCGCTCGCCTACGGGCTGTCCAAGGGCTTCCAGGGCCACGGGCTCGTGTTCGACCTGGGCGGTGGCACCTTCGATGTGACCGTCCTGGAGATCACCGACGGTGTGTATGAGGTGAAGGCCACCGGGGGTGACCCCGCGCTGGGCGGCGAGGACTTCGACCTCAAGATCGTGGACTGGCTGCTGGCGCAGGTGGACGACAACCACCGCGAGCTGGTGCACCGCGACGCAGTGTCCATGCGCAAGCTGAAGGTGGCGGCGGAGCAGGCCAAGCGCGAGCTGTCGGAGTACAACGAGACGCTCATCTCGCTCACGGGGCTGGGAGACCACACCCAGCCGACGCGCAAGC
>NZ_DASVSO010000713.1:0-8494 GCF_036388035.1 Archangium sp.
GTGATGATGCGGACCGAGCCCACGTCGTTGAAGAGGAAGGAGCCACCGACGGGAACTTCACGAGGGAGAGCCTGCTCGAGCACTGCGGCCATTCGAAATCCTCCAGAGTCCGCTTCCCCGCTGGGGAGGCAGTTGTGCAACCGCTACCGCCACGATATGGCGCGCTGCATCAGGGCGGTAGTAGCGACAGGCCCGCCCCTTCTCAATCGAGGTTGACTCTGACTCGCGGAGGACGTGACGCCATGAGGCTGCGCTGGAACGTACTGGGAGCAGTGGTGCTGGGGCTGGGACTCGTGGGCTGCGGCTCGACGGTGGGCGATGCCTGCACGACGGACGGAGAGTGCGGAGACACGGGGATCTGCATCAACCGGAGCTACACGCCAGGAGGCTACTGCTCGCAGGCCTGCGTGCCCGGCAAGGACAGCACCTGCCCTTCGGGTAGCACCTGTGTGAGCGGGGGTGCCTCCAATGACGTGTCGGCCTGCTTCCTGAGGTGCACGAGCGCCTCGGACTGCCGCGAGGGCTACCGGTGCGTGGGCGGCTTCAGGGGCAACCCCGTCGCCGTCTGCGTCAAAGAGGACTGAGGCCCCTGCCCTACTGTCCCGCGGACGCCCCGGCCACCGGAGCCCGGGGCGTCGGGTAGACGAAGCACAACGTCTCGAAGAGGGGCTCGCCGGGTGCCACGTACACCCCGCTGAGCGCTCGCGCGGCCTGGGCCACCTCCGTACCGAAGGACGGCACGAGGCAGAGATCCTCGGACGTGGTGAAGCGCCCCTTCAGCTTCCCCAGCCCCTGGCGCAGCGTGGCGATGTCCTGCTTCCCCCCGCGCACGGGGATGGAGGGACCGTTCGCATCCGGACCGGGGAGCTTGCCCACGCTGGTGGTGAGCTCCAAGCCGTCCTGCCGCTGGATGATGCGCAGCTTGCCGGGAGCGACCTCGGCGAGCCACGCCTGGAAGCCCTGCTCGTCCCGGAGCACCAGTGCGTAGGCGACCGCGGCGTCCGGGTGCAGCAGCCACACCTCGCGGGCGGACTCCCGCACGGTGGCGAACAGCTCGGACGTCTGCGCGAGGAAGGTGTCCGCGTCCGGCACGAGCAGCACCCGCTGCCCCTTCACGCGCTCGCGCAGCCGGGCCTGCTCCTCGGGCCGCGAGGGCACGAACCGCTCCCCGCCCAGCCGCACGGCCTCCCCCGCCAGCTCCACCCGCAGCGCCTGCTCGGGCACGGCCTCGCCGTATACCTCCGCCGGAGCCACCTGGAAGAGCGCGTCACGCCCGGCGCCTCCCGCCTCCGCGACCACCTTTGGCAGCGGTGGAGGCGAGAGCGAGCTGAGCGGCTCGGCTGGCTTCTCCTCCTTGCAGCCCATGAGCTGCAGCGCGACCCCGGCCGCCCACAGCACCCGCTTCAAGCTCATGGCGTCCCCTGCTCCGCCCGCGGCGTCGCCGGAGGGAACGCGGTGGCGATGCACTCGCGCGGGGCCAGTCCCACGCGCGCGGCGTGCTCGGCGGCGGTGCTCGCGTCCTTGAAGAGGAGCATGTCCTTGAAGCGGGCGGCGTCCTGGGTGTTGCCGGCGTCGCGGATGTAGATGGCGCGCACGCGTCCGGGGAACTCCTCGCGGATTTGAGCGTAGACCTCCGGGTCCTTCTCGCCCGAGTCGCCCACGAGCACCACCGGGTGGGGGAAGCGCTGCAGCAGGCTCCGGATGAGGGGCTGCTTGTAGCCGGAGAGCGTGCTCGGCCCGAGGTCACGCAGGTAGAGGCCGAAGCCCGCCGGGAAGCCATGGCGGGCGAGGAAGCTGCCCACCCGAGGCCCGAACTGGATGGGTGAGCCACTCACCAGCGCGAAGCCGGGCACCGCCCCCGAGCCCGCGCCCAGGCACCCGTAGAAGCTCGCCATGCCGGGGACGACCTTCTGGGTGTCCGCGTCGCGCAGGAGCGCGTTGGTCACCAGCTTGTCCGGCTGCGTCACCTCGGAGATGGCCACGGTGTCGTCGAAGTCGGAGACGACGAGGAAGGGAGCGGCGTCCGCGAGGACCTCCACGCGGGCGGTGGCGGGCGTGTTGTCGGCCACGCGCGCCTGGGCCTGGTGCGCGCCCGCGGGGAACGGACGGCCCGGCGGAGACTGGAAGGTGACCTGGAAATCGCCGTCCTCATCGCTGGTGACGGTGGCCGAGGCCTCCAGGAAGGACACCTCCACCCGGGCTCCCTTCTGGTTGCGGGTCGTCAGGCGCCGCACGTTGCGGGAGAGCGCGGTGCTGCCACGCGGGGCCTCGGCGAGGACGCGACCCTGGAGGGTGACACTGTCGGGGCGACCCAGGGCCGGGAAGAGCAGCACCTCGGGAGCGGCGAGCGCCGTGGCGGAGCCGAGTGCGAGGACGAGCGCGGCGAGGCGGGAAGGAGCATTCACCAGGAAATCCCGTGGGCGAGCGTTGAGAGATGGATGATAGCCGTGCGCGTCATCAGGAGGGCCGAGGGCAACAGGCCTGGAGCGACCTGTAGCACCCTGCCAGGAGACGAGGCGCTGGCCGCCCGGCTGCATCAGGTGCTGGCCAACAGGGACCCGTCGGGCCGCACGGAACCTCTGGCGTCGGACGCTCAGCGCCGGTAAGTCTTGGTAACTGAAAAGGGTTGGTGCTACGACCGACCCGCTGCTCTCGCTCCACGAGGGGGACATGCCAGAAGGGTCCGCGTCACTCCAGCTCGCGGTTGGCGACCGGGTGGTCTACCCCAACCAGGGTGTCTGCCGTGTGTCCGCCATCGAGGTGAAGGAGGTAGCGGGGCAGAAGCTCACCTTCGTCACCATGCGCCGGGAAGAAGACGGCGCGGTGGTGATGGTGCCCCAAACCAAGGTGGTCTCCATCGGTGTCCGCAAGGTGGCGGGCCCCGGGGACGTCACCGAGATGTTCGACTTCCTGCGCTCCGACAGCGACAAGGCGGACCTGGACTGGAAGCAGCGCGCCCGGACCAACCTGGACCGGATGACGCAGGGAGGGCTGATTGGCCTGGCCGAGGTGGTCAAGGGCCTCCAGGTGCTCAGCGAGCTGCGTCCCCTGCCCGCCAAGGAGCGTGAGCTGTACGACAGCGCGCGCCACCTGCTGGTGTCCGAGGTCGCCGCCGCGCTCAACACCTCCGACTGCAACGCCGAGGACTCCATCGACCTCGTGCTCTTCCCGCCCGGTCGCGAGCGCCCCAAGCGCACCGCCGAGGAGTTCAAGGTCCGCGTGGGAGAGGGCGACGAGGAGCTCGGGCTGGATGCCGACCTGCTCGGGCTCGATGGCGACCTCGACCTGCCCCAGGAGGAGGAGGAGGCGCCCACCGAGGAGGAGGAGTCTTCCGAGGAAGAGGGCGGCGAGGAGGAGGAGGGCGAGCCCAAGGCCCGCAAGAAGGCCGCGGCCCCGGCTGGAGGCGCCGAGGGCGAGGAGGCACCCAAGCGCAAGCGCGGTCGCCCACCCAAGGCCAAGCCCGAGGGGGCCGAGGCCGCCGCGCCCGCCGAGCCCAAGAAGCGTGGCCGTCCTCCCAAGCCCAAGCCGGAGGGAGCCGAGGCCGCCGCCGCCGCTGCTCCCAAGAAGCGTGGCCGTCCTCCCAAGGCCAAGCCGGAGGGAGCCGAGGCCGCCGCCGCCGCCGCTCCCAAAAAGCGCGGCCGTCCTCCCAAGGCCAAGCCCGCGGAGGAGACCGAGGAAACCGATGTGGATACCGACCTCGATTCGGACGATCTCGAGGACGATGAGTGACAGCCCCAGGACCCGCGGGACGCGGGCGCGAACCGGCGCCCGCCCCGAGGTCCGTGCCCGAGGTGACGCCCCGTGATTCGCGTCGTGACGCTGGACTCCTTCGACGAAAAGCAGATCGCGAAGCTCTGCCAGACGCTCTACACGGCGTTTGGCGTGGGCAGCGAGCACTCCGGCCAGAAGGAGGTGCCCGCGGGCACTCCCGAGCCGCTGGATGCCGAGAAGCTCCTGACGGAGATCAAGGGCGTGAGGGCCTACGCCGACGACAAGGTGCTCTTCATCACCTCGCGCAAGCTGAAGGAGCGCGAGATGCCGAGCGGCAAGGCGCCCACCAGCGGCTACGCCCTGTACAACAAGGACCGGGCCATCATCAGCACCCACGGGTACAAGGACCTCGAGACGGCCTTCAAGCCCGTGGCCCGCAACGCGCTGCAGCAGCTCGGCCACCTGTGGGGCCTGCACCACTGCCTGGATCCGCGCTGCTCGATGTATCCGCCCTGGACGCCCTCGTTCGCCACGGGTGAAGCCACCTTCTGCACCTTCTGCCGCGACAAGAGCGAGCAGAAGCTCCGCCTTGCGAAGTCCTAACTCCATCCTGCGCGCCCTCCCCCTGGTGGAGCTGGGGGGATTGCTGCTCGTCGCGCTCGCCTGCCTCGTCTTCCAGCTCCGATTGCCCGGCCGCTTCCCCTCCGACGCGGACTACCGCACGGTGGCGGACTGGCTGCGGGCCGAGGCCCGCCCGGGCGACGCGGTGCTCCTCTTCCCCTGGTGGACCGAGAAGGCCCGGCTCCACCTCCCGCCGGAGCTGCCGGTGTACGGCTACCTCGGCTCGGACGGGGACGACCTGGGCGCGCACCCGAGGGTCTGGGTGTTGGGCCAGCCGGAGCTGCCGCGAGCCGATGTCTCGGGGTTCCAGGCCGCCTTCCTGCCCCGGCGCACCCCGGTGGGAGCGCCGCGCCGCGCGGGCAACCTGGAGCTGACGCTGTACGAGAATGGCCGCCACCAGCCTCGACACTTCGTGGCCTCGGAGGCGTACGCGAAGGCCCGCGTCTACCTGGAGTCGCCGGACGGCACGCGGCGCGACTGCCCCTTCGACGGGCGCGTGCACCGCTGCCCCGGGCCGCCGCACCTCTACGTGGGCCCCGAGTGGCATGAAATCCACTACCAGCCGCGCCACTGCTTGTGGATGCACCCGCCCGGGGGACAGCAGCGGATGGTGGCCGAGTTCGACGGGGTGCCCGCGGGCACGGAGCTGCGGCTCGAGGGCGGCATCATCTTCGAGTACGCCGTCCGCCACGAGCCGCACCTGAGCACCACGCACTACGGGGTGGAGGACGCGGCCACGCGCGAGTCGCTGCTGGAGATCTCCCAGCCCGCGGGCCTGGAGGGCGTGCAGAAGGCGTCTCGCGCGCTGCCACCGGGCGGGCCTCGCACGGTGAGGATGTGGGTGCAAGCGGACAACCCGGACTCGCGTCAAGTGTGCCTGGAGTTCCTCGCGCTCGGAGCCGCGTCCGTCGTCTCCCGGGAGGGCACATGACGGGCCGGGCACCGACTCGGGACGAGCGCTGGCTGGCGCTGGCGCTGTGGGTGCTGGCCTTCGTGGCGCTGTGGGCCACCGAGTCCGCGGTGGGCTTCACGCGGGACGAGAGCGTCTATTTCTACGCGGGCGAGGGCTACGCGCGCTGGTTCCAGCAGCTCTTCCGCGAGCCCGCGCGCGCACTCACGGACGGGGCCATCGTCCGGGCCTGGGACTACAACCACGAGCACCCGGTGCTGATGAAGGAGCTCTTCGGGCTCTCGCACCTGCTCTTCCACGAGACGCTGGGGTGGCTGCGCCCGGCGGCGGCGTTCCGACTGCCGGCCTTCGCCCTCTCGGCGCTGGTGCCGGCCCTCCTCTTCCTGCTGGGCAGCGCGGTGTATGGCCGCACCGCGGCGCTGTTCGCCGCCCTCTCCTTCCTGCTCGTGCCGCGCCAGTACTTCAACGCGGAGCTGGCCTGCTTCGACATGCCCATCGCGGCCATGTGGCTGCTGGTCGTCTACGCCTTCTGGCGCGCGCTGGAGGACAGGGACTGGGGCGTGCTGTGCGGCGTCTTCTTCGGCCTGGCGCTGTGCACCAAGCACAACGCCCTCTTCCTGCCCTTCGTCCTCGGGCCCTTCGCGCTGTGGCGCGCGTGGACCGCCAGCGAGGGCCACCCGGCCGCGCGCACCGGGGTGTGGCGCGTCGTGGGCCTCTTCGCCGCGGTGGCGGTGCTGTACGTGCTGCTGGTGGTGAGCCTGGGCCCCGAGGGCTTCCAGCGGAAGTTCTTCCTGCTCAGCCCCCACACGCTGCTCTTCGTCGGGCTGGCGGTGGGCGCCTTGTGGCTGCTGCACGAGCTCAACAAGGTGCACGCGCCCACGGCGCTCGCGCTGCTGCCGCTGGCGACCATGGCGGCGTTCGGGCCCATCATCTTCTACCTGCACTGGCCCTACCTCTGGCACGCGCCGGTGGAGCGGACGGCCTGGTACCTGAACTTCCACGCCACCCACAACCACTACGCCTGGTTCTACCTGGGCACGCTCATGCGCGAGCCGCCCTTCCCCTGGGACTACGTGGTGGTGAAGACGGCGCTCACCGTGCCCACCAGTCTCTTCGTCCCCATGGTGACGGGGTGGCTGGTGCTCGCCGGGCGCACGGTGTTGAGCCTCATCCCGCGCACGCGCGAGTGGGTGCGCCTGCCCTCGCTGGCCGAGGGGCTCGTGGGCGTCAACGCCGTGGCCTCCATCCTCATCATCAGCCACCCCGACGTGCCGCACTTCGGCGGGGTGAAGCACTGGCTGCCCGCGATGCCCTTCCTGGGCCTGCTCGCGGGCGTAGCGGTGACGC
Organism: Archangium sp.; assembly: GCF_036388035.1. Lineage (GTDB taxonomy): Bacteria > Myxococcota > Myxococcia > Myxococcales > Myxococcaceae > Archangium. Next base: position 6,590 of record NZ_DASVSO010000713.1, read on the forward strand.
GCGGCTGCGAGGCCCTGGTGGAGCGGCTGCGCCCCCGCTGGCCGAGGCTGTCCCTGGCGGCGGTGGCGGCTCCCGTCTTCGCGCTGCTGATGCTGCCGGCGCTCGTCGCGCTGGTGCGCGTGTTCCCGTACGGGACGAGCTACTACTCGGAGCTGGCGGGCGGCGTGCCGGGCGCGGCGTCGCTGGGGATGCAGCGGCAGTTCTGGTCGAGCAACGTGACGGCGGTGCTGCCGTGGATCAATGAGCACGCACCGCGCAACGGGCGCGTCTTCCTGCACGAGGTGAACGGGCTCTCGTTCCGCGACTACCAGCGCAACGGGATGCTGCGGAGCGACCTGCAGCCAGCCGGGCCGTTCGACGCGGACATCGCCGCGTACCAGTACCACCAGGAGTTCCGCGAGCACGAGTTCAACGTCTGGGAGTCCTTCAAGACGCGGACGCCGGCCACGGGGCTGTACCTGGACGAGACACCCCAGGTGGTCGTCTACCAGCGGCGCTGAGGCATGACGCGGCGTGTCGGAACGAAGTGGATTTCACGGAGTGTTCAAGTGCAGACGGCGAGTGGCCCCCGGGGGCGGGAGTCCCGGAATCCGGGCTAGGTTTGAGTCACGACCTTGGTGGACGTCTCCAGGAGGGACACATGACTCGGTGGATAGGTGCCGTGGCGGTGGTAGCGCTGGGTGTGGTGGGCTGCCAGCAGGAGCAGAAGCCAGCGATTGCGACGCGCGCGGAGCTCAAGACGCTGAGTGGCTCCACGGTGGAGTTCATTCCCAAGGACGGGCAGCACCCGTACTGCATGCTCTTCACCGTGTCGGAGAAGGGCATCATCCGGCAGCTCACGATGACGCGGGAGAACCGCTCCATCAAATGCGAGCCCGGCAAGCGCATCTACAACTCGAGCTTCCGCATCCCCGTCGAGGAAGGGCCGGTCCGGGCGTACATCTTCTTCTCGGACCAGCGCATCCAGGCGGGCTCGGTGGCGCAGCAGCTCTATGATCTGCGCGACAAGCAGCGGGTGACGGCGATGGACTTCCGGCTGCCGGGCTCGGTGTCGGTGGAGATGCTCCAGTTCACGCCCAAGGCGGGCGGCGAGCCGGTGACGGGCGCGGTGGTGGGCACCACGGACATCGCCGAGGGCAGCACCCAGGCCGAGGAGGCCGATGTGGAGGAGCCCGGGCAGCAGCCGGCGCCGCCGAACGAGGCCGCGCAGCCGAAGCCCCCTCCTCATGGTGGAGGCAGCGGCACGACGACGGCCACGGACGCCGCGCACTGAGGCGGGCCCGTCACCCGCCGAACGGGAGCCCCCACCCGGCCCGGGCGGGGGGTTGCCGGCATCATTACCTTGCCGGCCATGACCACCCTTACTGTCGACAATCCGTACACTGGGGACGTCGCCTGCTCCGTCACACTCGCTGACGAGGCGACCGTCAACACCGTCCTCGATCAGGCCCGCGCCGCCGCCAGGGCCGTGCGCTCGACTCCTCTCTCCGAGCGCAAGGCCTGGTGCGAGCGCATGGTCGCCGCCATGGAGGCGCGCGCGGACAGTATCGCCGCCGACATCTCGCGGATGATGGGCAAGCCGCTCGGGCAGGCGCGCGGCGAGGTCCGCGGCATGGCCGAGCGCGCCCGCTACATGATCTCCGTCGCCGACGCGGCGCTGGCGGACCTCGTGCTGCCGGACAAGGCTGGCTTCGAGCGGCGGATCGTCAAGGAGCCACTGGGGGTGGTGCTGGATCTCCCCGCCTGGAACTACCCGCTGCTCACCGCGGTGAACGTGGTGGTGCCGGCGGTGCTGGCGGGCAACGCGGTGGTGGTGAAGCACTCGCCCCGCTCGCCGTTGTGCGGTGAGCACTTCGCCCGCGCCTTCGCCGAGGCCGGCGCTCCCAAGCACCTCGTCCAGGCGAT
>NZ_DASVSO010000714.1:0-1517 GCF_036388035.1 Archangium sp.
AGCAACAGGGCCGAAGCCGCCATCCCGAACACCACCGTGCGCTTGAACCCACCCATCTTCATTCCTGGTCTCCGTGCTGGGAGCCGTCTCTGGCTTCCCGCAAGACTTGGACCGGTGGAGGCACATTGCAGCGACCGGGCGAGCGGGCCCCCGTCGCCCGCCTCGCACGAGGGCACGGGAGCGCCTGGTTGGCCGCTCACGGGTGCGGGTCCGCGCCCGCCCAGGGGGACGGCACCACGGACTCGACGAGGCCGAGCAGCTCGTCCAGCTCGAAGGGCTTGCTCAAGCACCCCCTGGCGTCGACCTCGCGCGCGCGCCGCTGCGCGTCCTCGGCCGCCGTGCACACGACGATGGGCGCATGGTGACCGTAGCGTCGGCGGAGCTCCGCCGCGAAGGTCCACCCGTCCATCACCGGCATGCGCATGTCGAGCAGGATGAGGTCCGGCATCTCGACCTCCACACGCTCCAAGGCCTCACGTCCATTCGAGGCCCTGGAAACCCGGTAGTCCCCCACCTCGAGGGTCAGGACCATCACCTCCTGCATGTCTGGGTCATCATCCACGACGAGGACGTGTACTCGCGCCATGCGGCTCTCACCTCCTCACTCCCAACCGGGGACGTCCCTGTCCTGCTCCCGGTCGGGTGTGGAGGGGACGGAGAAGCAGCAGGTGCTTCCCTTCCTCCCGCCCGCGCTAGAGCCCCAACTGCTTGGCGATGATGACCTTCATGATTTCATTGGTGCCCGCGTAGATGCGCTGCACGCGTGCGTCCATGAAGGCGCGGCTGATGGGAGATGAACGTCTTGGCGCCGTTGATGACGTAGAAGTCCCCGTCGCGCACCGCCGTGGTGCGGATGGCCGCCAGGTCCGAGCCCGTGCCCGGCTCCATCACCACCACCGAATGCAGGAAGTCCCCGCCCGCGCCGCCGTACTCGGGCTCCAGCCAGGGACAGAGGAAGCCCGCCTCGCCCGCCTTGCGCCACACCTCCCGGTCGACGATGCCCGCCTCGTTCCAGCGCTCCTGGTGCGGCTTCACCTCGCGCTCCAGGAAGTGGCGGAACGACTGGCGGAACTGCTCATGGTCCTCGCGGAAGAGCTTCCTCTGCACTCGGTGGACTCCCGGCGCTGCGGGCCTCGTGTGCCCTGGTGGGAGGCGGATGCTCCCCCGGGATTGACTCGGAAATCAACCGGGGTGCGGTGACCGGCGCGCACCAGGGCCGGTAGTAGCGTGGGCGGGATGAACCTCCTGGCCTCGAAGCGGGGAGCCATGCTCCTCGGATTGCTACTGACCGCGTGTGCCACCTCGGCGCCCGCCGTGTACGAGGAGGACCTCGAGGCGCCTGACGTCGTGCACGCGTGGGAGGAGGCGCGCGCGGACCCGAGCTGCGTCGTGCCCCTGTGCGACGTGGAGCGCTGTGCCCTGTGGCGCTGCCAGGACGTGACGGAGGTGGACGAGCACCCCGTGCTGCTGGCGCAGGCGATAGGACAGCTGGCGATTCGCGGGCGAGCTCATGAGCC
>NZ_DASVSO010000715.1:0-4307 GCF_036388035.1 Archangium sp.
GGCTTCGCGCGCCCGACGCCCGCGAGCTCGGCGATGGAGCGCAGCACGTCCTCGCGCGCCACGTTCACCACCTCCAGCCGGGACTGGAGCCGCTGCACGTCCGCATGGGCACGCTTCCACTCGGCCTCCAGGTCCTCCACGCGCTTGCGCAGCTCCGTCTTCCGCTCGCGCGCGCCCTCGCGGGGCTTGTCCTTCCAGGTACGGCTCACGCGGGCCTGCGCCACGGTGCCGCCGGAGAGCTGGGCCTGGAGCGATCGGTCCACCGCGAGCGGCGAGAGCCCCTCCACGCTCAGTCGCTGGGGGCCGGCGGGCAGCACCACGTCTCCGCGGCGCTCCACCAGCGCGCGATCCTCGAGGACGGTGACCTTCACCACGGGCAGATGGATGGGGGTGCTCATCACGTCCTCCGGTTTCCGCCCACGAGCATCTTGCTCGAGGGAATCCGTACGATCCACGTCGCGTTCAGCGCCTGCGTCTCACCCGGTTGCAGCGTTACCTTCCAGGCCCGCTCGCCCTCCACGGGCGTCTCGCCGGGCAGCAGCGAGCGCTTGCTCCAGGCGGGCTTCACCTCGGCCTCCTCCACCTTGATGTCCTTCTCGGCCGAGGGCACCGCCGGCATGCGCTCCAGCACCTCCACCACGGCCCGCTGCGGGGTGCGGTTGGCCAGCTCGATGCAGACGTGGTGGGTGAGCACGTTGGCGCCGCCGAACATGCCGCCGGAGGCCTCGTCGAAACGCGTGTTGCGCGACACCTTGATGGACTCCTCGACACCCAGGCCCAGCCGCTGCGTGGCGCCGGGCGCGAGCGTGGGCAGGGGCGAGGTCATCAGGAACTCGTCGCCGAGCGTGACGTCCACCGGGCCGGCGAGCAGCGCGTGCGGCGTGCGGTTCTCCACCTTCACGTTGCGGAAGGCGCGCGACTCCAGCGAGGGCACGCAGACGTACTCGGCGCTCAGGCCCACCGGGGCGGAGAAGACGGGCACCAGGTGCCACACGCCATCCGAGGGCACCTCGGCGCGCACCTCCACGTCGAAGCGGTGGTCGAAGTGCGGCGAGGACTGGCGCGGCGGCACGGACCAGGTCGGCGGCGGCACGCCCTGGACGGAGGACACGGTGCGCTCGTACTGGGCCACGATCGCCATGACGTCCACGTGCACGTTGAGGGCAAACAGGGAGACCAGCTCCCGAGACAGGGCCTCGGGCCTGGACTGCAGCCGGCCGCGCTGCGCCGGGTCCCACGCGGAGGCCATCTCCAGGCTGCCGTAGTCGAGCAGGCCTCCCGCCGGCTCCAGCCCGGCGTCCTGCTGCCGCGGCCCTCCCTCGACGACGCCTCCTCCTCCCAAGCCGCCGGAGAACGAGCCTTCATCATCGAGCTCGGCCATCCCGTCGAGCGACGGCTCCTCCTCCATCTCCATGGGCGGCTCGTCGGCGGGCATGCTGCGCCTCTTCATCATGTTCCCGCTCTTGAGTTTCGGAGCCATCGCGCCCGGCGCTGGAGCGGGTGGGGGTCCTCCACGCATGGGCATGGGGGGAGGCCGGGCCGCGGGGATCTCGGAGGTCTCGGACCCCACGGCGCGCATGGACTGGGACACGCGCATCGGCGCCGCCGCCACCGGGGCGATGGCGGGAGGCGGAGGCGGCCCGGCATTCCCATAGGGCGCCTGCTGCGGCACGGGCTCGGCCGGCGGAGGCATGGCGAACTCACGCGCCCGGGTGCGCTCCTGCCGGGGCGTGGGCTTGGACGGGGAGGGCCGGGCCGAGTCGTAGCCGCTGAACAGCTCGTCGAGCCCCGGCGGTGGCTCGCGCCAGCCCGAGCGGGCCGGGGGCGGCTGACGGCGGCCGATGCGCAGGGCCTTCAGCTCCGGCACATCGGCGCGCCGCGCCAGGTCCGCGGTGGACAGGGACAGCCGCACGTTGCTCCAGTCCTCGCCGGTGAGCTGGATGATGGAGGCGCGCATGTGCAGCGTGCCCCCGTCGAGGCTCCGAGGCATCCGCAGATCATAGCCGGGCACCCAGCGGGCCCCGTGGACGGCGTACTCGAGCGCGAGCTGCGCGCCCTCATCCACCGGGCCCACGTCGGAGAGCGTGAGGACGGCCGCCCGGTGGAGCTGGGCGCGCTGGCCCCGTACCGAGGACGAGCCCTCCTCCAGCCTGCGGCGGCGCAGCTCCACCTCTTCGGTGGCGTCGCGGTGCTGGCGCTCCAAGTCCAGGTGCCGGGCCTGCAGGGCGGCGAGCTCCGAGTCGACGAAGCCCGCGAGTGAGAGGATGGCGGTGAGCGCCGACTCGCGGGGCTCGCTCGGCTCGTCCTTCTTGCGTGGCGGGAAGGAGGGCTTGAGCTTCTGGACGGACTGGAGGTCGCGCTGCACGCGCTCCAGCTCGGCGGAGATGCCGTGGAGCTTCTCCTGGGCCTCCTCCAGGGCGCGCTGCGCGGCGGGGAGGTCCGTCTCCGGAGGCAGGCGCACGTCGAAGACGGGCCGGATGTCCCGCACCAGGAGCCCGTGGGGGCCCTTGAGCACGGCGGCCCGGAGCGAGCCGGTGCGCAGCCCCAGGGGCAGGCCCTCGATGCGCACCTGCGCGGGGAGCCGGCCCTTGTCGGAAGGAACCGATGCCAGGCGCGTGCAGAGCGCGCCCTCGGCATGGACGGTGACCGCATCCAGCACGGACGGTACGACGACCATCGAATCCCCCTCGGTCGAGACTGCGCCAGGAGGCTAGCCGGGATGGGGTCCGGAGCGCGAGACCCGGAGAGGTTGGGTGGGCCGTGTTGCCGGTAGCAACGCCGGGGCAGGGTGTTGTTGACGCCCTGGTATCACCTCCCTAGGTTGCCAACGGAGTGGGCCTTCGGGCACACCCGTCGCCTGGCGAGGAGTCTCGTGGGTATCCAAAAGCTGCAGGTGAAGGGCTTCAGGTCCCTGAAGGACGTGACATGGGAGCCGGGCCGGCTCAACGTGCTCATCGGGCCCAACGGCTCGGGCAAGTCCAACCTGTTGCGTGCCCTGTCCCTGCTCCAGCACGGCGCACGGGGGGACCTGCCTCATGAAATCCTCCAGCAGGGAGGTATCGGACCGCTGTTGTGGGATGGGCAGGCTCATGAAATCTCTTGGGCTATCAAGACGGACTCCGCCTTTGATCCCAGCAACTCGATTGGGCGAGGACCGCTCACCTACAACCTGCAAATCAATCGGTTGGGAAATACCAGTGCCTACAGGGTAGAGCGTGAATCGCTGGAAGATGATCTCTACCTGGACGTCGATTTGTATTCCGGACCCAGACGGATCATTCAACGAGACCCAGAGCGTGCCGTCTCGTTTGATAGTACTGGGCACGTGCTCACTTCCGCAGAAGGTCGCCTCCCTGATTCGCAGACTCTCCTGGCGCTCTTCGCTGGCCCATTCGACGATCCGGAGGTTGTTGCCTTCCGGGAGTGCTTATTGGGGTGGTCCATCTACCACGACCTCCGCGTCGACCAGCAGGCTCCTCTCCGTCAGGCTGCGGTGGCTCGTGTGGAAAATCGAGTCGCACCTGACGGGCAGAACCTCATCCCGGTGCTCCACACCCTCTACACAGGGAACCGGGAGTTCAAACGGTCGTTGGATGCGGCTATGTGTGCCGCATTCGGCAGCGACTACGAGGAATTGGTCTTCCCGCCAGCAGCGGACCAACGGGTCCAGCTCCGGCTTCGCTGGCGCTCGCTCAAGACGGAGCAGTCCGCGGCGAACCTGTCCGACGGAACGCTCCGGTTCCTCCTGCTCATCGCCATCTTCGCGAGCCCGAACCCGGGTGAGCTGATCGCGCTGGACGAGCCGGAGACCGGCTTGCATCCGAGCATGCTGCCCATCGTCGCCGAGCTCGCCGCGGAGGCCGCGCAGCGGACGCAGGTCATTCTCTCGACGCACTCGGCCGACCTGCTCGATGCGTTCTCCGAGGTGGCGTTGCCCACCACGACCGTGGTGAACATCACCGAGGGGGAGACCCGACTCTCCGTTCTCGATGGTGAGGAGTTGCGCCGCTGGACGGAACAATACCGCCTCGGGGCCCTCATGCGTTCGGGTGAGCTCGAGGGACTGGCATGAAGTTCGTCCTCTTCGTGGAAGGCCACACCGAGCGGAAGGCCCTCCCCGATTTCCTGAAGCGCTGGTTGGATGTGCGGCTTCCTCGCAAGGTTGGCATCAAGATCGTCCGCTTCGAGGGATTGAACGACTACTGCGGTGAAATCGCCAAGAAGGTCGAACTCAACCTGGGGGGCAAGGCTGGCGCGGATGTCATCGCCGGAATCGGACTGCTCGATCTCTACGGGCCGAAGTTCTA
>NZ_DASVSO010000716.1:0-5568 GCF_036388035.1 Archangium sp.
CGCCGGGTGGGGCAGCGCGTGCGCCAGCGGCTCTCGGAGGTGGCGGTGCCGGAGGAGGTGGCCCGCGCGGTGGTGGAGGCGTGGCGGGGGCTCGGGGAGGGGCACGCGTACGCGGTCCGCTCCAGTGCCACGCTCGAGGACCTGCCCGACGCCTCCTTCGCCGGCCAGCAGGACACCTTCCTCAACGTGCGCGGCGAGCAGGCGCTGCTCGAGAAGCTGCGGGCCTGCTGGGTGTCGCTCTTCACGGACCGGGCCATCCTGTACCGGCGCCAGCACGGCTACCCCTCGGGAGCGGCGCGGCTGGCGGTGGTCGTCCAGCGCATGGTGTCCCCGGACGTCTCCGGCATCCTCTTCACCGCCGACCCGGTGAGCGGCAGCCGCGCGGTGTGCTCCATCGACGCGAGCTATGGGCTGGGCGAGGCCCTGGTGTCGGGGCTCGTCAACGCGGACCTCTACCGCGCGCGCAAGGCCACCGGCGAGCTGCTGGAGGTGCGGCTCGGGGACAAGGCCCTCGCGCTCTGGCCCTTGCCCGAGGGCGGTACCGAGAAGCGCCTCGTCCCCGAGGAGAAGCGCTCGGCGCGCGCGCTGGATGACGCCACGGTGGCGCGGCTGGTGGAGGCGGGCCGCCGCATCGAGTCGCTCCGGGGCGGTCCGCAGGACATCGAGTGGTGCCTCGAGGGCGGCCAGCTCTTCATCGTCCAGGCGCGCCCCATCACCACCCTGTTCCCGCTGCCCGAGCCCGCGCCGGCGGATGGCGCGCTGCACGTCTACCTCAGCTTCAGCCATGCGCAGGTCAACACCGCCGTGCTGCCGCCCATGTCCCTCAGCCTGCCCCCCCTCTTCATTCCCTTCGGTGGGCGTACGCACGAGGGACGCTCGGTGCTGCTGGCCCAGGCCGGGGGGCGCCTCTACCTCGACCTGACGCCCATGCTGCACCGCGCGCCGTTCTCGCGATTCCTGCCTCGGCTGGTGGACAGCATCGTGGTGGGCACCGCCGAGCGACTGGCGTCCCTCCGGCCCCGGCCGGAGTTCCAGGTCGGACGGGAGAAGGCGGCGCTGCCGCTCGGGCCGCTGCTCAAGGCGGCGCGCCCGGTGCTGGGGAGGGTGCGGCGCCGGTTCCTGCACCCGAGGCCCGAGGAGGCCCGGAAGCAATTCGAGGCGGCGATGGACGCCTGGCGCCAGAAGTGGGCCCGGGACTTCCAGGAGGCCGCGCCCGGAGCGCCCCGGCTCCGGCTCTTCCGCCAGGAGCTGTCCACGGTCTTCTCCGAGCTGATGCTCACCCACGCGGCGCCCGCGCTCATGGCCGGCCTGCTCTCGTGGAAGCTGGTGGGCAGGATGGCGGGGGGGCGTGTCGACGAGCGCACCATGCAGGCGCTGCTGCGGGGGCTCGAAGGCAACGTGACGACGGACATGGACCTCGCCCTGGGGGACGTGGCCGACGTGGCGCGCGAGTCCCCCGAGGTGGCGAGCCTCCTGCGGCGGGACGGTTCGATCGCCACCCTCGACGCCCTGCGAGGTGTCGCTGGCGCCGAGCGCTTCCTCGCGGCGTGGGACGGCTTCATCGCCCGCTACGGGCACCGCTGCCCGGGGGAGCTCGACATCGCCCTGCCGCGCTGGGGGGAGGAGCCGTCGAGTCTGTTGCGCATCCTCTCCGGCATGCTGCACTCGGAGGTATCCGGCGAGCACCGCCGCCGCCACGCCGCGGCGACCCGCGAGGCCGAGCAGGCCACGCAGCGCATCCTGGAGGCCGTGGGCCAGGGTCCCCTGGGCGCGGTGCGGCGGCGGATGGCGCGGGGGCTGGTGGCCCGGCTCCGTGCCTATATGTCGTTGCGCGAGCACCCCAAGTTCCTGCTCATCCAGCTCTTCCAGCACGGGCGCCGGGTCATCCTCGAAGCCGGGCGGCTGGCGGTGGAGCGCGGGCTGCTCGCGGACGCCACGGACGTGTGGATGCTCGACCTGGACGAGCTCATCGCCACGCTGGAGGGCCAGGCGGAGGGCGTGCGCGAGAAGGTGGCGGCCCGGCACGAGACGTGGAAGCGCTACGCCCGGCTCTCTCCGCCGCCGCTGCTCACCAGCGAGGGCGAGGTTCCGGCCCTCTCCGCGGCCTCGGCGGCCGAGCTGCCCGGGGTCCTCAAGGGGATGGGGGCCTCGGTGGGCATCTTCGAGGGCACGGCGCGCGTGGTGCTCGACCCGGCGCGCGAGGTGCTGCGGCCGGGGGAGATCCTCGTGGCCCCGTTCACCGACCCGGGCTGGACGCCGCTGTTCATCCACGCCGGTGCGCTGGTGATGGAGGTCGGCGGGCTGATGACGCACGGCTCGGTGGTGGCCCGTGAGTACGGGCTGCCGGCCGTGGTGGGCGTGACGGGGGCCACCCAGCGGATCCGCACCGGCCAGCGCATCCGCGTGGATGGGGACCGGGGGCAGGTCATCCTGCTCGAGTCCGAGTCCGCCGAGGCGGCGTAGCGCTCACGGCCCCGCGTCTGGCGCCGCGCTCGGAGTGGCCATGACCTCGCGCAGGAGGGAGTCATCCACGAGGCCCTTCAAGTCGGAGCTGGCGATGAAGCCGAGCTGTTGCGCGTGCTCGGCGGCCGTCTGGAGCTGAGCGGGCACCGGCTCCAACGCGGGCTCCAGGCGGGTGAAGGAGTCCTTCAGCACGGGCTCGGAGATGGGGTGCCCGGTCACCTTGGAGAAGGCGTCGTTGACGCGGCTGACAAAGGCGTCGGGCTGCTGCTGCCACTGCCGGGTGAGCTCCACGTGGACGCGCACCAGCTTCTTGAGCTGCTCGCGCCGCTCCGTCAGGGCCTTCTGGGTGGTGACGAGCACCGTGGTGTGGAAGCGCCGCTGCGGCCACAGGTCGCGCTCGTCCACGAGGATGTGGCCCCCGCCCTCGGCCACCATGCGCGCGCCCCACGGCTCGGGCACCCAGGCGCCTTCAATCTTGCCGTTGAGGAAGAGGCCGAGGATGTCCGGGTTGGACAGCGGGGTGACGGTGACGTCCTGGCCCACCTTCAACCCCTGCTGGCCCAGCCAGTGGCGCAGGGTGATGTCCTGGGTGTTGCCCAGCTGCGGGCTGGCCAGCGTCTTGCCCTTGAGCTCCGCCGGGCTGCGTGCCGTCTTCGTCACCAGCACCGCGCCGCCGTCCACCGCCGCGGCGATGATGCGCAGCTCCCGCCCGGCCTTGAGGAAGGTGTTGATGGCCGGCCCCGTGCCCACGTACGAGGCATCGAGCGAGCCGGAGGTGAGCGCCTCCATGGCGGCCGGGCCCGCGTTGAACATCTTCGTCTCGATGCCGGGCAGGGCCTGCTGGAAGGCGCCCGAGGCGTTGCCCACCAGGGCCTGGGCGTGGGTGATGTTGGGGAAGAAGCCCATCCGGAGTGGCTTCTGCTGCTCGGCTCCTCCGCCAGCCTGCTTCGCCGCCTGCTCCTTCTTGCACCCGGTCACCGCCAGACAGAGGGCGGCGAGACTCGCGACGAGGAACCCGATACGCATATGCCGCCCAGGGTGGGGCGGGTCGGGGCTCGCCGCACATGGACCGGAGTGCAGGGCGACTGTCAGCCCGTCGCCAGTCCCCAGCGGCGGCGCACGCGCAGCTCCACCGTCTGGAAGATCACCCGGTCGATGAAGGTCCCCACCAGGATGATGCACACCATGACAGCGAGGACCTGGGCCGTCTCCATCAGCTCGCGGCCCATGGTGAGCAGCTGGCCCAGGCCGCCGGACACGTAGAGCAGCTCGCCGGCCATGAGGGCCCTCCAGGCGAAGCTCCACCCCAGCTTGAGCCCGGTGACGATGCCGGGCAGCGCCGCGGGCAGCAGCACGCCGCCGTAGAAGCGCGCGCCGCGGATGCCATAGGTGGAGGCCACGCGCAGCATCAGCGGGTCCACCCCCATGACGCCGTCCTCCACCGCGATGGCGATGGCCAGCACCGAGCCCATCACCACCACGAAGATGATGGACGTCTCGGTGAGGCCGAACCAGAGCAGGGCCAGGGGCAGCCAGCAGATGGAGGGGAGCGCCTGCAGGCCCACCACCAGCGGGCGCAGCAACCGCCGCACGAAGCGCAGGCGCGCCAGGGCGAGGCCGAGCGGCACGCCGATGAGCACCGAGAGGCCGTAGCCCTGCGCGAGCCGCCCCATGGAGCGCGTGATGGCGTCCCACAGCCGGCCATCCCGCGCCATGGAGAAGAAGCTCTCAGCGACCGCCTTCGGGCCCGGGAAGAGGTGATGGGGCCAGGGGCCGAAGCGGGCCACCAGGGCCCACACGGCCAGGAGCCCCGCGAGGAACAGCAGCTTCTGACTCAGGTGCCAGGCCTTCATGGTGCGCCCCTCCCGCTTCCCGGGTACCGGACCCGGGCCCGCCCATGGACTCGCTCTCGCGGAGCATCACGCGGATCTGCCGCGCCAGTCCCACCAGCTCCACGTCGTCGGGGCCTCGCGGCATGGACAGCCGCACCTCGAGGTCCTTCAGGATGCGGCCGGGCCGGGGCGCCATCACCACCACCCGGTTGGCCAGCACCAGCGCCTCCGTGACGTCATGGGTGACGAAGACAATCGTCTTGTGCGTCTCCAGCCACACGCGCTGCAGCAGCTCGTGCATGTGCAGGCGCGTCTGCGCGTCCAGCGAGCCGAAGGGCTCGTCCATCAGCAGCACCGGCGAGTCCACCGCCAGCGCCCGGGCGAGCGCGGCGCGCATCTTCATTCCGCCCGACAGCTCGTGCGGCAGCGTGTTCTCGAAGCCCGAGAGCTGCACGTATTGGATGTAGCGGCTCGCGCGCTCGCGGCGCTCGGCCTTGGAGAGGCCTCGGGCCGAGAGCACGAACTCGATGTTCTGCCGCACGGAGAGCCACGGGAAGAGCGCCGCCTCCTGGAACATGAGCAGCCGATCCGGCCCCGGGCCGCGGATGGGCTTGCCGTCGATGCGCACCGTGCCCCCGGTGGGGGCGATGTGGCCCGCCAGCGCGTACAGCAGGGTGGACTTGCCGCAGCCCGAGGGCCCCAACAGGCAGACGAACTCGCCGGAGCGGATGTTGAGGTTGACGTTGCTCAGCGCCACCACCTTGTTGGCGTAGCGGTGCTCCACCGCCGAGATGGCGATCTTGGCCGAGTCCGCGCCCACCTTCGCGGGCACCAGCAGCTCCTTCACCTCCTGCACGCGGCGGAAGAGCGAGCGCCACACCCGGGAGAGGAGTCCGGGCCGGGAGGCGGGCTTCTCCGGGGGGCGAGGGGCGGCGGCGGACTGCTGGGGATCGACGAGGCGCATCACCCGGTCGTAATGAAGCTTGCGCATGTCGCAACTCGAACGACGTGGGTCGTAGACCAGGCAGTTGTCGATGGGCCGGGAATAGACGTGGAGGGAGATGGCGTAGCCGCTGCGCGAGCCCGTGCGCACCGAGTGCAGGGCCGCCTCGGGGTTGCGATGGTCCATGGCCCCGGGGAGCAGCGTGCGGCGGGGGCCCACGCGCTCGACGAGCGCGTAGCCGGGCTCCTGGCCTCCGGCGATGAGGCGGTAGTCGGCCACCTCCAGCTCCCCGGCGATGGTGGTCAACCAACACTCCTGGCCGTCATGTCC
>NZ_DASVSO010000717.1:0-4999 GCF_036388035.1 Archangium sp.
TGAGGGTGGTGAACAGGCCGCTCACCTTGTCACCGTCGCGAGGAGAGGAGAGGGCCACGGTGGGCGCGGTGTTGTCCACGAGGATGGAGCGGCCGGCGGACGTGACATTGCCCCCGGCGTCATAGGCCCGGAGGGTCAGCCACCGGTTCCCATCGGGCCCCGTGGTGCGGGTGTCCCAGCTCACGCCGTAGGGCGCGGTGGTGTCGGTGCCCAGCAGGCTCGAACCGTCATAGAACTCCACCCGGGTGACGGACTGGTTGTCGGTGGCCGTCGCGCTCACCTGCACCGTGCCCCGGACCACCGTTCCCTGTGCGGGCGCGGTGAGGTCCGCCGTGGGCGGCGTGTAGTCGACCCACACGGAGACAGCCGGGGAGGTCGTCTGGTGGCCCGCGGCGTCGTAGGCCTTCGCCGTGAGCGAGTGGGCCCCCTCCGCCACGGCCAGGGTGTTCCAGTTCACGCTGAAGGGCGCCGTGGTGTCCGTCCCCAGCAGTGTCGTCCCCGCGTAGAGCTCCACGGCCGTCACCCCGAAGTCATCGTCCGCGGCCAGGGCCACGGACACGGTCCCGCTCACCGTCGCTCCATCCCGTGGCGAGGTGAGGTGTACCGTCGGTGGCTGGGTGTCCGTCTCCTGGCCCACGGCGAGGACCAGGTCATCGCGGTCGTCGTAATAGCCGTAGCCGCAGCTCGAGCTGGAGCCGGTGGAGCGGAAGTTGCCACGCACCGCTTGGAGGCGGCCCGAGGGCAGCACGTACTCCGCCGTGAGCGTCTGCGCCCCCGTCTTGGAGGGCCTGAGGGTGGTGAGGTACGTCCACGCGGGCCGGGTCGCGTCCGCCGTGTAGAACAGGTCCAGCGAGTCCCAGTACGTGTAGTAGACCCAGACGTCCACCTCGATGCGGACGCGCTTGCCCTCGAGGAGGTTCGTGCCGTCCGGGCGCACCACGCGGATGCGGTCGAGCGACTCGGTGACATGGAAGGTGCCGGCGCTCCCATCCTCGCACCCGTCCAGGGTGTTGGAGGCATTCGGCTCGGGGCCCACGTCTCCTCGTCCCATCAACAGGCCCAGGCTGTCGCAGCGGTCGGCCACGGTGTCGCACAGGGGCGCCTTGAGCACGGGGTCATAGCGGGCGCTGCCCGGGGTGGCGGGATTCTCTCCAGGCTCCTGCTCCACCGCGAAGACGCGGCCCGCGAGGTCCTCGCCCCGAGACACGGTGGCGGCCTCCTTGGGCGTGGCGGTGGAGGAATGGCACGCGGCCAGCACGAGGCCTACCGCCACCCCGAGGGTCAGGGTTCGCAAGGATGCCCTGGTGTCCTCACGCACCGTCGAAGAGCTCGTCTCGATAGCCATGGGCGGAGTCTACCGCCACCGTCCAAGGGCCGCGGCCCCCTACTGCGGCGGAGTCCAGCGGCACCTCAATGACCCCCGCGAGCGGCCCAGCCGCTTCATCACCGCGCTTCTCGTAGGCCCGGCTCCCTGGCATGGGGACGAGCTGGCGGGTGCCCTTCGTCACGGTCGCTTCACACGCTCCCTGCTTTTCCCTGGAGGGCCTCCCCCGCTACCGTGTCCGCACGTTGACTCCTCGCAATGCACCCCACGTCAGGCTCCTCGCAGGAGGCCCCGTGGGCCCGTCTCCCTCCGGCACCGCGCGCACCTGCTCGCCGCCCTGCTGCTCCTCGAGTTCCTCTGACCAGGAGTCCGGGCACACGCAGGCCCTGGTGGAGGCCGCCCGGGGAACGCGGCTCGAGAAGCTGATGGCGTACATCGCCGCGCGCAACCAGCGCCGGCTGGCGAAGGCCAAGGAGAAGGAGCTGAGTCTCCAGGCGCAGCGGACCCAGGCGCCCTGAAGAAGCTGAAGGACTGTGTATTGCGGTTGCTGTCGTCCAACCGCTTTCAACCCATTGGATTGGAGAAAGAGGAGAGCAAGATGCGAAATATGAAGGGATGGTTGATGACGATTGGCCTGACCCTGGCGGCAGGCAGCACGATGGCAGCGCAACCCGAGGACGTGGGAGCCTCCGCGCCGGTGGTCCCGGGCAAGGTCCTCCGGGTGAAGGCGGAGCATCGCGTGGCGGGCGAGTACATCGTCGTCCTGAAGGAGAAGCCCCACCCCGCGCTGCCGGAAGTGGCGAAGCGGGGGGAGGAGTTGGCCCGGCTGCATGGGATGGAGATCCTCCGCACGTATGAGCACGCCTTCCGTGGCTTCCACATCCGCACCACCGAGGCCCAGGCCGAGGCGCTCGCGCAGCATCCCTGGGTCGAGGCCGTGGAGGAGAATGCCCTCGCCGAGGTATCGGGTGGTATCCAGACGAACCCGCCGTGGAACCTGGATCGCATCGATCAGGGGACCCGGTCCCTCAACAACTCCTACGCCTACGAGAATGCGACCGACGTCCACGTGTACGTCGTCGACACGGGCATCATGGAGGGCCACAGCGAGTTCCTCGGCGACGACGGTTGGAACTCTCGCGTCGACACGGTCTATACCGCCTTTGGTGATGGCAACGCGGACGGAATGGGCGGTCTCGGCCATGGCACCTTCGTCGCCGGCATCGTCGGTGGCAAGACGTATGGCGTCGCCAAGCAGGTCAAGATTCACTCCGTGAAGGTGATGAACAATTCCGGCAACATGACCACCGACAGCATCAACGCGGGCCTGAACTGGCTGGTGGCCAATGCCCAGACGCCGTCTGTCGTCAACCTCAGCGTCAACTCGTTGAGCAGCGCCTTCTCGCTCAACACGGCCACCAGCAACTTGGCGAACAGGGCGGGAATCGTCGTCGTGTCGGCGGCGGGCAATGCGCTGGTGCAGCAGCCGGGCGGCACCACCGAGGGTGCCGATGCCTGCACCATCTCGCCCAACAGCATCAACACCAACGGCAGCAACCCCAAGTTCATCGTGGTGGCCGCGACGGACAAGAATGACGTCCGGATGAACCCCAACAGCCCTGTGACCAGTCCCCCGAACACCGCCCCGATCTATTCCAACTTCGGCAGCTGCGTCGACATCTTCGCTCCGGGCGTGGACATCAAATCGTCGACCAAGGATGGGGCTGTCGGTATTGCCAACGGCACCTCGTTTGCCGCGCCGCATGTCACCGGCGTGGCGGCGATCCTGCTGTCCCGGGGCGTCCCGGCCGAGAACATCAAGCAGCAACTGCTCTCCGCGACTCTCCAGGGCCTTGTCACCAACCCCGGCCCTGGCTCGCCCAACCGGCTCCTGTACAAGCGGCACCCGAGCACCCTGCTCTCCCTGGGAGCCGCGAAGAGCGTCTCCGGCGGCGCGGGGAGTATCACGACTTACATGGTCAACCTCTCGGCGACCAAACCCACGCTGACCATCAGCATCTCCGGTGGCACGGGCGATGCGGATCTGTACGTCCGTTACGGCGACCTCCCGGAGCAGCACGTCTACCACTGCCGTCCGTTGCGCGCCGGGAACAATGAGACCTGCACCTTCAACAATGCGGTGGCGGGCCCCTGGTACGTGCAGCTGCGCGGCTACTCCGCCTATAGCACCACGCTGTTAGCCCAGTAATGCGCCGCATCTCCCGCCCCCTTTCAGGGGGCTGACCGAAGAGGCTCCCGCTCAGGCGGGGCCTCTTTTGTTTTTGGGGAGGAAGGCAGTGGCAGTGGTCGTCCCGTCACCGAGCGCGACTGATGGATCGCCTCGGTTATCGGAGAACAGCGCGCTCGCCCGGGGGACGAGTGGGCGGGTGCTCTTCGTCACGGTCGCTTCACACGCTCCCTGCTTTTCCCCGGAGGGCCTCCCCGCTACCGTGTCCGCACGCTGACTCCTCGCATGCACCCCACGCCAGGCTCCTCGCAGCAGGCCCCCCGCGGGCCCGTCTCCCTCCGGCACCGCGCGCACCTGCTCGCCGCCGTGCTGCTGGTGGGACTGCTCGCCAGCGGGGGGAGCGCCTCGGCCCTGGAGCCCGACAAGGCGCCGCGCCAGTTCCCCCACCGCGTCTGGCAGACGGCGGACGGGCTCCCGCAGAACAGTGTGCTGTTCCTGGCGCAGACCCCGGATGGCTACCTCTGGGGCGCTACCTGGGAAGGGCTGGTGCGCTTCGACGGGGTCCGCTTCACCGTGTTCAACAAGACGAACACGCCCGCCCTCCAGGGCCGGAACATTCATGACCTCGCGGTGAGCCGGGATGGGACGCTGTGGATCGGCCTGGAGCAGGGGCTCGTCCGCATGCGGGAGGGTGTCTTCCATGCCGTCGTCCCGCCCGAGGGCACCAGCCTCGCCCATCCCCAGCACCTGCTGGCCACCCGCGATGGGAGCGTGTGGATCGTCACGGCCGAGCATGGCCTGACACGCTTCGCCGCGGGCCGGTTCCAGACCTGGCGCAAGGCCGACGGGCTCGCCAGCGATGAACCCGTGGGGCTCGCCGAGGACGCGGCGGGAGGCCTCTGGGTGGCCAGCACCGGGGGCATCCAGCGATGGGATGGCACGGCCTGGACGGCGCCCCTGCCCTTCGAGGGCGGCTCCCACGGGCTGGTGGACGAGCTGGTGGTCGATGGGGCGGGCACGCTCTGGGCGGGCTCGGATGAGGGGACGGTGTACCGGCTCCAGGAGGGGGTCATGCGGCGGGTGCCCGAGGCGAGCATGCCGGGTGCCCCCATCTCGGCGATGCTCGTGGACCGGGCGGGCGCTCTCTGGGTGGGGAGTCTGGGCCAGGGGGTGCGGCGCATCGTGGGGGGCCGGGTCTCGGCGCTGGAGGAGCACCCGCTGGCGCACAGTCTGGTGAGCGATCTGCTCGAGGATGCCGAGGGCAACCTGTGGATCGGCACGGAGGCCCGGGGGCTGCACCGGCTCCAGGACGCGCCTTTCTCCACCCTGGGCCCGCCGGAGGGCCTGGCGCACGAGATGGTCCTGGCCATCCACGAGGCGCGCGACGGCAGCCTCTGGTTCGGCACCGTGGGCGGTGGGGTCAGCCGCATGCGGGACGGACGGGTGACCTCGTGGAGCACGGGCGACGGGCTCCTCCTGGACCGCGT
>NZ_DASVSO010000718.1:0-2755 GCF_036388035.1 Archangium sp.
CCTGCTGGATGCTGTCCAGCGCGCCCTCGATGTTGCCGAAGGCCGTTACCACGATGACGGGCGTGTCCGGCAGTTGCGCGCGCACCTCGTTCAGCACGATGAGCCCATCGCCCGGGTTGGGCATGGCCATGTCGGTGAGCACGAGATCGAACGGCCCATCCTCGGCGAGCCGCGCGGCGGCCTCCTTCGGATCCGCGGCCTGGTTCACCTTCCCCAGCATGCCGAGCAGGCGCTCGAGCAAGTCCCGCGCGTGAGGGTCATCATCGACGACGAGGATGCGGGCAGCCTTCATGTACCGACTCCGCGGACGAGAGGGGGCGCGGCCTCGGCCGCGAGGGGAAAGCGAACGGTGATCCGGGTGCCCGAGTCCGGCTCCGAGCACACCCGCAGCGAGCCGCCATACGCATCCACCAGGCGCTTCGTGGTGGCCAGGCCGAGCCCGTGTCCGGGGCGTCCACGGGCCTCCGGGGCGCGGAAGAACGGCTGGTAGAGCTTCGCCTGCGTCTCCGCGCTCATGCCGATGCCGTTGTCGGCCACCTCCAGCACGGCCTCACCGCCCTCGCGCGCCACCTTCACGCAGACGCGCGCGTCCGGCCGGCCCGCGGTGTACTTCACCGCGTTGGACAGCAGGTTCTGCGCGATGAGCTGCAAGAGCTGCGAGGGGCAGGACACCTTCACACCGGACGCCAGCTCGCGCTCCAGCGCCACGCCCTGCGCGGCGGCCGTCTGGCTCACCTCCAGCAGCAGCGTGCTCACGGCGGTGTCCAGCTCGCCCACCACCGGCTCGCCCCGAGTGCCCGCCCGGCAGAAGCGCAGCAGCGCCTCGATGAGCTCGCCCATGCGCACCGCACTGGACTCGGAGAGCGAGACGAGCTCCAGCGCCTGCGCGTCCTTCACCGCCCCCGAGCGGCGCAGCAGCGTGAGGTAGCCCTTGAGCGGCGACAGCGGCCCCATCAGGTCATGCGCCACGCGCCGCGTGAAGGCGTCCAGCTCCTGGTTGCGCCGAGCCAGCTCCTCCAGCTGCGCCTGGATGGTGCGCTCCTGCCGCTGGAGCACCGAGGTGATGCGCCAGCCCACCGCCAGCGACACCAGCACGGCCAGCAGCGTCACCACGCCGCCGTAGGCGAGGTTGCGCACGCGCAGCGAGGCCAGGTGCTCCAACAGCAGCCGCGCCTCGTCCGCGTTCTCCTGGGCGAGCTGCCCCGCCAGCCCGTCAATCTCCTCGGCCAGCGGGCGCACCTGCTCCACCAGGTGGTGCCGTGCCTGCTCGGACTCCTTGCGGTGGGAGAAGACGGCCGTGGTGCGCACCTGCTGGGCCAGCCGGGTGCAGGCCACGTTGAAGCGCTGCCACACCACGAGCGTGTCGTCGCTCGGCAGGTTGCGCGTGTAGTCCCCGGTGGCCTCGCGGATGTCCGCGAGGATGTCCTCCATCACCTCGTTGGCGGCCTGTCGCTGGCCGTCGTCGGTGGCGCGGATGTGGGCCTCGATGGCGGACTCCAGCGAGAGGGCGTCCACGCGGATGCGGCCGATCAGCCCGGCCCGCTCCAGCGCCTCCTGGACGCGCTGGGCCACCTGGCGGCCGGTGCGCACCTCCGTCCACAGGGTGAAGGCGGCCACCGCCGACAGCAGCATCACCGCGAAGAGGAAACCGGCGCGGTAGCCGCGAATGGGCACCCGCGCGCTCACGGACGGCTCCAGGGGCTCAGCGCGAGCCTCCCTCGGACGGGCCGGCCGGCTCCGGGGTGGCGGCGGACGGAGGCTGGCTGCGCCGGCGCGCCCGGGAGAGCGCCGACTGGTACCACACGTCCTCCAGCTCCTCCCGCAGCTCCGCCTGCTCGCGCTGCCGCGTCACGAGCTGCGCGTTGTGCTCGACCAGGGAGTGCCGCTCCACCGCCGCGCGCGCCAGCTCCTCCTCTAATAGACGCGCGAGCTGCGCGGACTCGGCGCGCTCCTGGGCCGCCGTCTCCAGCGCACTCTCCGCCTGGGCGAGCCGCACCGCGAGTGCTTCCGCGCGCTCGTGCTCCACCTGGGACTGCCGCTGCCACCGCTCCACCTCCGCCGACGCCTGAGGCTGGGAGGAGACCCGCGGGGTTGCGCATCCCACACCCACCCCACCTACCACCACCGCGATGAAGAGGTACCGCATGACCTTCGCTCCCGTCCTCCGGACGCACGGGATGCGCCTCCAGGCTAGACCGGGCTCTACCGTCACCGGCTGACAGGGCCAGCATCCCCAAGACGGGGGGTGTCGTCAAAGACCTCCGGCACTTTCCTGGGGAGCGTGCCCCCAGGCCGGGCAGGCACCTTGGGGAAAATCTCCGCAACCCGGCGGGGGCTTCCCTGGGGACGGGCCATGGCACGGCGGGTGCTCAGTGTCCGAAACGTAACGCCGCAATGCCGCGACGTTTCGTTGCCACTCGGAGCATCCACCATGAAGAACCTGTTCGCCGCCCTCGTCGTGACCGCCTCCATGACGGCGTTTGCCTCCGAGCCCGTGAAGGCCGAGGCCAAGCCCGAGGCCGCTCCGGCCGCCGTGAAGGCCGAGGCCAAGCCGGAGGCCGCTCCCGCCCCCGTGAAGGCCGAGGCCAAGCCGGAGGTCGCTCCCGCTCCCGTGAAGGCCGAGGCCAAGCCCGAGGTCGCTCCCGCTCCCGCTCCCGTGAAGGCCGAGGCCAAGCCGGAGAGGAGCGCCCCCGTGAAGAAGACCAAGAAGGCCACCAAGACCGCCGCGGAGATCAAGTAGTCCCCGCGCTTCAGC
>NZ_DASVSO010000719.1:0-6388 GCF_036388035.1 Archangium sp.
GCTCCCGGGCGCCTGAAGCCTGCCCCCGCTCGGCCGCTCGTGGAACGGGAGGGAAGGCTGCTCCCGCCTCATGCCGTCACGAAGCCCGCTTCATGGCTCCACCTGTTTGGGGAGCGACACGCATGGATGACACCCGTACCACGGCATTCCACAATCGCAGGCAGCAGGCGGTCTCACCCGAGCAGGCCCGGAAGCGGGCCCGCGTCTCCGAGCAGCGCCACGTGCTGAGCGTGCTCGTGCCCATCCGGCCCGAGCGCCTCGAGGATCTCTCGTTGGTGCTGGAGGAGCTCGGGCAGGACCTCCAGCGCAACGCGCACATCCAGTTCGACGCGCTGAAGAGCACGCACTCCCTGCGCTGGGTCATCGTGCCGGCCCCTGCCTCCCAGGACGGGCGCTCCGAGGGCGGCCCGATGCTGGCCTTCGAGGCCCACTTCGACCACACCGTGGGGGAGTTCCTGGAGGACCTCATCCACGTGGCCGGGGACGCGCTGAAGGCGAACATCTACTGCCACTGCGCCCCGCCGCTGCGGAGCTGGTCCTCGGACGCGGTCCTCCGCGACTACCTGCTCGACCACGCGTTGCCGGAGGCGCGCGTCTTCGAGGGCTCCGCGGACGTGAAGGTCGAGCTGCTCGACAACGCCGCGCGCGTGCGCGAGCTCGTCAGCCAGTTCTTCGCCGCGCCCCGGACCGAGCCGGACCCGGCCTCGAGTCCCGCCCGGTGAATTCCCCCGGGTGCGGCTGCTGCTTCCCGCCAGGAGTCCAGGGACTCTGTCTCCTGGCGTCAGGAAGCTCTGTCTTTCGGGAGCGCGGGGCGCCGACCCAGGACACTGCACCTGCCCTCCCGACCCCTTGCGTTGCCCGGTGGCCATGAGACCCATAACTTCAATCAGCCAGGGCCCACATCACGAGAGGCCCTCGACCGCGGAACAGGGAATGCACGAGGAGACTGGTCAGCACGCTGGAGAGACGCGTCCACGCGAGGTGGACGTGTCCCTGCGTGACGATGGCGACTTCGGGGATTCCTTCCTCCAGGAGGTGGCCCAGGCGCCCCCGCTGTTCCGCAAGCCGGTCCCCGGGGAGCGGCTCGGGGGCTCGGATGGCCGCAGGTTCGAGATCATCCGGGAGCTGGGCGGGGGCTCCATGGGGCAGGTGTTCCGCGCGCGCGACGAGGAGCTGCAGCGCGTGGTGGCCCTCAAGTTCCTCCTCCCGCAGGAGGGGATGGGGGCGCACTGGCCGATGGAGCTGCTGCGCCAGGAGGCGCGCGCCATCGCGCAGCTCGACCACGAGAACATCGTCCGTGTCTTCGACGTGTCGGAGTGGACGGGGGAGCCTTGGGAGCCGCGCATTCCCTTCTTCGTCATGGAGTGCCTGGAGGGCGAGTCGCTCGCCGCGCGGCTGCAGCGCGAGCAGCGGCTGGGCGTCCGGTGCGCGCTGGAGCTGATGGTGGGCGTGGCCACGGGCCTGGCGCACGCGCATGGCCGCCACATCGTCCACCGCGACCTCAAGCCCAGCAACGTCTTCATCACCCACAAGGGCACGGTGAAGCTGCTCGACTTCGGGCTGGCCTGGCTGATGGCCTCGAGCGGCTCGCCCGTGCCCCGCCTGCCGGATGCCGGCACGCCGCCGTACATGTCCCCAGAGCAGTGGAGGAGCGAGACACAGGACGAGCGCACGGACCTCTGGTCCGCTGGCGTCATGCTGTACGAGATGCTCACCGGGGAGCTGCTCTACCCGAGCGACACCCTGGAGGAGCTGCGCGCCCGCGTGGTGGGCAACGAGCCGGTGCCGCGGGTGCGCACGCGCCGCCCGGAGGTGCCCCAGGAGGTGGAGGCGCTCATCTCCGAGGCGCTGGTGAAGGAGGCGCGGCGGCGACTGCCCTCGGCGGTGGAGCTGCGGGACAGGCTGCGCCGGCTGGAGGAGGGGCTGGGGCCCTGGCGCGAGGAGCCGCGCGCGGTGGCACCCCAGCGGCGGCCGGTCACACTGGTGTCCTGCAAGCTGGTGGGCCTCGTGGGGCTCGCCCAGGAGTTGGATCCGGAGGACTTCAGCGAGCTGGAGGCCGCCTTCCAGAAGAGCAGCTCGGAGATCATCCAGCGGCACGACGGCTCCATCACCACCTGCGTGGGAGACGAGGTGCTCGCCTGCTTCGGCTACCCGGTGGCGCGCGAGGAGGACTCGGAGCACGCAGTGGGCGCCGGGATGAAGCTGGTGGGCTCCCTGCCGGGCGAGCTCAGCCAGCGCCTCGGCCTGCCGTCCCTGCGCTCGCTGGCGGTGCAGGTGGGCATCCACACCGAGCTGGTGGTGTTCGACGACATCCTCCCGGAGCTCCGCGGGCGCACGCCCACCATCCAGGGCGAGGCCCCGCGCATCGCCTCCTGGCTGGCGCGGCGGGCCGAGCCGGGCACGGTGGTGCTCAGCGACACCACGTACCGGTTGGTGCAGCGCGCCTTCGAGTCCGAGTCGCTCGGCCCGCTCACCTTCGAGGGCCTGTCCGGGGCGCGGCACGTGGAGGCCTGGCGGGTGGCGCGCGCGCGCAAGACGGTGTTCCGCTTCGATCGGGCGCTCGTCACCGGCGCGCTCTCCCGGCTGGTGGGGCGCGAGGAGGAGCTGCGGCGGATGTCCTCCGCCTGGGAGGCGGCGCGCGAGGGCCGGGGCTCCTTCGTGCTGCTCACGGGCGAGGCCGGCATGGGCAAGTCCCGCCTCATCCAGGAGATGCGCCTGCGGGTGTCGCCCTCCTCCAGCTACCGCCCGCGCTGCCAGTGCTGGAGCCAGTTCGCCAACAGCGCCTTCCACCCCCTCATCAGCATGCTCCAGCACCTCTTCCGGTTGGAGCCGGAGGGCTCGCCGCGGGACAACCTGCGCAAGCTGGAGGTGCAGCTCGGGGCGCTCGGTCTGGAAGGCGAGCACCTGGACCTCATCGCCGCCTTCCTGTCGCTGCCGGTGAAGGAGAACCTGCCCTTCCTCCAGCTCTCGCCGGATCGACAGAAGGAGCGCACCATCGAGGCGCTGGCGGGCCTGCTGCTGCGCATGGCCGAGCAGCGCCCGGTGTTCGGCGTGGTGGAGGATCTGCACTGGGCGGATCCGTCCACGCTGGAGCTGCTCGACGCCGTGCTGCGCCGCGTGGAGGGCGCGCGCGTGCTGCTGGTGTTGAGCGCGCGCCCGGGCTTCCAGCACACCTGGCCGGACTCGGCCCGGCTCCACCGGCTGGGGCTGGAGCGGCTGCCGGCGCCGCTCACCGCGACGCTGGTGCAGGAGGCGGCCGGGGGCAGCGCGCTGTCGGAGGAGACGGTGCGCCAGCTCGTGGCCAAGACGGACGGCATCCCCCTCTTCGTGGAGGAGATGACGCACATGGTGGTGGAGCGCGGGATGGTGGCGTCCATCCCCGTCACCCTGCACGAGCTGCTGCTGGCGCGCCTGGACAGGCTGCCGGCGCGGCAGAAGACGCTGGCCCAGCTGTGCGCGGTGGTGGGGCGCGGCTTCTCCCATGCGCTGCTGAGCACGCTGACGCGGCGCGACGCCTTGGAGCTGCAAGAGGACCTGGAGGACCTGGTGTCCGTCGGGGTGCTCCAGCGCGAGGAGGAGGACGACGGCCCCGGCTACCAGTTCCGTCATGCCCTCTTCCAGGACGCGGCCTACCAGTCCCTGCTGCGCGGCACCCGGCGCCAGCACCACCGGCGGATCGCCCAGGCGCTGCTCGAGCAGTTCCCCGAGGTGGTGGAGACGCAGCCGGAGGTGCTGGCCCACCACTACACCGAGGCGGGTGAGTACGAGCCGGCCATCCACCACTGGATGCAGGCCGGCATGCGCGCCAGCCTGCGCTCGGCCAACCTGGAGGCGGTGAGCCACCTGCAGCAGGCGCTGAAGCTGTTGCGGGCCCTTCCCGACGCCGCGCAGCGCATCCAGCAGGAGCTGCAGCTGCTCATCGCCCTGGGCATTCCGCTCTCGCAGGTGCAGGGCTACCGCTCGCCCGAGGTGAAGCGGACATACACCCGGGCGCGCGAGCTCTTCCGCCTGGTGGGCGAGGCGCTGCCGAGCTTGGAGCTGTCCTACTGGGGGCCCTACGCCTACTACTTCTGCCGCGCCGAGTACCGCCTGTCCCACGAGCTGGCCGAGCAGCTCGTGGGGCTGGGCTCGCGCCAGCACAACCGGGAGCTGCTCGCCCTGGGCTATCGGATGATGGCCACGGACTTCTTCACCTGGGGGCGGATGGAGGAGGCGCGCGAGTACGTGGAGCGCGCGGTGGCCTGGGCGGACTTCTCGCTGGAGGAGCACCACAAGCTGGCCGTGCGGCACTGGGTGGACCCCCGCGCGATGGCGCAGATCCACGCCTCCATCATCCACTCGGTGTTGGGCCAGGCGGAGCGGGCGCGGGAGGACGCGCGGGAGGCGCTGGAGCTGGCCGGGCGCATCGGCCATGCGAACACCCGGGCCTACGTGCTGCTCTACGCCGCGCTGTCCTGCCAGCTTCGCGGGGACGCGCAGGGCACGCTGAGGCTGGCCGAGGAGTGTCACGCCGTCTCGCGCGAGCACTGGTTCCGGCTGTGGCTCGAGTGGTCCGTCCTGCTGCAAGGCTGGGCCCTCTCCGAGCTGGGGCGACCGGAGCGGGGGTTGGCGCGGATGCGCGAGGGGTTGTGTAAGTGGCGGATGATGGGCCTGCGGGCGGGGATGCCCCACAACCTCGGGCTGCTGGCGGAGGTGCACCTGCGCCTGGGACAGCCGCGCGAGGCCTTGCTCGCGGTGCTCGAGGGGTTGAAGTGGGTGGAGGCGGTGGGGGAGCGCTTCTACGAGGCGGAGCTGCACCGCATCGGTGGACAGGCCCGGCGGGCGCTGGGCCACGAGGCGGAGGCCCGCGAGAGCTTCCAGCACGCCGTGCGCATCGCACGGGTGCAGGGAGCGCGGGAGTACGAGCGGCACATCGTCCTGGCCCTGGCTTCACCGCCCGGGGGGACGGGGACGCACGTGGAGGCCCCGGGCGCGCAGGCGCCGAGCCCGGTGTGAAGGACGGACGCGGAAGAGAACAGGCCAGGACCAGGGAGACACACCATGCAGTTGGAAGAGCGCGAGAAGCTGGAGCAGGAGATTCAGGAGCTGTGCCGGCAGGGCGACATGGCCGGAGCCGTGGAGCGGGCCCTGGAGGGATATGGGCAGGAGATCATGCGGTTGATGGCCTCGGTGCTGCACGACTACGAGCGGAGCCGGGATGCCTTCAGCCTCTTCAGTGAGAACCTCCTGCGAGGGCTGCCGGGCTTTCGGTGGGAGAGCTCCTTCCGGACGTGGGCCTATCGGCTGGCGCGCAACGCCTGCTACCAGGTGATGCACGCGCCGGCGGGGCGAGAGCAGCCGATGAGCATCTCGAGGTTGCCGGACGAGGCGTTGAAGCCGCGCTCCGAGACGCGGCCCTGGCAGCGCACCTCGGTGAAGGAACGTTTCCGCGCGCTGCGCGAGAGTCTGGATCCCCAGGAGCGCATGCTGCTGCTGCTGCGCGTGGATCAGCGGCTGTCGTGGGAGGAAGTGGCGCGGGTGATGTCGGATGGGGATGGAGAGGAGGCGCTCACGGACGCGGGACTCAAGCGGCGGGCGGCGGCGTTGCGCCAGCAGTTCCAGCGCATCAAGACGCACCTGCGCACCCTGGCCCAGGAAGAGGGGCTCATCACCGAGCCCGAGGACTCCCACCCCGGAACCGAGGACTCTCCCCGCGTTTGAGGGGGGACACGGGGAGGGGCTCGAAGGCGAGGCCGTCCAATCCCAGACGCTGGCACGCGTCGACGAAGCGCTCGGTGCAGGCGATCACGCCGGAGAAGTTTTCCAGTTGGAACACGTCCAGGTCGCTGGGGGCCGTGGCGGCATCCAGCAGGCGGACCTTGGGCAGGGAGACAGCATCCCGGCCACAGCGAGGGCAGGGCGGTGGACGGGGAGGCAGGCAGTCCGGGTGGAGGCGGGCCACGGGGAGGAGTTCCAGATCGAGCAACTCGGGGGACGCGCGTTGACGGAAGCGCAGCTCGGTGCGGCAGCCCTTGAGGCCCCGTACGCCCTCGGCCTGGAGCTTCTCGAGCGTCTCACGTTGCACCATCAATATCCAGGGAACGGGCATCACGAACGGTCCGAAGCGACCCATGCCTCTGCCCACGAACGGGCCCAGCTGCGTCCCTGGTCCCAGCACGGCTCGTGGAGGCAACAGGGGACGTACCAGCTCACAGAGCCTTTCGTACTCCTCGATCGGCTCGGCTCGGGGTTCCTCGAAGTCGGCCAGGGCGGCGACCGGCGTCAGGTCCACGGAGGGGTATGTGTAACCGCCACCCCAGGTGGCCTTGCACAGAGGACAGATGACGCCCGGGAGCCCCCACTTGTTCGAGCCATCGACATCGCCCGTGTAGTCCGACGCCTTGTCCTT
>NZ_DASVSO010000720.1:0-22056 GCF_036388035.1 Archangium sp.
GCCCAGACGCTTCTCCAGGTCCTCGCCCAGCTCCGTCGGCCGGCGCAGCACCGAGGCCATCAGGACCACCGCGCCATCCGTCCGGTCGACCCGGGCCTGCACCTGACGAAAGCCCTCCTCGAGGTCCTGCTTGAGCTGTCCGCGCAGCTTGCCGCCCCACTCGTAGAACGTATTCCCCAGTCCATCCATCCACCCCTCCTGTTTGGCCATCCGGACTTCCAGCTTGTCCATCCGAGTGGTCAGCTCCTTCATCTGGACGCTCAAGCCGTCCACCCGGGTGTTCAGACCCTTTATCTGCCTGCTGAACAGCTCCATCTGGGTGCTCACCCAATCCATCTGGGAGCCCAGAGCCGCCACCCGGGTGGTCTGAACATCGACCTGGGTGGTCACCTCCTTCATCTGGACGCTCAGCGCCTCCACCCGGGTCTCCAGCTTGTCCATCCGGACATTCAGCTCGTCCATCCGGGCGTCCAGCTTGTCCATCCGGGCGTCCAGCTTGTCCATCCGGGCACCCAGACCCTGCACGGCCTTGAGGATCTCCGCGCCCATCTCGCCACTTATCGTCTCCACCATCGTCACTCCCTCCTCGCCCTCCCGGGCATTCCTGGAGCCGCCCTGAGCCGCGACTCGCAGCCTAGCGGAGCCTTCCGCCAGCGCGAGTATCAATATAACCTTTCAAGTAGGGTTGATGCAACTACCTCGCAGACCCCCTCTCTCCACCTGGGCGGCCGCGTGGAAAAACGCCTTTAACTTTTCGCCGGCTCCGGGGTTTGTAGGGACGTGAAGGCCCTGGACACATCCCTGGCGCTGACGGAGGCCGCCACCGAGCCGGATGACGAGGCGCTGTGCCGCGCCTTCCTGGCGGGTGACAAGGCGGCCTTCGGCACGCTGGTGGAGCGGCACCGGGCCCTGGTCTTCGCCCTGATGCGGCGCTACACGACCCGGCCCGAGGACGCGGCGGACCTCGCCCAGCAGGCGTTCCTGCGAGCCCTGGAGGCCTCTCGCCGCGTCTTCTCCCGCTGGAGCCCCACCGGCCCCACGCCCTTCCGGGCCTGGCTGGTCCGCATCGCGCTCAACCTGGCGAAGAACCATGCCCGCCAGGGGCTGCGCTGGCGCCGGATGGAGCTGGTGGAGGTGACGGAAGCCGCCGCCCCGGACGAGTCCGCGCAGGAGGCCCTGGAGCGCGCCGAGCGGGAGCGGCAGGTGCGCGCCGCGGTGCTCGCCCTGCCCCGCCGCCAGCGCGAGGTGCTGACGCTCCGGGTGGACGGAGGGCTGGGCTTCCGGGAGATCGCCGAGACGCTCGGCATCACCGAGACGAACGCGAAGGTGAATTTCCATCACGCCGTGAAGCGCCTGCGGGAGCAGGTGGCGAACACACCCGAGGAGGGACGCCGATGAGCGCGTGCCAGGACCAAGAGGAGCTGCTCACCCTCCATGCCACGGGGGCGCTGGAGCCCGAGGACGAGGCGCGGGTGCGCGCGCACCTGGAGTCCTGCGCGGCGTGCCGGGCCGAAGCGGAGGCCCAACGCGAGGTGCTCGGGCTCGCGGCGCTGCCCCCTGCGTCGGCCCGGGAGCAGGCCCTGCTCGCGGCGCTGCCCCGGACGACGGCGGATGCCTGGCTGAGCACCCAGCTTCGGCAGGCGGCGCGGATGCGGACCGCCGGGGCGCTCATGGCGGTGGCCGCCGCGGTGCTGCTGGTGCTCGGACCGATGGTGCAGCGGCGTGTGGCCCCGCTCGCACCGCCGGACGAGCTGGAGCTGTCCACCGGCCCAGAGGAGGAGACCCCCTCCGAACTGGAGCAGTGGGCCCTGTCGGATCCGCTGGCCGAGGCGCTCGACCCGGCCGAGGAGCAACTCGAGCAGCTCGAGGACGACGCCGAGCCGTCGGACTCCGAGCTCGAGGATTTTCTGTCCTACCCCCACGCTGGAGAGTCGCTGTGATGAAGCCCATTCGACTGGCGGTGCTGACCCTCACCCTGCTTCCCTTGGTGGCGCTGGCCGCGCCGCCCGAGGAGAAGGACGCCGCCGAGCGCGCGGAGAAGCAGACGCGGATGATGCGGGTGCTGGGGCTGGCGGAGGAGCTGGAGCTCAACGAGGCCCAGGCGCTGAAGATGGCGGAGACGATGCGCCAGTTCGACGAGAAGCGGCGACCGCTGCTGGAGCAGGTGCGCGACTCGGCCCAGGTGCTGCGGCGGGCCGCGGAGGGAGACACCTCGGCGCAGGCGCAGGTGGACCCGTCGGTCCAGCGGGTGTTCGACGCGCGGACGCAGCTCACGGCGCTGGACCGCGACATGTACCAGACGCTCGCCAAGGACCTGCCTCCGCAGAAGCGGGCGCAGCTCGCCATCTTCATGGCCCGTC
The DNA here is from genome assembly GCF_036388035.1 of Archangium sp. Taxonomy (GTDB): domain Bacteria; phylum Myxococcota; class Myxococcia; order Myxococcales; family Myxococcaceae; genus Archangium. Next base: position 2,361 of record NZ_DASVSO010000720.1, read on the forward strand.
ACGAGGGCAAGCTGATGAGGCTGGTGCGGCAGGCGGAGCGCGAGGACCGGCGGCAGGAGCGCCAGCAACGGCAGCAGGAGCGGATGAAGCGCCAGCAGGAGCGCCTGCGGCAGCGTGGCATTGGCGGCCCGTAGGCCCGCCCCGGCCCTACACGCGCACCAGCAGGGCCATCTGGTGCGCGCCGATGCCGATGCCCAGCAGGACGAGGTACTTCGTGCGCAGCTCGTGGTGGTAGCGGGCCAGGGTGACGGGGATGGAGGCGAGCACCACGTTGCCGCAGTCCTCGAGGGTGTGCAGGTACTCGCGGGGGCGGATTCTCTCCTTCCAGTGGTCGAGCAGCTTGCGCGTGGCCTGGTGTGACACGAGGGTGATGTCGTCCCCGGTGAGGCCGTGCTTGCGCAGCAGCCGCTCGACGAGCTTCGGCGGCCCCTCCATGCCGGTGTGCAGGAAGGCCTCCACGCCCCGGGAGGGCTCCAGCCCGTACACCGGCTTGTCGAAACCCGCCTCGGGACGGGGGCGCAGGGTCATCGCCCCGTACTCGTTGCTGAAGGTATCGGCGACGTAGTCCACCAGGACGAGCCGCTCCCCGGGTCCGAGCACGGCCGCGCCGGCCCCATCTCCAATCCCGAAGGCGTGGCCCTGCGCGTAATCCAGGTTCCCCGTCCACCTGGCCCCCACCGCCACGAGCGCCCGCTCCGAGTGCCCGGCGAGCATCGCCTCCCAGGCCAGCACGGCGCCCATGATGAAGTTGCCGAAGTCGGCCTGCACCGGCACCACCAGCGCGTGCGAGCCCAGCCCCAGCTCCCGGTGCACCTGGTAGAGCTCGTTGGGGGTGATGAACTCGGACACGGCGAGGTAGCCGTAGAGCCGGTCCACCTGCTCGGGCCGCACGCCCGCGTCCTCCAGGGCCGCGCGCCCCGCCTGCGCGGTGAGCGAGGCCAGCGACTCGCCCGGCCCCAGGCACCGGTGCTCGCGGTTGCCGTAGAAGAGCGTGGCCTCGGACACCCCCTGGGCCCGGGCCGCCTCGCGGATGGGGTCGAAGATGGGGTCGGCACTGGTGCGCACCCGCTCCGGCAGCGCCGCGCCAAGACCCAGGAAGGCAATCGAAGGGCGAGTCATCATCTCGGCTCCGGTGTGAGGGGACGTGGGTCCTCTCGGGCAAATCAGCACATCCCAGTGGACCTGCCCAGCGTGTAAACGCCCACCCACCGAGCGAGCGGGCATGCGCCGCTGCGAACCCGTCTCCTGGCCGCTATGGGAGGACGCTCATGAGCGCACTCTCCCTGAAATATGTGGCCCTGGGCGACTCCTCCGGTGTCGGAGTGGGCGCGCGCCACGGCGGCTACGTCGAGCACCTCTTCCAGCGGCTGCGCCGCGCCCGAGCCGGCGTGGGCCTGCTCAACCTGAGCGTGAGCGGCGCCACCAGCGCCACCCTGCTCTCCGGCCAGCTCCCCAAGGCCCTGCGGGCGCGTCCCCACCTGGTGTCCCTGGCGGTGGGCATCAACGACATCTGGCGCGGTGTGGAGCCCCACGCCTTCGAGTCCAACCTCGACCAGATCGCGCGCGGCCTCGTGTCCACGGGCGCCCCGGTGGTGCTGGCCAACCTGCCGGACATGTCGCTCGCGCCCGTGGCCCGGCTGGCCACGCACTTCGTCCCGCTCGAGCTCATCGCCCAGCGCATCGACGCCTTCAACGAGGCGGTGGCGCGCGTGGTGGCCCGCCACGGGCTGCTCGGCGTGGACCTCCACACGCCCAGCCGCCACGAGTTGCCGGGGAGCACCGACTACTTCTCGGCCGATGGCTTCCACCCCTCGGACACCGGCTACACGCGGATGGCGGAGCACTTCTGGCCCACCCTGCTCCAGGCCGCCGACCGCGGCGCCGGCACCGAGCAGGCCACCGGCTGACGCCACCGTCCCGCGACGTCGCGGGGACTCAGAAGAGAATGGGGATGTCGAGCTGGACGATGGAGTACTTCAGCTTCGACATCGGAGCGTCGAGCGCGAAGGCGTAGGCCAGTCCCGGGCGAAGGGTGAGGCCCTCCCGCACCTTGAGGTGGAAGCGGGGGCCGACAGCCACGGTGAGGTTGTCGCGCAGTTCGGGCGAGGTGACGCTGGCGGGAGTGGAGAGCCAACGCTGGTAGCGCACCTCGCCGCCAAGCGACATCACCGGGAGCACGAAGTACCCGAGGTGTACCCCCGAGGTGAAGTTCGTCTTCGAGCGGTCCGGCTGCACCGCCTCGCCCCGGACGCGGGTGAGCTGGAGGACGGTGGCCTCCACCTGGGCGGTGAAACCTCGCGCGGTATAGGAGAGGCCCACGCCGGGGAACACGGTGAAGTCATTCACCGCGAACATGGCGTTGTCCATGGCGGAGCGGGCCAGCACGCCCGAGCGCGTGGCGGCGGCCACCGAGGCCTCGGGCTCGTTGCCACCGGACATGCCCACCGGGAGGGTGAAGCCCAGGAAGAGGGCCAGCCGCAGCGAGTCATTCACTGGCAGGGCGTAGGTGGCGCCCAGAGCCGGGTTCACGAAGGAGGAGCCGCTCGGACCCGTGGCCGGGTTGTGATGCACCACGCCCAGCCGGACGAAGGGCGCGAGCTGAGGCGTCACCTTGTAGGAGGCCAGCAACATGGAGGCCACGGTGACGTTCTGGCCGCCGTCCGCGGGCTGGCTCAGCGCCAGGGCTGTGTCGGAGCGCACGACGTTGAGCGCCGCCGTGGGGCGGAGCTGCCACGGCACCGAGTACGGCGCGGGCGTGGCCGCCCGGGAGGCCGCGGGCACGAGCAGCGTCACCGCGGCGAGCATGGCCGCCTTCACGCGACCCGGGGTGGTACGGAAGGACTGGGGAAACATGGGGTGTGACCTCACTCGCCCCTCGGGGCGACCGTCTGCTGCACCGGCAGCTGCTTGCGCAGTGCGAGAGACTTCAATTCCCAGGCCACGCGTGTCCCTCTGGAAACAATGCTGAAAAATGCAGGATTTGCGTGCCAGGAGGAGTCCTGGGTGAAACTTGCGTGGGGAGCGCGCCTCACGCGCGTCAGCAATGGAATTCCCCACCGTCCGAGCCCGCCATGCACGCACAGACCCAGAAGGAACGTCTCCAATCCGCGGGGCAGTGGTGGGGCACCTTCCTCGACGAGTTCCGGGTCGTCTGCCCCAGGTGCGAGCGGACCGCGCTCGTGCTCCCGAGGCAGGCGGGTGAGTCGGGGATCTTCGCCTCACGCCGCGTGACGTGCACACACTGCGGGTTCAGCAACCCGTGGGAGGGACAGTGCGTGAGCATGCCCTGGTACGCCGATCCCATGCGGGACTTCTACTTCCGGCTCCCGCTCCGCCTCCAGATCCACTGCGGCAAGCACCTGCTGTGGGCCTTCAACCACCGGCACCTGGGCTTCCTCGAGGCGTTCGTCCAGGCCTCGCTTCGGGAGCGGACCCGGCACTCGTCGTACGGCTGGCACAACAGGGGCCTCACCAGCCGGCTGCCCAGGTGGCTCAAGGCCGCCCAGCACCGCGCGGCCATCCTCAAGGCCATCGAGACACTCCGCAAGCGCGACCTACGGTGAGGATGGCTCAGGGCGTGTCCGCGCCCGCGCGCAGCGTGAGTTTCTCGCGCAGGCGCGCGGGCTTGCCCGGGGTGACCTCCACGGTCCAGCGCTCGGCCTCGTAACCCGGAGCCCTCGCCATCACGTGCCACACGCCCGGCGTGGGCTTCGGCTCCGTATAGGGACTGGGGACCGTGCGCTGCCGGCCCTTGGGGTCCGTCAGCTCCAACGTGGTGCGGCGCGCTGGCCGTACGTCGACGACGAGGCTCGCGTTTCGCGCCTCGGCGCGGGGCGGCTGGGTGACGGGCGAGTCTCCTGGCCGTGGCACCGGGGCCGCCGCCTCCTTCTGCTTCGGCGCGGGAGACTCCGGCTGCTTCGGCGCGGGTTGGCTCGGAGGCGCCGTGTGGCCCGCCTGCACTGCCTGGAACCCCAGACCGAGCATCACCCCCGCCCCCGCGAGCGCGAAGAGCAGGGCCCAGAACCAGGCCCTGCGCACCAGGTGGGGCTGAGCATTCGCCTGCCCCGAGGGTGGAGCGGGCTTCGCCGGCACGGCACGCGCACGAGCCGGGGCGGGCGCGCTCTTCTCGATGGGCGCGGGGGGCGCCGGCTCGGCGAGCTGGGTCACCAGGACCGGGGCTTGCCGGGCCTCCACGACGCGCGCGGCAGGCGGCGCAAGGGGCTCCGGCTCGGGCTCCCGTACGGGGGCGGCTGGCGCCTGCCGGGCCACCACGACGGGCTCTGGCTCAGGCTCCGACTCACGCGAGGGAGCGGCCGGGGGAGCCACCACGACAGGCGCGACGGGCTCCGGCTCGGGTTCCGGTTCGGGCTCCCGTAGGGGAGCCGCCGGGGCCCGCGGAGCCTCCACGACGCGCGCGACAGGCTCCGGCTCGGGCCGTTTGACGGGAGCGGCTGGAGTCGCCCGTACCGCCGTGACAGGGGCGGCGGGCGTCCTCACGGGGACGGGCTCGGGTTTCCAGGACTCCTTGCGTGGGGCCCGCCGCATCGCCTCGACCAGGGCGGAGGAGACCTGCACGGGCTCGGGTTGCGGGCTCGCCGCGACGGAGGTGGAGGGCGCCTGCGGCTTGGGCACCGGAGGGCTCTTCGCCACATGGAAGAGGGAGGAGCCTGGCGCCTCGGGGACCTGGGCGGGCGTCGCGGCCCGAGGCACGGGAACCTGGGCGGGCGTCACCACCCGAGGCGCGGGCGGAGCCTCCTGTACGGGCGGCTCGGACTGCTCGACCGGGGCCTGCGCCACCAACGCGTCCGCGAACTCCTGGCACGAGGCGAAGCGACGCTCCGGGTCCAGGTCCATCGCCCGGTGGATGCTCGCCAGGAGCCGGCGCTCCAGGCCCGGGTGCGCCACCTCGGGTGGCACGTACTCGGCCCGGACGACCTTCTCCATGATGTTGAAGTCGCTCTCGCCCTGGAAGCACACGTGCCCGGTGGCCAGCTCGTAGAGGGTGACTCCGAGCGAGAAGATGTCCGAGCGCACCGTGACGTCCCGGGCCCCGCGGATCTGCTCCGGGCTCATGTACTGCGGGGTGCCCATGCGCACGCCCGTGCGCGTCGTCGGCCTGCCCTCGGCGTTCGTCACCTTGGCGATGCCGAAGTCGAGGATGCGCACCACCCGCCGGCCGTGGCTCTCCTCCAGGAAGATGTTCGAGGGCTTGAGATCCCTGTGGATGACGCCCTGCGCGTGCGCGAACCCGACCGCCGCCAGCACCTGCCGGAAGATGTCGCGCACCTCGCCCGGCTCCGGAGGTTGCTGTACCCGGGCGAGGTACTTGTCGAGCGACTCGCCCTCCAGGTAGTCCATCACCAGGCCCGCGACGCCGGGCGCCGCGACCACGTCCGTGATGCCCAGGATGTTCGGGTGCTTCAGGCGCGCCTGGATGCGGCCCTCGTCGAGGAAGCGGGCGCGAATCTCCGGGTTCACCACCAGCTCGGGGTCGAGCACCTTGAGGGCGTGGACGCTGCCGAGGGCCACATGGTGCACCTTGTAGACGCGCGCCATCCCGCCGCCACCCAGCTCGCGCTCCACCTCATAGCGCTCGACCACGTCACCCGGGCTCAACATGGGACGACTCCACGCCTCCGCTCCCGCCTAGAAGAACTCCCAGGAGCCTATCTGTTTCCCGCCCCTGCGCTTGGACGCGATGCGGTACGCGTCCATACCCAGCAGGACGTTCACGACGAACAGGCCGCACATCCCTGTATCCATAGGGCCCACCAGCAGGCCGCACAGCAGGAGGAGGCCAATGCCCTTGAGTACCTGCCCGTTGTACAGCTGACCGACCCCGGGGATGCAGAACAGGCCCAGCAGCAGGGCGACCGCGGGCGAAGGCGTGGAACCCGAGGCAACCCGCTGCTCGGGCGGGGGCGCGGACGGGGGCGCTCTCACGGGAGGGGACGGGGCCCGGGGCGCGAGGAGGTCCGGCGGCGGGGGCGGCGTGGGCTCCAGACGCGCCGTGTTCATCGCGGGCCGGCCGCTGTTCGAGAGGTGCGTCGCGGCGAAGGCGGACTCCCGCACGGGCTCGGACGGGGGCGCGACGTGCCCCACCTGCGTCTTCGCGTAGGAGCGGGACGGCCGCTCGGGCACCTCGGGGTTCGCCTCGAGCGCCTGCTCCAGGGCCTCGCGGAAGGCGGCGCAGTCCTGGAAGCGCTCGGAGGGCTCCACCGCCAGCGCCTTGCGGATGCAGCCGGCGATGACGGGCGGCAGCTCGCCCACGAAACGCTCGGGAGGCTCGTAGGTGCCCTCCACGATGCGCTTCATCGTGTCGTAGTCGCTCGACGCGTGGAAGGCGACCTGCCCGGTGGCGACCTCGTAGAGGATGGCGCCCAGCGCGAAGATGTCGGTGCGCGCGTCCACCTCGGCGGCCCCGCGGATCTGCTCCGGGCTCATGTACAGCAGCGTGCCCATGCGGGCCCCGGCCTGGGTGCGCGCCTTGCCCTCCGCGCTCTCCCCCACCAGCACCTTGGCGATGCCGAAGTCCGTCACCTTGGGCTGGAGCCGGCCCCGGCTGTCCTTGCCGATGATGATGTTGTCCGGCTTGAGATCCCTGTGGACGACGCCGTGCCGGTGCGCCTCCTCCACGGCGTCCAGCACCGGCAGGAAGACCTCCAGGAGCAGCTTGGGCTCCAGTCCCCTGCCCCGGCAGAACTCACCGAGCGTGGGGCCCTCGATGTAGTCCATCACCAGCCCCGCCACCGGGGTGGTGACGATCTCCGTCACCTGGACGATGTGGGGATGGCGCAGGCGCGCCTGGATGCGGCCCTCGGCGAGGAAGCGCCCACGGATGTCGTCGTTGCGCGACAGGTCCGCGTTGAGCACCTTCAGGGCGTGCGTGCTGTGCAGCCCCAGGTGGCGCACCTGGTACACGGCGGCCATGCCGCCCTGCCCGAGCAGCCGGACCACCTCGTAGCGACCATCCAGCTGCGTTCCGGGCTGGAGGAGGTTCATGTCACCGCTCATACGCTCGACCCCACGACACGATTGCCTCCACTACCCCAACAACCCGAGCACACCCGACTTGTCCGGACCGAACCCGAGCACGTCCTGGGGCGTACACTCGGGGCACCCGTTGGCGCACTTGCAGTTGGCCAGGATGGCCCGCACCCACTTGAAGGTGTCGTCGACGAGCGCCAGGTCCAGCGCCTCGGCCACGCCCATGCCCTGGAGGTACCGGTCCACCACGACGATGCCCGCCGGGGCCTCGGGGAACATGCCGGGCCCCACCGGCACCACGTCCATGTCCTCGTCGCTGGAGAGCAGGTGCGCCACCAGCACCCCGTCCGCCGAGCGCGCCAGGTGGAAGAGGACATTGGGCGTGGTGGCCGCGGGGAAGAAGACGCCGCGCACGCGCGTGCGGTAGCGGCAGCTCACCGCGCCCACGTCCACCCGCCCCGGCTTGCCCACCTGGGAGTAGCCGGTGACGCTCTCCACCACCGTCGCGTCCAGGGTGCACACCTGGTACACGCAGCGCCCCGTGCGCACCGTCTGGGGAGACTCCACCACGGTGGCGGACTCGAACTGGATGCGCAGCTGCGGCCGGGTGAGGGGCCTGTCGTTGGGCACCGGCTTCACGCGCAGCTCGTTGCGCTTGGTGTCCAGCGAGTGGAGCGGCACCTCGTAGCGCGTGTCCCCCACGGCGAGGACGCGGCCCGGGTAGTAGCGCGTCTCCACGAGCAGCCGATCCACCTCGGTGAGCAGCTGGCCACTGTGCACGTCGAGGACGCGCACCACCTGCTCGCTCACGGTGCGCCGCAGCGGGTTGACGACCTCGGCCATCGCGGGCGGGACGACGGGGCTGCGCACGGGCTCGCGGCCCTGGGCGAGCCGCACCACGTGCCGCTCGGGGCGGAACTTCGGCCCCAGCACCTGCTCCACGCGCGAGCGGCCGAAGACGGCGGCCAGGGACTCCACGTCCTGTGTCCCCTCCTGCATGGCGGCCTTGAGGTGGGCCGAGGCCAGCGCGCCGTTGTGGTAGCCCACGAGCGGGCGCGGCGGCATCAGCATGCCGTTGCGGGAGAGCCCATCCAGGTTGCCGTCCCGGGTGAGGAAGCGCGTCACCGGGTTGTCGGAGAGGCCCCACAGCGCGTCATGGGTCTGCCCGTCCGCCAGCGGCACCCGGTGCGGGAGCGCCCGGTACGCGGCCACCACCCAGGCCTCGTCGAGCGAGCCCACCGAGGCCACGCCGAAGAGGGACACGTCGCGCACGAAGCGCAGCTCGCCGCCCCAGAAGTCCACGGCCTTGAGGTCGAAGGCGCCGCTCGGGTCGCCCACGGCGGCGGGCAGCTTCGCCCCCACCACGGGCTCCAACGCCCGGCGCACCCAGGGCGTGCCGGGCTGGGAGCGGAAGCCCTCCGCCACGCGCCAGACGCGCACGGGGGCGGCGGCGCGCGGGGTGAAGGGCACCTCGCGGACGGAGATGCCCGGGAACATCTGCTCCACCAGTCCGCGCGTGCCCGCCCCGCCCACGCCCGTGGCCAGCACGTTCCACCGCGCTCCGGCGGCCGACAGCGCCAGCTCCAACCGCCGCAGGGTGAACATGCGGTGCGTGGAGACGAGCGGCGTGCCCCGATCCACCCGCGACAGCACCACCAGCCCCACGGAGCGGGCCCACAGGCGACCGCAGCCCCCGCGCGTCTCGGCGAGCGCGCGGATGCCTCCGGCGGACAGTTGCTCCACGTCCAGGAAGACGGCGGCCGGCATGCGGTTGCCCGCGAAGGCCTCGCGCATCGCCGCCTCGCCCGCCAGCAGCGGCCCCGAGGGCCACGAGCCACTGCGCGAGATGGCCTCGAGCACCGCGTCGCGCAGCGCCTCGGGCTCGTCGCTGATGACGAGGCACGGCAGGCCCTCGCGCTGGAGCGCGAGCAGCACGCTGGAGATGAGGAAGTGGCGCTCCGTCGGGTCGGGCAGATCTCCCACCAGCCAGCCCTGTTGCGGCGAGCCCCACGCGCTGGCGATCTCCTCCAGCGCCCGAGGCGGAGCCCCGGTGGCACCCGAGTCCCGCCACGCGGCGGCGCTCCAGGCCGGAGCCGGCTCCGCGTTGCCCGTGCCCTGCGTCGCGAGCAGCGGGCGGGCGTTGGCGTCGATGGCGCCCAGCTTCCGCCAGAGGGCCGGCACGTCCGCGCGCACGGGAGCGGGCACCTGCGGCTGGGGGGCCTCCTGCTTCACGGGCGGGGGCGCGAGGCGCTCGGCGCGCGTCCACACCGCGAGGGCCATGCACAGCATGGGCAGCACGGCGGCCACGTCCAGCAGCATGCGCCCGGGGCGATCCTGCCGCCATGCCCCGTCCACCGCGTAGAGGGCCAGCACTGGCATGGCCAGCAGCACCACCCCCAGCGGGTCCGCGAGCGGGACGCGGAAGGGCGTGCCGAACTTGCGGTTCGCCTCGCGGAAGGCGAGCACCGCCACCGCGAGGAAGAAGGCGGCGGCATGCAGCAGCACCAGCAGCACGATCGCGTCCAGGGGGTACCAGGTCGCCTGCACCGTTACCGGAGCCCCTCCCGGACCCGGGACCTGGGGCAGCGCCGTGAGCGCGTTGAGCCACCCGAGCGGCCCTCCCCGCATGGAGTCACTGAAGGCCTCGACCAACCGGGTGAGGAGCACCAGCGCGAGGGTGACGAGGACGGCCTTGCCCACGGGAAGGGCGGCACGGCGCCAGCGGGAGTTGGGGCCAGGGCCCACCACCCCGGCCGCGAAGGACCAGGCCAGCACGGGGGTGACGAGCACGAGGGCCCACACCATCAGGTACGCGAGCGTCGCCAGGACGGCCGGATGCGGAAGCTGCAAGGTCATCGCCCACCTCGCGGGGCCACCACGGCTGGCTGCGGAGCGGAGCGAGCCCCCCGAGCAATCTCTTCCACGGAGAGGCCCTCCCAGGTGCGAAGGAAGATGACGCGCGCGGCCTTCGAGGGAGACCAGAGGATGGGCAGGCGCGTGGGCACGTCCCGCAGGCCCGCGTCGAGCGTCTCGCGCCCCGCCGACGGAGCGATGACGAAGCCCTCGCCGGGACGCAGGCCGAGCACCGGGTCTCCATGGGCATTCAACGGCTGGCACGGCGGCGCGAGCACCGCGCCCATCCGCGAGCCGAAGTCCCGCAGCACATCCGCCGCCTGCTGGCCCCCTTCCTGGTCATCCAGCACGCTGCGCTCGGCGAGGGGCCGCACCTGACGGCGGCTCAGCTCGGCGATGCGCTCGGGGTCGCCACACGGCACGTCCTCGAGCAGCCCGCCCGGGGGCCACGCCCCTTCGAGGAGGCGGTCGGCCCAGACACGGTCCTCGGAGACCTCACGGCGGGAGGAGATCCACCGGCTGATGACCTCCGAGGGCATGAGCGAGCCGTGCAGCAGCCCGCCCGCGCCGAGCAGCGGCCCGAGGTCGTCCAGCCGGCCCTCGACGGCGGGGGTGACGCCGAGCGCCGACAGCTCCTGGCGCTTGCGATCCCTCGCCTCCAGCAGCGCGCGGCGCACGGCCTGCAACCGGGCCACGGCGTTCTCCAGGGCGAGGATGGCACCCCGGCGGGCGCGCTTGCGGCGCACCACGAGCTGCAGCTCCGCCTGCCGGGCGCGACGCCCTCCCCCACCCCGGCTGATGAGCGACTCCAGCGCGTCACGCCGGAGCTTCAACACCCGGCGGACCTCCTTCCGGGTGTGGTTGCCGACGAAGTAGAGCCACCCACCGCCAGCGCCCAGCGCGGCGAGCGTGCCGAGAATCCACGGCAGGGCCTCGCGCCAGTCGAAGCCGCTGGGGGCCGGAGTGGCCGTCACCGAAATCTGGACACGCGAGGGGCCGCTGCCCGCGGAGGGCACGGCCGGAGTCATGAGCGACAGCGTCCCGAAGGAGACGCCCAGCAGCACGGCGAGCGCGAGCGCCGCGGCGGCCGCCATCGCCAGCCCCTTCGAGGGCAGCTCCAGCAGGGCGTGCTCCAGCTCCTCGCGGTGCGGGTCCACCGGAGGGCCCGGCGGCTGGGAAGGGTCCAACCGCTGCAGGGCGGCGGCCTCCTGGGCCTGCTCGTCGTGGAGCTGCGCGATGACGCGCTTCAGCCCCTGCTCGACGGCGGGGAGCTGGGACAGGCCCGAGGAGGGCCCGAGCGAGGCATCGAACACCGCCTGGATGCCCTGCTCCACCGAGGCGGCCACCTCGGCCTCGGCGCGGTCGAGCGCACGGAAGGTCTCGTCGGTGCGCGCCTGATCGACGGTGGTGAGCGCGACCTCCACCGAGGCTGGCCTGAAGAGGCCGAAGTGGTTGGCGCGAATCTCCTCGGCGGAGTCAAGGGGGGCCACGTGAATCCGCGCGGGCAGGTCCACCGGGGAGCGGGACAGCTCGGCGGCGAGGCGCCGGGAGAGCTGCGCGGCCTGGCCCTCGACGAAGGGAGCCAGCCAGCGGTCACTCTGGAGCGCGGAGACGGCCCCCATGGCCAGGGTGGGATCCGTCACCGGCTGCTGCACGCGCTCCACCAGCACCCCGAGCCCGTCATAGGCGGCACGCGCGGCGGCATAGGTGCGCAGGCGCGACTCGGGCAGCTCCACCGAGGCGAGCGAGACGAAGCCCACGAGGCCCTCGTCGCGCGCCGGGTGGGCCATGCGCCGGGACACCTCGTCCTCGGTGCGCAGCCCCGAGGCCACCATGCCGAGCGCGAAGGAGGCGCAGGTGGACACCATCTCCTCGGAGGTGAGGGTGCCCGCGGCCGTCTGCTGGGACACGAGCCAGATGCGGGCCAGCACGGGGAAGACGGGCCGCGCCCGCGCCCAGCTCTCCAGCGCGGCCAGCCGCGAGAGGGCCACCGAGGCCCGGGGGTTGGACAGCGCCGGCACCTGCACCACGAGGTGCAACGTGGCGGTGCGCTGCTCCGGCGGCCGGTCCGGAGGGAACATGGCGCCGTAGCCCTCGGCCAGCAGGCGCGCGGCCTGCTCGCACGCGATGAGCAGGTCCTCGTCCCCGCCCTGCAGCGCGGCGGCGAAGGCGATGAGGTCCAACCGCTGGTCACGCCGCTCGCCCGAGCCTCGGCCCGCGCGCAGCAGATCTTCCAGCAGGGGCTGGAGCCCGGCGGCCACGCCCGAGGGCTCGCAGCGCAGCACGCCGAGCAGCGGCGAGGAGGCCTCCAACGACTGGAGCGCGCGGCCGATGACCTCCTGGCCGAAGCGCCCCAGCCCGAGGAGGACGGTGGGGTACGAGACGGCGTCCAAGCTAGCTCCTCAGCTCGGCGGCGAGCGCCTCCACCACGGTGCGCTCGTCCTGGAGGAAGCGGCGCTCGGCGTCCTTCTGCTCGGCGACGGCGCGAGCGTAGGCCTCGGTGAGCCGACGCTGGTGGGCCTGCACCTCCTCGAGCAGCTTGCCGCGCGAGGGCCGCTCCACCGTCGCGTTCACCCAGGAGTCGCGGGCGTTCTTCTCCAGGTCCTCGCGGAGCACGGGGTCGAGCGCCTGGAAGGCCTCGAAGGCACGCACCCGGTCCGGGGCGAGCTTGTTCTTCGTGCCGGCGAAGCTCCAGTGGTAGCCCTCCTCGTCGCGCGAGATGCCGCCGAACAGGGCGCACAGGGTGAAGGCGCGCAGGCGGGCATCACGGGCCTCGCGGGTGGCCTGGGCGCCGCGCTCGACGGTGCGGCGCTCCTCGGCCCGCTTCAGCTCCACCGGGTCCAGGTCCGGCAGGCCCGGCGAGGACTCCCACGTCGCCTCGATGTGCAGCGGGTAGGTGCGGTTCTTGTCGTCGCGCACGCGCTTGTAGCCGGCGTACAGGTCGGACTGGACGTTCTTGAACCAGTACACGGGCACGCCGAGCAGCGCGCGGTAGAGCACGAGCGAGTCCCGCTCCTCCCAGCCCGTGACGCGGTTGGAGCCGGACACCACGCCCCGGAGGATGTTCCAGAGCGAGCCCTCCTCGTCGCTGGCGTACTTGTCGTGCAGGCCGGCGTAGAAGACGTCCGCGGGCGTCACCGTGGGGTCGTCCCGGCGCGTGGCGTCGATGTGGGCCAGCAGCACGCACTCGTCGGACAGGCGCTTGAGCCGGTCCTCGATGCCGCGGCGCACCTCGGTGGCGGACACGGCGCGCAGCTCCTCCTCCAGCTTGCCCTTGCGGCGCAGCTCCTCCAGGTCCTTCCCGGCCTTGTGCAGGGCGATGTAGCGCTGCTCCAGGTCCAGGCCCGAGGCCAGATCCAGGCCCATCTCCTCCATCACCTTGCCGTAGACCTGGGTGGCCTGCGTCTCCAGCTTGCCGCGCACGTGCTGGACGATCTCATTGGCGTCGCGGGCGCGGAGCTGGCCGTTGGGGTCCCTCACCGGAGTGAAGGCCTCGGTGACGGTGTCGAAGATGTCGGCGGCGCGGAAGTTCGCGTCGCTGTCGAGCTTGTGGGAGTAGAACTCCTTCCACAGCCGCTCGCGGCGCCGGTCATCGCGGAGCACCTCGGCGTCCAGGTAGTACTGGGCCACGTCCGAGCCCGCGTCCACCGCGGCCGGATCCTTGCGGAAGCGCTCGGCCTGGGACTCGGCGTCCCGGGCGCGCTCGTCGGCCACCTGGGCCACCTTGCGGAAGGACTCCAGCCGGGCCTCGGCGTCCTTGCGCAGCTCGCTCTCGAAGGACTTCCAGAAGAAGCGCTTGATCTCGTCGCGGAACTCGTTGGCCCAGCTCTCCACCTTGGCCACGGCGCGCAGCTTCGTGGTGGCGAAGGCCTTGTTGTCCCGGTCCGTGAGGCTCTGGAGGAAGCTGGGGTTGGCCTGCCGCGCCATCTCGCCATCGAGCCGGGAGATCTCCTGCCGCAGCTCCGGGCTGTCCAGGTCCGGCGGCGTGCCATCGGCCTTGAGGTACGCGCCCTCCTCCGGATCCTTGAAGGGGACGATGAAGGAGTCCCCCAGCAGGCGGATGAGGAAGAGCCGCTGCGAGATGGGGTTGACCTCGTACTCCTTGAAGAAGGACTCGAAGAAGCGGCCGGTGCGCACGTCACCGCGCTGGGCCTCGAGGTACTCGCCGCACACGCGGGCGCGCGACTCGTCCTTCGCCCGGCGCAGCACCGCGATGGCGCGGCTCAGCGACGGGTTGCCCGGGTTGATGGACTGCTTCTCCACGTCCGGGATGTCGATCTGCTCGTCCAGCCTGCCGAAGATGGCCTCGAGCTTCTCGCGGAAGGCCTCGGCGAGGTTCTTCCCGCCCTTCCCGATCTGCTGCTGGATTCCGTAGAACTGGCCCTTCTCGTCGCGGCGCTCCTCCTCGCCGGCACGGAAGGCGACGTAGCCCTTGAACTTCTCGTCGATGCGGCGGTTCTTCTCGTTGGGCTCCAGGCGCTGGAAGGCCGGGTCGCCGTAGGGCACCTGGAAGTCCGGATGATCCGCGCCGAAGCAGAGGAACTGACGGAAGGCGCTCGCCACGTAGCGCAGGCCCGCGTACTTGAGCAGGTCCCTGCGAGGCAGTTGCAGCAGCGCGGTGCCGAACGAGCCGTAGTGCACGGAGAAGTGGCCCAGGGCGAGCTTCTTCTGGTGCTTCTCGTAGTTGTCGTACTCACCGGCCTGCGCGCCGAGCAGCGGCGAGAAGATCTGCAGGTAGCAGGCGTCGGCCACCGCGTTCTCGTACTTCTCGATGGAGAGCTGGTCGGGCCGATCGATGAGGTAGGTGAGCGTGAAGGGGCGCTCGGCGACGGTCTGGCGGCTGCGGTCCTGGGTGCCCGGGTCGTAGTGGAACTCGAGCTCGCTCACGCCGCCCGCGTAGTCGAGCTGGCGGTTGAGGTACTCCAGCTCCTTGAGGGCGGAGTAGCCGTTGGCGAGGATGTCCGGGTGGAGCTGGGGCTTCACCTTGTCGAGGAAGGCGGTGGGCAGGGTGAGCACACCCACCACGCTGGGCCGGCCCCAACCCGCGTCGAGCACCATGCGCCGCAGCAGGTAGGCCATGGGCAGGAAGCCACCCGAGCCGGTGCCACCGGCCACCGAGCCGTAGATCATCACCCGGACGACGCGGTTCTCGTTGTCGCGCCAGGGGTTCTCGCGGCGGGTGGACTCGTCGAGCAGCTTCTGGAGGGCCTTGCGGATGCCGCGCCGATCCTCCTCGAGGTTGTAGTAGAGCCGCAGGCGGCTCTCCATGCGGATCTGCCCGGCGCCAGCGCCCTGGGTGGAGCGGAACTGGTAGGTGGAGGGGACCCACTGGGTGACGAGCGGATCCTCGTTCAGCTCGCGCTGGCCGCGCTTGCGCTCGATGTAGGCGCGCGCGTCGAAAGCGGAGATGAGGAAACGGTTCTCCACCGGGACGTCCTTGAGCTTGTCGAGGTCGTCCTTGTTGGTGTCGATGGCCACGAAGTGGGTGAGCGACTTGATGCGCTCCCAGTTCGGGTGTCGGCGCAACCGGCCAGACAGCAGCTGGACGATCTTTCCGCCGTTACCACCGAGTCCCACGAACAGGGTCGGGTTGAACTTCTCCGTCGCGAGCAGCCCCAAGGCTCCCCCTCCGAGTCATCTCCACTGCATGTAGAGAGTACCCGGCCGGTATAGCACGCGCGGAGGGAGCCGGAAGCCAAGGACCAACGCTCTTCGACCGAGGCGGTTCCACCGGGAGTCACACTCCGGAGTTGGCCGAAATCCCGCCTCTGCCTACTTCGAGTCTGGAGGCTCCGGTTCATCCGGCAGCCGCGTCCGGACCAAACTCCACCCCTTCGACCCATGGAGCACGGTGAAACCCTGGCCAGCGATGGTGATCAGATCGCCGTGCTTGACCGTTCCACTGGCGAGCCATTCATCTGCTTCTTCTCTCGTCGCGAACGCTTGAGAAACGATCAGCGGCTTGCCGGTGACGAAGTCCCGGAAGTAGCCCCGGTAGTCTTCCAGCTTGTCGATGTCCCGCACATAGAGCAGAGCCACCGCGGCGATTCGAAGCGCCTCGTCTTCCGGCGAGCCCTCCGGATACTTGTCGCTTACGGTGCCGAGCGTCTTCATGACGGCATCAACATCGAAGTTCGAATTGTAGATCATCGGAGCACCAGGTCAGAGGGCAAGGGGAGCCAGAATCAGCGCGCCAGCGCCGCCTGTCGTAATGACGAAGGCAACGCCGGCAATGATGACGACCGTTCCAAGCGCCACTTCAGCCTTGTGACTCTTGATCCATCCGATCGCCTCATCAACGCGTGAGAACTTCAGCTCCCTCACCTTCTTCTCATTCGCCTTTTCGCATTCCATGAACAGCTTGAGGCATTTGTTGGTGCAGTACTGCCGATACCATCCATCCCGCTCCGTGTGAGGATACGGAAGAGAATCGGCGTTCCAGCACTCCTCATAGCACTCGTTTTGCTCCGCATCGCAGTTCCGGAAGCCACCGCCGCCAGTCCCGAGAGCAACACCCACTCCGTTCGTGTCCTCGGAGATGACGTAGATGCGGGACTCCGGCCGTTGCGCGTGGGCACATCCGCTGCCAGCCACCGCCATGACAATCGTGAGGATGAGCCATCTCATCCCACCACCCTATCCGATCCACACGCGACGCACAGACCCACGCCACACGGTCGGCTTCACCCCGGGACCCGACCCGTGCTGCCCGGCGCCCACGTACCGCGCTCGGATCGGCACCCACTTGCGCGCGATCACCAACCCGAAGCTGAACAGGCCACCGCTGAGCAGGTTTTCGGCCAGGAGGGCGAGATGCCGCCCTTCCGCCCACGCGAAGGCGAGCACCCCCCAGCGGGATGAGGAGGCACGTACCTCACGCGCCTCGCCACTCTCGGACGGGATACGAAGACGAACAACCTCGGGTTGCTGGTCCATGCGAATGCCCCCGCGCAGGGCCCACGGTACGGACCCGCGACTCGCGGCAAGGCCACATGCCAACCTGATTCAGGGAAATCCGGTAAGGCTCGGGCTCGGCATCGCTATTCGAAGACTCGAAGCGAGAAAAGAACCCGGCACGGAACTTCCGGAGGGCT
This sequence comes from Archangium sp., assembly GCF_036388035.1. Taxonomy (GTDB): domain Bacteria; phylum Myxococcota; class Myxococcia; order Myxococcales; family Myxococcaceae; genus Archangium. The sequence continues at coordinate 19,295 of NZ_DASVSO010000720.1, forward strand.
CCCGCGATAATCTCTTGATACTCCGGGCGGCGCTGGCGCTGCCCTGCACTCTGAGGGACTCAAATGAAGATCGGCGGCTTCCAGCTTCCCAGGATCGATCTCGGCAAGCTCAGCCAACTCGGCGGCGGCTCGATGCTCAGCGGCATCAAGGACTCGCTGAAGAAGGTTGCTGGCGACTTCTTCAAGTCCGGCTTCGAGGCGGCCAAGAAGAGCCTGCTGGAGCAGGTTGCCAAGGCCCTCGGTCTGCCCTCGCCCGCCGCTACTCAGGGGGGCGTGAGCCCCAACCTGCCCTCCACCCCTCCCGCCATCGGCGGTGCGGCCCCCGCGCCCAGCATCCCGACTCGCTCGGGTGTCGAGGCGGGCGCCATCGGCGGTGCGGTGAGCCAGGCGACGGCCAGCGGCAGCGTGTGGGACGACGCCCTCGCCATGGCGCAGACGGGCAAGGGCCTGTCGGAGACCCAGGCCAAGTCCCTCAAGGGCCTGGACCCGAAGGACGCCGCTCGTCTCAAGGCCCAGTACGAGCTGCAGAACTACTCCGAGATGGTCCAGATGATCGGCGGCATCCTCAAGATGCAGAACGAATCGCAGAAGAGCGCCATCAGCAACATCCGCTAGTCAGTCTCTGACACCGTTCCCGGCCCCCTCCGGTGCGCGCCTACGTGACTTCCAGTACAGCGCTCCTCGGCTCGAGATGCGTAGAGTCCGCCTCCCCTTACCCCAGTGGAGGCTGCACTCATGCGCATACTTGGAACGATTGCCGTTGGGATGGTCGCGCTGCTCGCGTCACCGGCTCTTGCCGCACTGCCCGTCGTCAGCGAGTCGCGGGTTTCCTGGCAGGGTTGTGAGTTCTCGATCAAGGTCCTGCAGGACGTTGAGCAGGCCTATCCGTACCCCCAGACCCTCTACAGAATCTCCGTCCAGAGCGCGGTGGTCTCGCCCGCCACCTGCTCGCTGACGCCGAACACCCTCGAGCTGGGGACCTCGAAGCTCATGCCGCAGATCGCGATCGCGGCCAATGCCGAGGGCCTCGCGGTGGCCTACTCCTTCGGAGAGTACATCCGGAGCGTCGGCAACTGGGTTCGCCTCCGCGTGTACCGTCTGGACCCGAGCTCGTTGGGCATCTATCGGATCGCGGGTCTGCAGGCGAGCTACGTGCCGGCGAATGGTGGGGCCGGGATGCCGGGCGCTACCTCCCTGCAGGAGCTCACCCTTCACCCCGGCTACATCGCGGTGAATGGCACCTTCACCGGGAATTCGGTCACGGAAGATCCCGCGACCACTCCCTGGCCGTACCCGATCCTCCAGGGCAGCCGCTTCGTCGCCATCTACCCTGACTTCTTCACCTGGGCGCCGCAGTCGCCCCGCATCGTCACCTTCTGAGTGGGGCGGATGTTGTAGGTCGCCGTGAAAAGGAAGACGCCGGCCTCCATGTGGAGGCCGGCGCTCGCTCAGCTCCACTTCATGTAGAGGCTGCCCACCCGGTACACCATGTTGGGCGTGTACCCGAGCGCCAGCTCCTCGGCCGGCACGGGTTCCCACTTCCCGGTGCGCTGCACCTTGCGCTCGAGCCCTCCGGCGGTGACGAAGCGCGTGGAGCCACCGGGCCCCGCTTCGAGCACGAGCACCGCCGCACGCGGAGCGCGGACGAAGTCGCCTCCCGCGTTCAGGCACATCCGGGCGTTGCGGTAGAAGCCTCGGGTGCCACCGGGCGTCTCGCGCAGCGTGAGGGCCGAGGCGCGCTTGAGCCCCATCTCCGAGCCCGCCACGTACACGCTGGCGGCCGGGTCGAAGTCATGCGGCCGGACGAAGCCCATGACGACCCAGCCGAAGAAGAGCAGGCCCCCCGCCAGGGCGAGCCAAGGCCACCAGCAGCGCAACCAGCCCGTCTCCGCCACCTTCACGACCGCCGGGACCGTCACGGCGGCGGCGGCGTAGTGCGGGTGGCTCGCGGCGAAGCGCACCCCGAGCCCCGGCGGGGCGAGCTGTCCGCAGCACCCCTCGGCGACGAAGCAGACTTCATACTCGAGGGGCTGTCCCTTGCGGCCGTTGCCCAGCTCCGCCTCCGAGCCCGCGACGGGCGCGCAGGAGAGCAGGCCATCCTCCACAACCCCCTGCGCGGTGCAGGAGATGGGGACGCGGTCCGCGTTGGTGGAGCGGGACAGGTCCACCACCGAGCACCGGCGTGTCTCGCTCCGCTCCCCCCGCCACTCACCAAAGTCCAGCGAGGCCGGAGTGGGCACCAGGGCGAGGTCGAGAAAGCCCTCCACCTGCACGGCCCGGCGCGCGCTCTGCTCCATCCACGCGTTGCGGAAGGTCACCGACACGGGCGTGGCCACGCCGTCCCGCGAGGGCTCCGAGGGCGTCCAGTCCGCCACGAAGCGCCCTCCCCCAGCGTGGCGCAGGGGCACCTCCTGGCCGTCGATGGTGGCCACGGCCGCGAACCCGTCCGCCTGGAAGAAGGTCTCGTCGTCGAAGGTCTTCCCCCGGAAGAGCAGCCGTGCGTCGAGCTGCACCGGCTCGCCCACGCGCGCGGTGGCGGGCACGGCCAGGGACGCTTCGAGGTCGTACCGGAGGATGAGGCCGTAATCGATGTCGCCCGACCCCTGGGGCAGCGACAGCGTCCAGCGGCTGCGCGCGTCCGGCGAGTTGGGCGCGCGGAAGACCTGGTAGTGGCGGTGCGGGGGCTGGCACAGCTTGGGCGCGCCCGCGTAGCGGACGCCGGGGGGGCAACCATTGTCACCGGAGGCCTGGGCCGGGACGCT
>NZ_DASVSO010000721.1:0-3926 GCF_036388035.1 Archangium sp.
ACAAACGCTACCTCCATCGTTGAAGGTACCCACCGCCCCCGAGGAAGGTTGTATGGGCCCCACGCCGTTCACCGTCGCACCGCCCCGGCCGGCTCCCTCGGTGGAGCAGGCCTGGTTGAAGTTGGTGCAGGCCCAGGTGGAGGGCTCGCTGGTCGAGGTGCTGGAGCTGCCGGACGAAGCGCGGCTGGACACACATTGGACAAGGGTGCTGGAGCTGGTGCGCGAGTACGTGCTGCGACCCACCCGACGCGTGCGCCCGGCGCTGCTGTTGGCCGGCTACTGCCTGGCGCGGGGCTCGGCGGCGGTGCCGGCCGGGCTGTGGCGCTTCGCCGCGGGGCTGGAGCTGCTGCATGCCTTCCTCGCCATCCATGACGACGTGGCGGAGCAGGGGGCCCTGCGGCACGGCGGGCTGGCACTGCACCACCTGCTGACGCCGGATCGCGTGGGGCCCGACCTGGCGGTGGTGGTGGGTGACCACCTGTTCGCCCGCGCGATGGAGACGATGCTGGGCTCGGAGCTGCCAGCGGCGGCCCGGGCCAGCCAGTACTCCCTGCGGGTGTTCCGCCACGGCGCGGCGGGGCAATACCTGGACCTGGGGCTCCCCCCACTGGGGCAGGTGAGCGTGCTCAAGGCGCTGCGCGTGGCCCGGCTGAAGGCGGTGCGCCAGGGCCTGTTCGCGCCCCTGGCGTGCGGGGCGATGCTGGCCGGGGCGGACATGGCGCTGCAACTCCAGATGGCGCGCCTGGGCGACTGCGCCGGGCTGGCCTGGCAGCTGCGCGACGACCTGCTGTGCCTCTTCGAGAGCGCGCGCGTGCCCGGGCGGCGGTTGGACTGCGACTTCACCCAGGGCCGGCGCACCTTCCCGCTGGTGGCGGCCTGGGCGCGCGCCCGCCCCGAGGTGCGCCGGGAGCTGGAGACGCTCTGGGCGCTGCCCCCCGAGCGCAAGGACGACGCGGCCCGGCAGCGCGCGCGCCGGCTGGTGGAGGAGGCGGGCGGTCGCGCCGCCACCGAGCGCATGGTGGCGAGGGCCTCGCGCGGGGCCGTCAACACGCTCGCGGCGCTGCCCAACCCCAATGGCCTGAGGGACCTGCTCCAGGCGCTCATCGGCCAGTGGGCCCACCGGATGGTTTGACGAGGAGAGCCCCGTGAGCAGCGGCAAGCGACAGGCGGTGGTGGTGGGCGCGGGCGTGGGGGGGCTCGCGGCGGCGGCGCGGCTGGCCCACCAGGGCTTCGACGTGCAGCTCTTCGAGAAGACGGACGGCCCTGGCGGGCGCTGCAACCGCATGCGGGTGGACGGCTTCACCTGGGACCTGGGCCCCACCATCGTGCTCATGCCCGAGGTGTTCCAGGAGACGTTCGCCTCGCTCGGCCGGCGGATGGAGGACTACCTCACGCTGCTCAAGTGCGATCCGAACTACCGCATCCACTACCGCGACGGCTCGGACATCACCTTCACCTCCGAGCTGTGCGCCATGGGGCGCGAGCTGGAGCGCATCGAGCCCGGCAGCTACCAGCGCTACCTCGCCTTCCTCGCCCAGGGGCGCACCCAGTACCGCACGAGCCTGGACCACCTGGTGGGCCGCAACTACTCGGGCATCACCGACTACTTCGCGCCCTCGGTGCTCAAGCGCATCTTCCAGGTGCGTGCCCACCGCCGCATGTACGCGGACGTCAGCCGCTTCTTCCAGGACGAGCGGCTGCGCGCGGCGATGACCTTCCAGACGATGTACCTGGGCGTGTCGCCCTTCGCCTCGCCGGCGGTGTACGGGCTCTTGCCCTTCACCGAGCTGGGCGTGGGCGTGTGGTTCCCCCAGGGCGGCCTCTACGCCATTCCCCTCGCGCTGGAGAAGGTGGCGCGCGAGGAGGGCGTGCGGCTGCACTACGGCGCGCCGGTCAAGCGCATCCTCACCGAGGGCGCTCGCACCACGGGCGTGCTGCTCGAGGACGGGCGGGTGGTGAAGGCGGACGTGGTGCTGTGCAACGCGGACCTGCCCTACGCGTACGAGAAGCTGTTGGATCCGAAGGCCACCACGCTCAAGCGCGCGAAGAAGCTGCGCTACACCTCCAGCGGCTACATGCTCTACCTGGGGCTGCGGCGCCGCTACGAGGGGTTGCAGCACCACAACGTCATCTTCGGCCACGACTACAAGGGCTCGTTCGACGACATCTTCGAGCGCTTCCGCGTCCCCGAGGATCCGAGCTTCTACGTCAACGCCCCGGCCCACACGGACCCGAGCCTCGCGCCGCCGGGCAAGGACGCCCTCTATGTCCTCGTGCCGGTGCCCCACCAGCACCCGAACGTGGACTGGAAGGTGGAGGGCCCGAAGGTGCGCGCCAAGGTGTTCCGCCGACTGGCCGAGCTGGGCTACCCGGAGCTGGAGCGCGACATCGAGGTGGAGCGCACCGTCACGCCGGATGACTGGGCCGCCACCTTCAACCTGGCCCGGGGCAGCGCCTTCGGGCTGGCGCAGAACTTCTTCCAGATCGGCCCCTTCCGCCCGTCCAACCAGGACGCGCGGGTGCGCAACCTCTTCTTCGTGGGGGCCTCCACCCAGCCGGGGACGGGCCTGCCCACGGTGCTCATCTCCGCGCGGCTGGCGGTGGAGCGCATCCAGGCGTGGGTGGGGGGGAGCGAGGTGGAGAAGCAGGTGGTGAGGGGCGTCGGGAGCGGAGCAATCGAGGAGGCAGCATGACGTCGCTGGACCAGACGTTGGTGGCACGGGGTTACGAGATGGCGGAGCGCGTGACGCGGCACCACGCGAAGAGCTTCTTCTTCGCTTCGTTCCTGCTCTTCGGCCTGCGGCGCAAGGCGGCCTTCGCGCTCTACGCCTACTGCCGGCGGCTGGATGACATGGTGGACGTGGCGGACGGGGCGGACCAGGGCGCGGTGCCCGAGGGGCTCGCCGAGCGGCTGATGCGCGCGCGCCGCGCCGTGGCCGAGCTGTACCTGGACACGCCGGAGCTGGCCGACCCCCGCATGCCCCCGCCCGCCACGCGCGCCAGCGGCGGCGCGGGCCCGTGGGACGCGGCGGAGCTCGCCGCCCTGGTGGACTGCATCCGCCGCTTCCGCGTCCCCGAGCTGCCCATGCAGGAGCTCATCTCCGGCATGGAGATGGACCTGACGAAGCGCCGCTACGAGAGCTGGGAGGAGCTGGACCTGTACTGCTACCGGGTGGCGGGCGTGGTGGGGCTGATGATGGCCCCGATGCTGGGCTGCGAGGAGGAGTGGGCGCTGGGGCCGGCCGCGGACCTCGGCCGCGCCATGCAGCTCACCAACATCCTCCGCGACGTGAAGGAGGACCTCGACCGCGACCGCGTCTACCTGCCGCTGGACGAGCTGGCCTCCTTCGGCCTCTCGGTGGAGGACCTGCGCCGGGGCGTGGTGGATGACCGCTGGCGCGGCTTCATGCGCTTCCAGATCGCCCGGGCGCGCGCCTACTACGCGCGGGCGGCCACGGGGATTCCGGCCCTGGGCGGCTTCGGGTGCCAGCGCATGGTGAAGCTGATGGGCTCCATCTACGGGGACATCCTGCGCGCCATCGAGGAGCGCGACTACGACGTCTTCAGCGGACGCGCCTCGGTGCCGCTCTCACGCAAGCTGGGGCTCGCGACGACGATCCTCGTGCGGCCGGAGGCGGTGCTGCCGGCGGCGGCCCGGGCCCAGGAGGGGACCGCGCAGCTCCTACCGGCGGGCAAGGGCCAGAAGGTGTCCGGACCGCTGCTTCCCAGGGGAGTGAGCTCATGAGTGACCACAACGTCAAATCGCTGAAGGTGAAGCGCTCCTCGCGCCTGTCGGGCTTCTACCGCGAGTCCCCGGAGCGCCGCCGGACGCGGCTGGTGGAGTCCCGCTGGCTGGCGCCGGAGGAGGTCGAGGCGTGCGCGGGCCTGGGCGGCTTCAACGAGGCCTGCGCGGATGCGATGGTGGA
>NZ_DASVSO010000722.1:0-9817 GCF_036388035.1 Archangium sp.
AAGCGTCTGGGCGAGCTCGACGCACACTGACGACTCGAACGCACCCTGGGCGGGTTGCCGCCCACCTCGCACGGCTGACACAATGGGCGCACCAACGGGGGAGACGCAGCATGGCAACGGATAGCGCGGCCGCACGCATCAAGGGCAGTGTGCTCATCAATCGCCTCAATCGCCTCAAGAGTCAGGGCGGCGTGGAGCGCATGCAGCAGGTGCTGCAACGTCTGCCGGCGGCGGATCGCAAGCTCCTCGAGGGCGTCATCATGCCCATCGGCTGGTACTCCCTGGAGCTGAACCTCCGCCTCGACGCGGCCATCGCCGACGTGCTCTCGCCCAGGGACCGGAGCAAGGCCTTCATCGACATGGGCCGGGCCTCCGCCGAGGACAACCTCAACGGCCCCCACCACGTCTTCATCCGCAAGGGGGACCCGCACTTCCTGCTCAGCCACGCACCGGAGATCTACCGGCTCTACTACGCGGTGGGCTCGCGCACGTACGAGAAGATCGGGCCCAAGACCGCGGTGCTGCGCACGATGGGCGCCGAGAGCGTCACCGAGGCGGACTGCCTCACCATCATCGGCTGGTACCAGCGCGCCATCGAGATGAGCGGCGGCCGCGACGTGCGCATCGACCACCCGAAGTGCCGCGCCCGGGGCAACGGCCACTGCGAGTACCACTGCTCCTGGGACGCCTAGGCGCCCGCCGCCGCCAGCGGGTGCTCCCGCAGGTAGCGCAGCACGTCGTCCAGGTGGCGGTAGACGCGAACCTCGTGGCGGATGACCGTCTCGATGTGGCCGCTCGGATCGATGATGTAGGTGACGCGCCGATCCACGTTCAGCACGGGCCAGAGCACGTCATACGCCTTGCTGATGGCGCGCTCCTCGTCGCCCAGCAGCGGGAAGTGGATGTCCTCCTGCTCGGCGAAGGCGCACTGCGTCTTCACCGTGTCCACCGACACGCCCACCAGCTCCGCTCCCAGCTCTCGGAGGCGCTCGTGGTTGTCGCGGAAGTGCCGCGTCTCCTCGGTACAGCCGATGGTGAAGGCCCTGGGGAAGAAGAAGAGCACCACCCGCCGTCCCCGCATCGCGGAGAGCGAGAAGGCGCGTCCCTGGCAATCGGTCCCCGAGAAGTCCGGGGCGGCATGTCCCACGTCGAGCATCTTCTTCCGCCTCCTGGGCGCGGCCTCCCCTAGCATGCTTCCCGCCGCCAGGCCCACGCACTTCCCGCCCCGAGCTCCGCCGTGCCCCTCCCTCCTGTAACCCCTTTGTCACCTTCCTTCCTCGACCGGCTCGCCCGAGCGCTCGGCGTCACCCGGGTGGCGCGAGTGACCGGGCTCGACCGGGCGGGCGTGGAGGTGGCCGCCGCGGTGCGTCCGGGCGGCTATGTGCTGCAGGTGTGCAATGGGAAGGGGTTGGACTTCCCGGCCGCGAAGGCCGGGGCCCTCCTGGAGACAGCGGAGTTGTGGGCCGCGGAGACGGTGCCCGCGGAGCGGCTCGTCTGGGGGACGCAGGAGGGGCTGGAGGCCCGGGGGCGTACCGCCTGGGGCGCCGAGGCGCTGGGGACTCGGGGCGCGTTGGCCGTGCCTCGCCTGTGGGGCCGCGAGGTGCGGTGCGCGTGGCGGGAGGCGACCGAGTTGCACTCGGGCGCGTCCGTGCTCGTTCCGGCCCAGGGCGTGTACTGCCCGCCCACGGGAGCGCCGGCCCTCGGCCCGGTGAGCGTCCAGTGGACGAGCAACGGCTCGGGCGCCCACTCCGAGCGCTCGCGGGCGCTCCTGCACGCGCTGCTGGAGGCGACGGAGCGTGACCAGCTCGCACGCCTCCTCCCGGACGGGTGGACGGAGGAGGCGCTCCGCTCGCGCATGCTGCGCCCCTCGGGACTGGAGGAGGGGGCTCCCCGTACGGCGGCGCTCGCCCAGGCGTTGGGGCAGCGCGGCTTCGAGGTCCACCTCTTCGACCTCACCCCCGGCGCACGCGCTCCTGGCGCAGCGGGGCTGCCCGTGGGCGCGGCGCTGCTCGTGGATCGCGAGCAGGGCCCCGTGCCCCTGGCGGCCGGCTACGCGTGTTCACTGGGGCGGGACCAGGCCCTGCTCGGCGCCCTGCTGGAGGCGGCGCAGTCCCGCCTGACCGACATCCACGGCGCCCGCGAGGACGTGGCCGCGGCGGACCGCGAGCCCGCCCTGGCCCTGGCCGCCGCCTGCGCCGAGGTGCGCCCGCGGCGGACCCTCGAGTCCATGCCCGACCTCTCCGAGGAAGTGTCCTCGCCGGAGGAGGCGGTGCGCGAGGTGCTGGCCCGGCTCGCTCGGGCGGGCTTTCCCCGGGCCGCCGTCGTCGAGCTGGATGCCCCTCTCCCCGGACTCCACGTGGTGCGCGTGGTGGTGCCGGGCCTGCGCGTCTCGGAGCTGCTGTGAAACGCCGTCCGGCCCCCTCCCGTCCCGATGACCTCATCGTCTTCCTCGGCCCCTCGCTGCCGGAGGAGGAGGCCCTCGCACTGGCGCCCTGCCGCGTGCTGCCGCCGGCACGTCAGGGCGACGTGTGGCGGGCCCTGTCCCTGCGCCCGAGGGCCATCGCGCTGGTGGACGGCGTCTTCGAGGCGCAGCCCTCCGTGTGGCACCACGAGCTGCTGGCCGCGCTGGATGCCGGGGTGGCGGTGTTCGGCGGAGGCAGCATGGGGGCCCTGCGCGCGGCGGAGCTCGTCGAGCACGGCGTGGTGGGCGTGGGCCACATCTTCGAGGCCTACCGCCGGGGCGAGCTGGTGGACGACTCCGAGGTGGCCCTGCTCCACGCCGACGGGGAGCACGGCTTCCGGGCCTTCACGGTGCCGCTCGTCAACGTGCGCCACGCGGCCCGGCGGGCACAAAGCGCGGGGGTGCTCACCCCTGGCGAGGCCCAGGCGCTGGTGGACGCGGCCGAGGCCCTCTTCTACCAGGACCGCACCTGGCCCCGGGTGTTGGCGGCGGTGACGGAGGCCTGGCCTCCGGCCACCCGGGCGAAGTGGGATGCATGGGCCTCGGGCGGCCTCGAGGACCTCAAGCGCGAGGACGCGCGGGCCTGCATCCAGGCGGCCGCGGCCTTCGTCGCCTCGGGAGCGCGAGCCCCCGTGCGAGCGAGCACCGGCCGGGCCGCGCCGTCCTCCTACGTCCGCCGACGCCGCCTCGTGGAGGGCCTGTGCGCGGTGGGGGAGGAGCTCGTGCCCTCCGAGGAGGTGCTCGCGGCCCTGCACGCCTCCCCCGACGCGGCGGTGCTGGCCGAGGCGGGGCTGCGACGGGCCCTGCTCGCGGGCCAGGCGCGGACGCTCGGCCTGGCTCCCACCCCCGAGGAGGTGACGCGGGCCGAGGCGGAGTGGTGGGCGCACCTGGGCATTCCGCCGAAGGAGCGCGAGGCGTACCTCGCCGCCTGCGGCCTGGACGCGCACGAGCTGCGCCGGGTGTGCGAGGAGCGCGCGCTGGAGCGGCTCATGCTCGAACACGCGCAGCGGATGCTGCCGGACGGGCCCTCCTGGGACGAGTCGCTCGCGACCGAGGCGCGCCTCCAGGGCCGCTGGGTGGCGGAGGCCCGGAGGCTCGGCACCCCGAAGCCGGGCCGGCGCAAGCGGTGAGCCCGGAGCGGACATGCGGCCAACCGCCGACACCGTGACCTGGGGGGCGGGTTGACGAGGCGGACGCGCCCTCGGGACTTTCCGGCGGGCGAGGGGCCTGGGGAGACATTACGCTTACCGGACGCGGCGCGGCGGAGGGCATGCGCCGGAGGTGATGAGGCGATGACCCGGATATGCCAGGACGAAGTGGGTCGCTGTGACTTCATCGACGTGCTCGAGGAGGCGGTCCTGCGGCACCGGCCGGTGGCGGTCCACCTGCGCGAGGGCGAGGCCTTCATCGACGAGGTGGTGGACGTGGTGACCGAGCGGGGGGACGACTTCGCCGTCTTCAAGTCGCACGAGCGGGTGTCCGTGGGGCAGATCCGCTCCGTCACGCGGGCCGAGCCGCTCATGGCGCGGTGGTGAAGCGGGGCGGCTGGGGTAGGGTGCGCGCCGGATGAATCCTCACGACGAGAGCGAGTCCTTCCGCTGCCAACGGGCCGATGCGCGGGAGGCCCAGGGCTATCGAGCGGTGCTGGGGGAGGCGAAGGCCTCCTTCCTGCACACGGATCCGCCGTACTGCCTGCTCACGCGGCGTCGCAAGGGCGGAGATCTGCGAGATGCCCGCGCGAACAAGAAGATCGACCGCAACCCCATCGTGCGCTTCGAGACGGTGCGCGACTACCGGAGCTTCACCGAGGCGTGGATGACGCGCGCGGTGGCGCACCTGACGCCGGACGCGACGCTGGCCATCTGGACGAACCTGCTGGGCAAGGAGCCCATCCTCGCGGTGGCGCGCGCGCTGGGCTTCAGCCACCTGCGGGGTGAGTACGTCTGGGGCAAGCGCACCACGGACAAGAACGCCAACGAGCAGACGCTGCGGGTCTACGAGGTGGCCCTCGTGCTCTCGCGCACGCCAGCGCCTCCGTTGGATCCATCGGGGCTGCCCACCGTCTGGGCCGTCGTCGGAGGCTACGACGATGACGCCGAGGCGGCGCGCTGGGGCAACCACCCGCACCACAAGCCCTTCTCCGTGCTGGAGCCCCTGGTGCGTACCTGGAGCCGGCCGGGGGACTGGGTGTTGGATCCGTTCGCGGGCAGTGGCTCGATGCCGTCGGCGGCACTGCGGCTGGGACGCAAGTCGGCGTGCCTGGAGGTGGAGCCCGAGTGGGCCGAGCGGGTCACCCGGCGGCTCCAGGAGACGGTGAGCGAGATGGCCCGGGGCGCGGAGGTCCAGCCGGAGACATCCGCCCCCGACGACAAGGTATCCGCCACCGTGAATCGCCGGTAGGCTGAGCGGCCCCCTGTCCCCACAGGGGAGTTTGTCTCCCCAGCGACACGCAAGAGGCTCCCGGATGAAGCAGCACCAGAAGATGCTCCTGGGCATCGTCATCGGCACGGTGGCGGGTATCGTCGCCAATCTCTCGGCCGGAGGTACGCCCTGGCTCGACTGGGTGGTGACGAACATCACCGGGCTGGTGGGGCAGCTCTTCCTCCGGTCCCTGCTGATGCTGGTGGTGCCGCTGCTCTTCGCCGCGCTGGTGATGGGCGTGTGCGAGCTGGACTTGAAGCAGCTCGGCCGGCTGGGCCTGCGGACCATGGTCTACACCGTGGTCGTCTCCAGCATCGCGGTCCTCATCGGGCTGGTGCTGGTCAACACGCTGAAGCCGGGCGTGGGGCTGAGCGACGAGGCGCGCGCGCTGGCGATGAAGGGCACCTCGGTGCAGGCCGCCCCCGCGCCGAGCAGCACCTCGGTGCCCTCGCTGATCGCCGCGATGATCCCCAACAACCCGGTGAAGGCGGCGGCGGATGGGGACATGATCGCCCTCATCGTCTTCTCGCTCATCTTCGGCCTGGGCGTGGCCCTGACGCCGACCGAGGGGGCGCAGCGGCTGCGCGAGACGATCCAGGGCCTCTACGACGTGATGATGAAGCTCATCGACGGGGTGCTGAAGCTGGCGCCCATCGGCGTGGCGGCGCTGCTCTTCAGCATGATGGCGCGCCTGGGCATGGGCGTGCTGCTGCAGGTGGCCTCCTACGTGGGCGTGGTGCTGCTGGCGCTCGGGCTGCACATGTTCGGCGTGTACTCGCTGTCGGTGCGCTTCCTCGGGGGGCGCAACCCGCTCACCTTCTTCCGCGACTGCCGCCTGGCCATCGTCACCGCCTTCTCCACGGCGTCCTCCAGCGCCACGCTGCCTACCGCGCTCAAGGTGGCCGAGGAGAACCTCAAGCTGCCGCGCAACGTGGCGCGCTTCGTGCTCACCGCCGGCTCGGCGATGAACCAGAACGGCACCGCGCTCTTCGAGGGCGTCACCGTGCTCTTCCTGGCGCAGGTGTTCGGCGTGCAGCTGAGCCTGCCGGACCAGGCCGTGGTCATGTTCATCTGCGTGCTGGCGGGCATTGGCACCGCGGGCGTGCCGGCCGGCTCCATCCCCGTCATCGCGATGATTCTGGGCCTCTTCAAGATTCCGCCCGAGGGCCTCGCCCTGGTGCTGGGCGTGGACCGCTTCCTCGACATGTGCCGCACCACGCTCAACGTGACGGGAGACCTGGCCGCCGCCGTCTACGTCTCCCGCGGCGAGCCGGCCCTCGACGCCGAGTCCCCGACCACCCCGATCCGTTCCGAGTCGCCTACCTCCTGAGCTTCCAGGGAGGCTCGGGTTGCCTCGGCCGCCGTGCCGTCCCCATACCCGTAGGACAGAAGGAGCAGCCAACATGAAGGTGTCCAAGGACAGCGTCGTCTCGTTGGAGTACCGGTTGCACCTCGGTGACGGGAAGGTCGTCGACCAGAGTGAGCCCGGCCAGCCGCTCGCCTACATGCATGGTCGGGGGATGATCGTCCCGGGCCTGGAGGGGCAGCTCGAGGGCATGTCCGTCGGCGAGTCCAAACAGGTGGTGGTGCCTCCCTCGCAGGGCTACGGCGAGCATGATCCGCGCGGCCTCCAGACGGTGCCCCGCGACATGTTCCCCCCCAACGCCCCGCTCCAGCCGGGGGTGACCATCTCGGCGCAGACGGAGGGCGGGGACGTCATCCCCATCACCATCCGCGAGCTGAAGGGGGACTCGGTGGTGGTGGACCTCAACCACCCGATGGCGGGCAAGACGCTCCACTTCGATGTGACGGTGCGTGAAGTCCGCGCGGCCACCGCCGAGGAGAAGGAGCACGGCCACGCCCACGGCCCGGGCGGCGCCCACGGGCACGAGTGAGCAGGGCGTCGCGAGGGCGAAGGAGGCTCGTCCCCGAGGGGTTGTTCCGGTAACGTTGCGGCCCCCATGAGCCAGTCCGCTTCGCCCTCGCCCCAGCAGCTCAAGATTTCGCCCGAGACCGAGCCGAAACAGCCGCACCCCGCGGTCACCCAGGATCCGGAGCGGTACTGGCTGGAGAACGTCTACAAGGGGGAGGCGCGCCAGCTCACCGTGCGCGCCGTCATCGCCGGCATGCTGATTGGCGCGGTGATGTGCCTCTCCAACCTGTACGTCATCCTCAAGACGGGCTGGAGTCTGGGCGTCACCATCACCGCCTGCATCCTCGCCTTCTCCACCTTCAGCCTCCTGCGGGCCGTGGGGTTGGTGAAGACGGAGGTCACCGCGCTGGAGAACAACGCGGTGGGCTCGGTGGCCTCGGCGGCGGGGTACATGACGGGCGGTGGCAACATGGCGGCGGTGCCCGCGCTGCTGATGCTCACCGGGGCGCTGCCGTCCACGGGGTGGCTGGTGGCGTGGTTCGCGGTGGTGTCCGCGATGGGCGTCTTCGCCGCCATCCCCATCAAGCGCCAGCTCGTCAACATCGAGCAGCTCCCGTTCCCCACGGGCACTGCCACCGCCGAGACGCTCCAGGCGCTGCATGGGCATGACGAGGCCTCGCGCGGCAAGGCGCGCTACCTCGGCCTCGCGGGCCTCGTGGGGGCCGCCATCGCCTTCTGGCGGGATGCCAAGGCCTCGTGGCTGGCGTGGAACCTGCCCTCGAAGCTGAGCCTGCCCTTCACCATCGGCGGCAAGCCGGCGGGGGCGTGGACGCTCTCGCTCGACCTGAGCCTGCTGCTGGTGGGCGCCGGGGCGCTGGTGAGCTTCAAGACGGGCTGGTCCATGCTGCTGGGCGCCATCTTCACCTACGGCTTCCTGGCGCCGGAGATGGTCAGCCGCGGCGTCATCCCGGAGGTGACGTACAAGGCCATCAACTCCTGGTCGCTGTGGACGGGCTCCTCGGTGCTCGTCGCCTCGGGGCTGCTGTCCTTCGCCTTCCAGTGGCGCAGCGTGGCCAAGTCGTTCAAGGCGCTCTCGGGCCTCTTCGGGAAGAAGGACGAGGTGGAGAAGGATCCGCTCGCCGACGTCGAGTGCCCGCCCACCTGGTTCCCCCTGGGCTTCCTGGTGCTGGGCCCGGTGGTGGTGGGGCTGATGGCGTACCTCTTCCAGATTCCGTGGTGGGCCGGAGTGATTGCCCTGCCCCTGTCGGTGGTGATGGGCGTCATCGCCTCGCGCGTCACCGGCGAGACGGACACCACGCCCACCAAGGCGCTCGGGCCGGTGACGCAGCTCCTCTACGGTGGACTGCTGCCCGGCAACCTCGCGGCCAACGTGATGAGCGCCAACGCCACGGGCGGCGTGGGGTTGCACTCGGCGGACCTGCTCACGAGCCTCAAGACGGGCTGGCTGCTGGGCGCCAACCCGCGCAAGCAGTTCATCGCGCAGCTCTTCGGCGTGGTGGCTGGGGCGGCGGTGGTGGTGCCGGCCTTCAACCTGCTGGTGCCGAGCGCGGACGTGCTGGGCACCGAGGAGTTCCCGGCGCCCGCGTCGCTGGTGTGGGCGGGCGTGTCGAAGATGCTCGTCAACGGGGTGAGCTCGCTGCACTCGTCGGCCCGGGTGGGCGCGGTGTGCGGCCTGGCGCTGGGCGTGGCGCTGGTGCTGCTCGAGCGCTGGGCGCCGAAGAAGGCCAAGGCGTTCATCCCGTCCGCGTCGGGCCTGGGACTGGCCATCGTGATTCCGGGCGCCAGCTCCATCGCCTTCTTCATCGGCGCGGCCATCGCCGAGGGCCTGCGCCGCTTCAAGCCGAAGCTGGCCGACGCCACGGTGCTGCCGGTGAGCTCGGGCTTCATCGCCGGCGAGAGCCTCATGGGTATCGCCGTGGCGATGCTCAAGGCCTTCGGGGTGATGCCCAAGTAGTCACCGGGCGAGGCGGAAAGACAAAGGCCCCGCTCAACGCCGTGCGAGCGAGGCCCTTGGATGCTGCGCAGACGCGAAGCGACTACAATTGCTGGCGAGCTGGATCAGGTCCAGCTTCGAGGTGCGGTTGCCGTCGTAGGCGGGCGTGTAGCCATCTCGGCGATCGCCGTCTCGAACAGGCCGGTCGCCTTCTTGCCGAACTCGTCGAGGCCCGTGTTCTGCGCGACTTGGTCGGGAACTGGATTGAGCATGGCAACTTGCTCGGCCAGCACTCGGGCGGCCCAGACTCATGCGCGGCCCGCGGCCTGCCTTCCCCGGCGTGAGAGCGCGTCGATGGACGCGGCCACCAGCAGCACTCCGCCCGTCACCATGAACTTCACCGAGGACGAGAGCGCCAACAGGTCCATGCCGTTGGAGATGGAGCCAATCACCAGCGCGCCGAGCAGGGCCGACCACGCCGAGCCTCGCCCACCGAAGAGGCTGGTGCCTCCGATGACCGCCGCCGCGATGGCGTTGAGCAGCACATCCCCGCTGCCCGAGGACTGGTTGACGGCCATCAGGCGCGAGCCCGCGAGAATCCCTCCGGCCGCCGCCAGCGTCGACGCCAGCGTGAAGACGGCCACCCGGATGCCCGGCACCGAGATGCCCGCTCGCCGCGCGGCCTCGGCGTTGCCGCCCACCGCGAAGAGGTGACGCCCGAACCGGGTGTGCCGGAGCACCAACTCCAGCGCGAGTGCCAGGCCCACGAAGAGGACCACCGCCAGGGGCAGCCCACGGTCGAGCGTGAACACCGTCATCGCCGCCACCAGCACCGCCGAGGGCGCCACCACGCCCACCAGCGTGCCGCGCCAGGGCACCAGCGGCAGCCCCGCCGCCGCCCGCCGCCTTCGTCCCAGCAGCACCACCGTCACCTGAAGGGCGATGGCCAGGACCGTCCCCGTCCAGGCGATGCCCGGCTCGAAGAAGGTCCCCGCCAGCGCGATGAGCACGTCATCGCTGAGGTTGACCGTCCCCGTCTCTCCCAGCACGTACAGCAGCGCGCCTTGCCACCCGAGCAGCCCGGCCAGGGTGACCACGAAGGAGGGCA
>NZ_DASVSO010000723.1:0-9476 GCF_036388035.1 Archangium sp.
TCGAGGTGCTCGGGGTCGGGCAGGGTGTCCACGGGCCCAGCCTCGCCCCGGAGCGCGCCCGTGCCCAGCCCCGAGTAGGGCCGAGCTTCCGCCAGCGGGCATTCCGCTACGGATGGGGAGCCAGGTTGCACCCCCACAGCGTCATGTCCTCGGACACGGTGCCGCAGCGCCAACCCTCGTCACAGGAGTCGAGGTCATGCGGGTCGCATTGGGGGAAGCAGGCACTGGTGGTACGCGAGGCCTGCCCACAGACGTAGCCGGCGGGGCAGCCGTTCGGGAGGAGGGGATTGCAGGAGCGGGCGCACCAGAAGACGCCGCGGCCTCGCACCACCCGCTTGACGCAGCGCTCGCCCTCGGCGCAAGGCGTCTCCGGGCAGGTGCCGACGACACTCTCCAGGCATTGGTATCTGGACTCGGTGATGCGCTTGCACTGCTGTCCCTGGGGACATCCGAGCTGCTGACAGTCCGGAACGCAGCCGGGGCCGTCCGCCCCTTCCCTGCAAAGGTAGCCGGTCGGGCAGCTCACCGGGTCCTCGAGCCGACAGGGTACGGTACATAGCTCGCTGACGCAGCGCAGGCCCTCACGACAGGCCCCGCCACGGGAGAGGTAGCCGGAGTCGCACGTCTCTCCCTCGCGGCGTATCCCCTCGGGGGTGCAGCGGCGGACGACGGGGCCGGAGTCTCCCCTGTTGGCGGCCCGGCAGGCGAAGCCGGGAAGGCAGTGCGCGTCCTCCTCGCACTCCGAAGCCATGCATTCGAGGCGACGCGTCTCGCGATTGGCCACACACCCCTGACCGGCCGGGCAGTCGCTGTCCGTCCGGCAGCTCCCGCATGTCATGACTCCACCGTCGAAGGTGCAGTGCATGGCGGAGGCGGGGAGGCCGTCCGGCGCGAGCTCCTTCGGCGCGGCTGGCGGGCGCGACATGGCTTGGATGGCCGGGGCGGGCGCGCTCTCCGCGAAGCTGGCGACGGGTTCGAGGGCGTGTGCCGGAGGCAGGGGCGCTGGAGGGGGGTGCAGGGTCACGGGTAGGACGGTCCGTCCGTGGGTGTGACCGCCCTGGAAGCCCGAGGTGCCGGTGGCGGAAGAGACTTCGCCGTGTGCACCGGGCCCGGGGAGCGCGGTGGCGACCTGCCAGAGCAGCAGCACGCAGCCCACTCCCACCAGGGCCAGCGCGGTCCCTCGGGCGTGTGAGCTGTCCTGTGGCGGGCGCGACATGCGGCTAACAGGCCGTGTAGTTGCAGCACATCATGTCACCGCCGTCGCTGCCGCAGCCGCAGGGGTAACACTTCCAGCAGTCATCGTCTTGCATCGCATACGCCGCTCCCCCCAGCAGCGTTCCCGCGGTGCCGACGACGACCAACCATCGAAGAAGAATCTTCTTCCCGCTCTTCATGGACGCCCCCCGTGCCTGGATTCAGGGACCACTCTGCGCCCGCTGGAAGGGCGAATCAAAGGCCAGCGGGGGCGAGCGTTCAGGCGCTCACGAATCCCTTCCGTGGCGGCTCAGCCGGACTTCTTCTGCTCGTCCTGCGCGAAGAGCTCCTCCAGCTCCTGGCGCGCCTTGAGCGCTATCTCGGTGAGCTTCTTCACGTCCCCGTGGTGCTTGTACGTGGACAGCAGCATGGCCTCGTCGTGCTGCCGGAAGCGGTCCGTCGCGGTCTTGCTGTCCGACCAGGTGAGCCCCAGCTCCTGGAGCACCTCTCCCGTCATCTCGATGCTGCCGGCATAGGTCTCGCGCATGACGTGGGTGATGCCCAGGTTCAGCAGCCGGTAGGCGTGCTGCCGGTTGCGGGCTCGCGCGAAGATGGTGAGGTGGGGGAAGTGCTGGCGCACCGTCTCCGCCGTCCGCATCGAGGCCTCCACGTCGTCGATGGCCAGCACGAACACCTTCGCGTGCTCGGCGCGCGCCGCCCGCAGCAAGTCCAGCCGCGAGGCATCCCCGTAATAAATCTTCGTGTTGCCGAAGTTCTTGAGGAAGTCGATGTGCTCGGAGCTGGCGTCCAGGGCGGTGAAGCCGATGCGCTTGGCGCGCAGCACGCGCCCCACCACCTGCCCCACGCGCCCGAAGCCCGCGATGATGACCGGGTGCTCCTCCTCGGGCAGCACGTCGAACTCGCGCTTGGCCGCCTTGTGGAAGCGGGGCCGCATGAACCGCGCATAGAGCAGGAAGAGCACGGGGGTGACGGCCATGGAGAGGCTCACCACCACCACCAGCAGGTCCGCCAGCGCCCGGTCCATCACCCGGAAGCCCACCGCGAGCCCGAAGAGCACGAAGGCGAACTCGCCGCCCTGGGAGATGACCACCGCCATGCTCAGGGCGGGCTCATTGCTCTTGAAGGCCCACTTGCCCAGCGCGAAGAGCACCAGCGCCTTGAGCGCCACCAGCCCGAGCACCAGGGCCACCACGCGCACCGGGCCGCTGGCCAGCAGCCCGATGTTCACCGACATGCCCACCGCGATGAAGAAGAGGCCCAGCAGCAGGCCCTTGAAGGGCTCGATGTCGGCCTCCAGCTCGTGGCGGTACTCCGAGTCCGCCAGCAGCACGCCGGCGAGGAAGGCGCCCAGCGCCATGGACAGCCCCACCTGGCTCACCAGCAGCGCGGTGCCCACCACCAGCAGCAGCGCCGTGGCGGTGAACAGCTCCTGGCTGTGCAGCGAGGCCACGAAGCGGAAGAGGGGCCGCAGCACGTAGCGGCCCCCCAGCACCACTCCGGCCAGCACCCCCACCACCTTGAGCACCGACACCCACCCGGGCTCCGTCGACGGGGTGGTGGCCTCTCCGAGGAAGGGCAGCAGCGCCAGCAGCGGGATGACGGCCAGGTCCTGGAAGAGCAGGATGCCGAAGGAGGCCCGCCCGTGCTCGGTGGCCAGCTCGTTCTTCTCCGCCAGCAGTTGGAGCGCGAAGGCCGTGGAGGACAGCGACAGCCCCAGCCCGGTGATGAGCGCGGTGGGCAGCCGCAGCCCGAGCAGCAGCCCCGCTCCCGCCAGCACCACGCCCGTGCCGAGCACCTGCACCCCACCGAGGCCGAACACCGAGCGGCGCAGCTCCCACAGGCGCGAGGGCTGCAACTCCAGCCCGATGAGGAAGAGCAGCAGCACCACGCCCAGCTCGGCGAAGTGGAGGATGCTCTCCACGTCCGAGATGAACCCCGCGCCCCACGGGCCAATCACCATGCCCGCCGCGAGGTAGCCGAGCACCGAGCCCAGGCCGAGCCGTTTGAAGATGGGCACGGACACCACCGCGGCCGCGAGGAAGATGAGGGCTTGTTGCAGGAAGGACATGCCGCGTTCTTGGCATGAGCCAGGGTCGAGGGGCAATACGAGGCCCTGGCGGTACGCCCGTGGAGGGAGCGGGCCTTCGTTGTCGGGACCGGGTACCCTTCGCACCACGGTTTGACTCTTCCTATGCCTCTTCCCTCGTTCCAAAAGCCGGGTCAAACCTCCGCGTTGCCGGACGGACAGGCGCTCGAGGGCTCCTGTGCCTGCGGCTACGGCCGTCCCGCCGCTCCCGACGACCCTTCCCCCGCCACCGCCCCCTCCGCGGGCCCTGGCCTCCCGCGGACCGCTCCCCTGTCGTGCGACGAGGGCTTCCGCCTGCTGCTCGAGAGCCTGGGGGACTCCACCCTCTTCTTGCTCGACCCCAGTGGGCGCATCTCGAGCTGGAACCTGGGCGCCGAGCGCATCAAGGGCTATCGCACCCGGGACATCCTCGGCCGGCACCTCTCCATCCTCTATAGCGAGGAGGATGTGGCGGCGGGTCGCCCCCTGCGGTTGCTGGCGGAGGCGGAGGCCCACGGCAGGACGCAGGACGAGGGGTGGCGGGTTCGCGAGGACGGCTCCCGCTTCTACGCCCATGTGGTCATCACCGCCCTGCGTGACGCCGAGGGTCAGCTGCGCGGCTTCGCCAAGGTGGCGCGCGACATCACCGCCCGCCACGAGACGGAGACGTGGCTGCGCGAGGCGCTCGACGCGGTGCGCCGCAACGAGACCATGTCCCAGCTCGGCTCGCTGGTGGCCGGCGTGGCCCACGAGGTGCGCAACCCCCTCTTCGGCATCTCCGCCACGCTGGACGCCTTCGAGGCACGCTTCGGCCGCTCCGAGGAGCACGCGCGCTACCTCTCCATGCTCCGGCGCGAGGTGTCGCGCCTCAACACCCTCATGCAGGGGCTGCTCACCTACGGGCGCCCGCCGAGCACCGAGCTCTACCCCTGTACCCTCGCCAGCGTGCTCCACGAGGCGGTGGAGGCCACCTCCGCCCTCGCCCAGGAGCACGAGGTGCGTGTGGTGCTGGGCGTGGAGCCGGAGCTGCCCCGCGTGCCCATGGACCCGGGTCGGCTCGCCCAGGTGTTCCAGAATCTGCTCTCCAACGCCCTCCAGCACTCCCCGCGTGGTGCCACCGTGCGGCTCACCGCGCGGCGCCTCGCGGATGACGCCTCGATGCGGGTGGAGTGCGTGGTGGCGGACCAGGGGCCTGGCTTCTCGCGGGAGGACCTGCCCCACCTCTTCGAGCCCTTCTTCACCCGGCGGCATGGGGGCGTGGGGCTGGGCCTCTCCATCGTCCAACGCATCGTGGAGGAGCATCACGGCACGGTCTCCATGGGCAATGGGGCTGACGGAGGCGCCGAGGTCCGGGTGTGCCTCCCAGCAGGAGGGTGAGCCACGTGCGGTGCAAGGTGCTGGTCATCGATGACGAGCCGACGGTCCGCTTCGGCATCCACGACTTCCTCGAGGCCCACGGCCTGGAGGTGCTGGAGGCGGAGAGCTGCCGGCGGGCCCGCGAGCTCTTCCGCTCCTCCCGGCCGGACGTGGTGCTGCTCGACTACCGCCTGCCGGATGGCACCGCGCTCGAGCTGCTCCCCGAGATGCGGGCCGTGGACCCCTCCATCCCCGTGCTGGTGCTCACCGCGCATGCCTCCATCGACATCGCCGTCCAGGCCATCAAGCTGGGGGCGGAGCACTTCCTCCCCAAGCCCGTGGAGTTGCCCGCCCTGTTGATGATGGTGGAGCGTCTGCTGGAGGCCCAGCGGACCCGTCGTCGGCAGCAGGCCCTGGTGGCGAGCTCTCCGGAGGAGCTCAACCCCTTCCTCGGGGAGAGCCCGCGCATCCGCGCCCTGGAGGACACCGCGCGCCGCGTGCTCGACAGCGACAGCCCCGTCCTCATCCAGGGCGAGACGGGCACCGGCAAGGGTGTGCTCGCCACCTGGCTGCACCTGAATGGCCCGCGCGCTGGAGGTCCCCTGGTGCAGCTCAACTGCGCCGGGCTGTCGCCCCAGTTCCTCGACACGGAGCTCTTCGGCCATGAGCGCGGGGCCTTCACCGGTGCCGTCCACCGCAAGCAGGGCCTGCTGGAGGTGGCCCACCACGGCTCCGTCTTCCTCGACGAAATCGGGGACATGGACCCGCAGGTGCAGCCCAAGCTCCTCAAGGTGGTGGAGGAGAAGCGCTTCCGGCGGCTGGGCGAGGTGGAGGACCGCGCGGTGGACGTGCGCCTCATCGCCGCCACCCACCAGGACCTCGCCGAGCGCGTGCGCGCGCAGGCGTTTCGGAGCGACCTGTACTTCCGCATCAGCCCCCTGCCGCTGCTCCTCCCCGCGCTGCGCGAGCGGCCCGAGGACCTGCCCGTCATCGCGCAGGCCCTGCTCGCGCGACTCTCCCGCGAGCTCGGACGCCCCGGGCTCCACCTGACGCCCGACGCCGCGGACGCCCTGCGCGCCTACCCCTGGCCCGGCAACATCCGCGAGCTGCGCAACGTGCTGGAGCGGGCCGTGCTCCTCTCCTCGAAACCGGTGCTGGGGCCCGCTGAGCTGCAGCTCAACCACGACTTCGCGCGCAAGCTCGCTGCTCCGTCCACCGAGCCTTCGTCACTGGCCCCGGAGCTGGACCTGACCCTTCAAGAGGTGGAGCGCAGGCACATCGCCCGCGTGCTCGCCGCCGAGGGCGGGCACGTGGAGCGGGCGGCCAGACGACTCGGCATTCCCCGCAGCTCGCTGTACCAGAAGCTCAAGAGCCTGGGCCTCTCGTCCAAAGTCTAGAATCCAGAATCCATGTCTCGGACACGGCCCGCTGCTGTCACGGCCGGGTGACGCGATTCCGAGGAGTTGTCGACCAGCGGACACTGGCGTGGGGATTGCTCTTGACCCGCGGCGATGAAGCCCGAGTTGGAGAAGGTCTACGCCGTCTTCCTCTCTGAGACGGATGAGCAGCTCGTCAGCCTGGAGCAGGACCTGCTCGCGCTGGAGGCGGCTCCCGGTCCGGAGTCCTTGCGAGCGGTCTTCCGCACGGTCCACACCCTGAAGGGGGGCATGGCCGCGATGGGCTTCACCGAGGCGGTGGAGCTGGCCCACACGCTCGAGGAGCTGCTCACCCGGCTGGAGGCGGGAGCGCTGGTGCTGCACTCGGGGCTGGGCACCCTGCTGCTGCAGTCGGTGGACGCGCTGCGGGAGCTGGTGGGGCTGAAGCCCGTGGCCGAGCCCGACCTGCGCCTGCCCGCCAAGGACATCCATCAACTGCTGGCCTCCACCGCCGCGGCCGCGCGGCCCATGCCGGGGGCGGTCGGCCCGGAGCGGCCCGGGCCCGAGGTGTCCTGCGAGCACCCCGAGGCGCGCCCGGCCCGTGAGCGCACCCTCCGGGTGGGACTGGACCGGCTGGACCGGATGCTGGACCTCACGGGGGAGATCTCCATCGCGCGCGGGCGCCTCACCTCGATGCTCGCGCAGGCCCACCTCTATACGCCGCAGCAACTGCTGGAGGCGCACCGCGAGGCGGACCCGCTCTACCTGGACCTGCAGGAGCTGGTGATGAAGGTGCGGATGGTGCCCATCGGTCGCACCTTCCAGCCCATCGCGCGCGCGGTGAGGGACCTGTGCCTCACCACGGGCAAGCAGGTGCGGCTGGAGGTGAGCGGCGAGGACGTGGAGGTGGACACCACCGTCACCGAGCTCATCCGCGATGCGCTCACCCACCTGGTGCGCAACGCGATGGACCACGGGATTGAGCTGCCCGAGGTGCGCCAGGAGCGCGGCAAGGACGCCACCGGCACGCTGCTCCTGCGCGCCTTCCACGAGGCGGGCACCATCGTCATCCAGATCGTCGATGACGGGGCGGGGCTGGACCGGGCCCGCATCGCCGAGCGCGCGCGGAGCCGGGGGTTGCTCGGGCCGGACGAGGCGCCGTCCGACGCGGACCTCTTCCGCCTCATCTTCGAGCCGGGCTTCTCCACCGCCGAGCGCGTCACCGAGCTGTCCGGGCGGGGCGTGGGCATGGACGTGGTGAAGCGCAACGTGGAGCTGCTGCGCGGCACCATCACCGTGGACACCGTGCCCGGCCAGGGCACCACCTTCACCCTGCGCCTGCCGCTCACCCTCTCCATCATCGAGGGCTTCTCCGTCGGGGTCGGGGCGGAGACGTACGTCATCCCCCTGGAGAAGATCCTCGAGTGCGTGGAGCTGCCGCGGGAGGAGCGGCGTCCCGGGCGCACCGGCGTCCTCAACCTGCGCGGCGAGCCGCTGCCCTACCTGCGCTTGCGTGAGCACTTCCAGCTCGGCGGCGAGCTGCCCCCGCGTGAGAACGTCGTCGTCATCAACCATGGCCGTGGCCAGGCGGGCATCGCCGTGGACACGCTGCTGGGCCAGGGCCAGACGGTCATCAAGCCCCTGGGCAAGCTGTGCCAGGGACTGCCGGGCGTCGCCGGCTCCACGCTCCTCGGAGATGGCCGGGTGGCCCTCATCCTCGACGTCCCCGCGCTGCTCCAGCAGGCCCTGAAGGCACCCCCTCCCGCCGCCGCCGCCGCCTGAGTCCTTCTTCTCCGCTTCGGAAAGCCCCATGTCCTGGTTCCACAACCTGAAGATCGCTCCCAAGCTCTTCCTCGCCTTCTCCTGCTTGCTGGGCCTCACCACGTTCCTCGGCGTCTTCGCCCTCGTCCAGCTGTCCGACGTGCGCGAGGTCTCGCAGGAGATCGCCACCAGCTGGCTGCCCAGCGTGGAGGTGCTCGGAGGCATGAACACCAACACCTCGGACTTCCGGATCGCCCAGGTCGAGCACATCCTCGCGCTCACTCCCGCGCAGATGAGCAACGCGGAGAAGAGCCTGGAGCAGGAGAGCCAGGGCGTGCGCGACGCGATGCGCGAGTACGAGCCCCTCATCACCTCGGAGCGCGAGCGCAAGCTCTACGAGGAGTTCAAGCGGCTGTGGGAGAACTACCTGCGGGACCACCCCAAGCTGTTGCGGTTGTCGCAGCAGAACCAGGACGCGGAGGCCATGGCGCTGGTGCTCGGTCCCATGCACGCGGACTTCAATGCCCTGAGCGACAGGCTCGATGAGCTGGTCGTCGTCAACCGCGAGGGCTCGGACCAGGCGGCGTCGCGCGCGACCCAGGCGTACGTGACGGCGCGGGTGTGGATCCTCGGCGTGCTGGTGGGCAGCGCCGCCTTCGGCCTGCTGCTGTGCCTGCTCCTGGCCCGCATCATCTCCCGGCCGCTGAACCACGCGGTGGCGGTGGCGGACCGCATCGCCGAGGGAGACCTCACCGTGCGCATCTCCTCCGAGACGGAGGACGAGACGGGCCGGCTGCTGGCGGCCCTGCAGCGCATGGCGGACAAGCTCGGTCAGGTCATCGGCGAGGTGCGCGAGGGCGCCGGTGCGCTCGCCTCGGCCTCCTCCCAGGTGTCCGCCTCCTCGCAGAGCCTCTCGCAGGGGACCAGCGAGCAGGCCAGCAGCGTGGAGGAGACCACCTCCAGCCTGGAGCAGATGACGGCCAGCATCACCCAGAACCGGGACCACAGCCGGCAGATGGAGCAGATGGCCGTGCAGGGTGCCCGCGACGCCGAGGAGAGCGGCAAGGCGGTGAAGGAGACGGTGGCGGCCATGGGCTCCATCGCGGAGAAGATCTCCATCATCGAGGAGATCGCCTACCAGACGAACCTGCTGGCGCTCAACGCGGCGATTGAAGCGGCGCGCGCGGGCGATCACGGCAAGGGCTTCGCGGTGGTGGCCACCGAGGTGCGCAAGCTGGCGGAGCGCAGCCAGACGGCGGCGCGGGAGATTTCCGGGCTGGCCTCCAGCAGCGTGAAGGTGGCCTCGCGCTCGGGGCAGCTCCTGGAGGATCTGGTGCCCTCCATCCGCAAGACGGCCGACCTGGTGCAGGAGGTGGTGGCGGCCTCCTCCGAGCAGGCTGGCGGCGTGACGCAGATGAACAAGGCGATGCTGCACGTGGACCAGGTGACGCAGCGCAACGCGTCGGCCTCGGAGGAGCTGGCGTCCACGGCCGAGGAGATGTCCGCCCAGGCCGAGGCGCTCAACCAGCTCGTGTCCTTCTTCCACGTGGCGCAGGACGCCGAGCGCCCCTCGCGCCCGGCGGCCCGTCCCGCTGCGAATAGACCCGTGGCACCGAGGGTTCCCACCGCCGCGCAGGGGCTGAAGGCGGCGGCCAATGGTCTCGGTCAGACCGCTGTGTCCTCCCGTGCCTCGCACCCCGTCG
>NZ_DASVSO010000724.1:0-3982 GCF_036388035.1 Archangium sp.
TGCTACATGCTCGTGTACGCGTTCAGCCAGTTCGAGCATCCGCGCAAGAACCTCATCCTCGCGGGCTTCTTCGGCAGCTCGGTGCTGGCCGCCGTGTTCCTCGGCCTCGGCGCCCACGCGCTGGAGCAGGTCATGCTCCGGCCGCCTCCGCCGCCCGTCTTCTGACGCGCGCCCGTGGAGACGCCCGCACCCGCGAGCCCGCGCTGTCCCGCGCACCAGCGGGTCGCCGTGGCCACCTGCGCCCGCTGCGGCACCTTCCTGTGCGCTGAGTGCACCGAGCTGCTGGGCGAGGCCGCCTACTGCGCCTCCTGCGCGGCCCTCGTGGCGCCCCAGGAGGGCCCCCTTCCTCCCAGCCTCCTCGCCGTGTCCGGCCTGGTGCTGCTCGGGATGCTCTCCACCGCGGCGGCCTTCCTTCCCTTCTTCCCGTCCATTCTCAGCCTGCCCCGGTGGATTCTCCTCGGGGCCTCGGGCGTGGCGGGGCTGTGGGTGCCCACCCGGGTGCTTCACCGCATCGACAGCGGGCGGGGGCCGCGGCGAGCGCGACTCCTCGCCCGGTGCACGCGCTGGCTGGCCGGGGTGAACCTGCTCTTCTTCCTGCTCTCGCTCGCGTGGATGCTGTTCCTGCTGCGCGAGTCCTGGTTCGGCTGACCCGTCAGGGCCGCGCGCCCGTCACACCCCGCGCTCGTTCGGGTCCCAGATGTACTTGTGCATCTGGAGCTGGAAGCGCACCGGGAGCCGATCCTCGATGACCCACTCGGCCAGGGCCTTCGTGCCGAGCTTGCCGTAGACGGTGGAGAAGAGCATGCCGTACGGCTTCTCCAGCAGCCGGTGCTCGGCGATGAGCCGCTTGGACCACTCGTAGTCCTCGCGGCTGCCGATGACGAACTTCAGCTCGTCGTTGGCGTTCATCGAGGCGAAGTTCCGGTAGTCGTTCCGGTCGCTCTCGCCCGAGGACGGCGTCTTCATGTCCACGATTTTGTGGACGGCCGGGGGCACCAGCCGCACGTCGATGGCGCCGCTCGTCTCCAGCAGCACGGTGAGTCCCGAGGCCAGCAACTCCTCCATCAGCGGGTACACCCCGGGCTGCAGCAGGGGCTCGCCACCCGTCACCTCCACCCGCTGCGCTCCGAGCGCCTTCACCTGGGCCACCACCTCCGGAATCTTCATCCGCGAGCCGCCGTGGAAGGCGAACTCGCTGTCGCAGTAGGTGCAGCGCAGGTGGCAGCCGGTGAGCCGCACGAAGGAGCAGAGCAGCCCCGCGTGCGAGGACTCCCCCTGCACGGAGAGGTAGACTTCCTTCACCACCACGGAGTCAGCGGTGGGAACACGACGGGGCTCGATGTGGGGGCGCGCGACGGGCATGGGGATCCGGGGGGAGACTGCTTCAACCCCACCCGGGTGGGTGGATGCAAGCGGAGACGCCCCCCGGACTCCAACCCCCCGTTTCCTTTCGGGATTTCCAGGCGCCTGCCCTCCTCGGGAGGGAGCGGGCTCCCGAGAGGCGGAGTGGAGGCCTCAGCCCGGGGTGTTGCGCGCCTTCACCCGGGCGAGGAAGTCGTCGATGAGCTGCCGGGCGATGCTCAGGCGCGGGGGAAGGTGGGGGAGGTTGTCGGGGGTGAACCAGCCGGCCTCGGCGATCTCCTGGCCATCCACCTGGATGTCGCCGCCGGCATACTCGGCGGTGAAGCCCAGCATGAGCGAGCGGCCGAAGGGCCACGGCTGGCTGCCGAAGTAGCGCAGGTTCTTCAGCTCCACCCCCACCTCCTCCTTCACCTCGCGCACCACCGTCTCCTCGAGCGACTCGCCGACGTCGACGAAGCCGGCCAGGGTGCTGAAGAAGGCCCCGGGGAAGTTGGCGTTGCGTGCGAGCAGCATGGCGTCGCCGCGCGTGATGAGCACGATGACCGCGGGGGAGATGCGCGGGTAGTAAGGCGTGCGGCAGACGGGACAGCGGCGCGCGCGCTCGCCGGGGACGAGCACCGTGGGCTGGCCGTCTCGCCCGCAGAAGCGGTGGGTGACGTCCCACTCGGAGATGGCGAGCGCCCGGCCGACGACGGCGAAGAGCGCCTCGTCCACGCGGCCATAGAGGCCGCGCGCGGGGACGAGCTTCAGGCCGGCGGGCGGCTCGGTGTCCTTCGGGAGGGAGGCCGCGTAGCAGTCCACGCCCTCGAGCGTGCCGAGGAAGTTGGCCTCCGCGGCGAGCGCGGGCAGCTCCGAGCCCGTGGGGAGGTGTATGGCGCCCTCGCGCTCGCCGACGAGGAGGTCCAGGCCGCGCGTGACGAAGAGCAGGGCGGTGTCGCGCGGGCGCGCGGGGACGTCATGTCCGGGGATGAATCGAGGTGGGCTCACGCCCGGCACCTTAGCGGGACGGGGTGCGTTGGGGCAGGGGAGTCGCCGCCGCCGTGCTAGGAACGGGGCATGCTCCGCACCTCGCTCCTGACGGCCCTCCTCTGCGTCTCCGCCGGCTGTGCCCGGGCTCCTGTCGTTCCGGTCCGCCATGTGGTGGGCACGGCGGAAGCGCCCACCTTCCGCATCTCGCAGGGCAAGGGCACGGCCATCCTGCTCGTCAACGAGGAGACTGGGGCTCGCGCGGCGTCCCTGGGCGTGTTGGAGCTCCAGGGCGGGGCCGGCGTACCCGAGCACATCCACGAGCACAGCGTGGAGATGCTCTATGTGGAGGAGGGCGGCGCCGAGATGACCATCGAGGGACAGGTGCTGCCTGTCCGGGCGGGTGACGCCGTCTACATCCCGGCGGGGACCCGGCACGCGGCCCGAATCCCCGAGGGCACCGCGCGCTTCCGGGCGGTGCAGGTGTACGTCGGGCCCGGTCCCGAGCAGCGCTTCCGCCAGGGCGAGCCCGTCAAGCCCGCCTCCGCTCCGTGAGGCGGCGGGCCTATTTCCCTGGCTTGTGGGGTGGAAGCTCCTCCGGCAGCGGCATCCGCACCAGCTTCAGCCCCTTGGGCCCGTGGTCAATCACCGTGAAGCCCTGGCCGGCGACCCTGACGAGCTGACCGTCCCGGGCCGTTCCACTCGCGAGCCACGCGTCCGCCTCTTCTCTCGACGCGAAGGTGTGGGCGACTTTTATCCCTTCCACCGCGGGCGTCGTGAGTTTACGAAAAAATTCGCGGAACTCCTCGAGCTTCTGGAGGTCATCGCGGACGAAGAGCAGCGCCGCCGCGCAGATTCGCAGCGCCTCGTCCTCGGGTGTTCCCTCGGGGTGGCGTTTGCTCACGGCCTCCACGGTCCGAAGCACGGTGTCTACATCGAAGCGCGTGTTGTAGTTCATCGACAGACCTGGAGGGGAGCCACGGCGTGGTGTCGTGAATGACAGGCTTCTAGAGCGCGAGAGGAACCAGGAGCAGCGCGCCGGTTCCGCCCGTGACGAGGATGAAGGTAGTGCCCGCGACGATGACGACGGTTCCGAGTGCGAGCTCCGCCTTGTGCGCTCGAATCCAGTCGCGGGCCTTGTCGAGCGTCGAGAACTCGAGGGGAGGGCGTTTCTTCACCCGCTCCGCCTCTTCCTTCTCCAGCTCTTCAATGCATTGCATGTATTCTTTGCGGCACTTCTTGGTGCAGTATTCGTAGTACCACTCGTTGTGTTCTGTATGGGGATAGGGTTGCCGTGAAGCCTCCCAACACCGGGTGAAGCACGTGGCGAGCTCGCCATCGCAGTCGTACCCGGCGCCCCCCATCGCGAGCGCGCTGCCGACTCCGGTCGCGTCCTCGTCCACGACGTAGGTCTGGGCCTTGCCCTCCGCCGGTCTCACGTGGCCGCAACCCGCGCAGGCCACCGCCAGGGCCCCCAGCAGCACCATCAGCTTCAGGTCTCCTCTCTCGAGGGACACATGGGTCCGCGCGGTCTCCCGGGAGTTCATCGAAGGCCCCACCCTGCGCTCCGACACCGAGGGAGCGGGTAAAATCCAGACAGAAAAAACCCAAGTAATCTCGGGCATTTACAGCTGGAAGGGGGGGGGGGGGGGCT
>NZ_DASVSO010000725.1:0-28293 GCF_036388035.1 Archangium sp.
GTGGACTGCCCGCCGCTCTCCCAGCCCGTCTACCTGGACCCGGAGCTCTGGGAGAAGGTCGTCCTCAACCTCGTCTCCAACGCCTTCAAGTTCACCCTCAAGGGGGAGATCTCCGTCCGGACCCACGAGCGGGACGGACACGCCCTCCTCGAGGTACGGGACACGGGAACGGGCATTCCCGCCTCGGAGCTGCCGCGCATCTTCGAGCGCTTCCACCGGGTGAAGGACGCACACTCCCGGACGCACGAGGGCTCGGGCATCGGCCTGGCGCTGGTGCAGGAGTTGGTGAAGCTGCACGGTGGCACCGTGAGCGTGGACAGCACCGAGGGCCGGGGGACGACCTTCACCCTCGAGCTCCCCTTCGGCGCCGCGCACCTGCCCGCCGAGCGCCTCCGCGTCCCCCGTGAGCAGCCGTCCACGGCGACGGGAGCCGGCGTCTATGTCGCGGAGGCGCTGCGCTGGTCCGTGGAGGAGGCTCCCCGGGCGGAAGCACGAGCCCCGGCCCCTGTGGCGCCCGTTCCCACTCCCGCCCTCCACGTGACCCGGGCCCGGGTGCTCCTCGCGGACGACAACGCGGACATGCGCGACTACGTCCGCCGGGTGCTCTCCGCCAACTTCGAGGTGGAGGCGGTCGCGGACGGACAGGCCGCCCTGGAATCGGCACTGGCCCACCCTCCGGACCTCGTGCTCTCGGACGTGATGATGCCGCGGCTGGACGGCGTGGGCCTGCTGCGCGCCCTGCGCTCGGCCCCGCATACGAAGGAGCTGCCCATGCTCCTGCTGTCGGCCCGCGCGGGCGAGGAGGCCACGATCGAAGGCCTCGAGTCCGGAGCGGACGACTACCTCGTCAAGCCCTTCTCCGCCCGGGAGCTGCTCGCCCGGGTGCGGTCCCACCTCGAGCTGGCCCGGATGCGCCGGGAGGTGGCCCGGGAGCGGGTCCACGTGGAGAACCTCAAGGAGGCGGTGCGGGCGCGGGACGACTTCCTGTCCGTCGCCTCCCACGAGCTGAAAACGCCCCTCACCGCGTTCCAGCTCCAGCTCAGCGCCATCGAGCGGGGCTTGAGCCCGGCCTCGCAGCAAAACGTCGGCGAGCGGATGGACCTGGCGCGCCGCTCCGTGCGGCGGCTGACGCGGCTCATCGAGACGCTGCTGGACGTGTCGCAGCTCACGACGGGCCGGCTGCAGCTCGCGCTCGCGCGGGTGGACCTGTCGGCCCTCGTCGGCGACGTGGTGGCGACCACCGAGGAGGAGGCCCGACGCCAGGGGACGCCGCTGTCGGTCCGCCTGGAGACGCCCCTGGAGGGGTGCTTCGACCCCAACCGCATGGAGCAGGTGGTCCACAACCTCCTGTCCAATGCCTTGAAGTTCGGCCAGGGGCAGCCCGTGGAGCTCACCCTCCGCTCGGAGGAGAGCGCGGTGGTGCTGACCGTCGTGGACCACGGCATCGGCATCCCTCCGACCGATCGGGCACGCATCTTCGAGCGCTTCGAGCGGGCCGTCTCGGTGCGCAACTACGGCGGCCTCGGGCTGGGCCTGTGGGTGACCCGGCAGGTGGTGGAGGCACACCAGGGCGCCATCCTCGTCGAGGACACACCGGGTGGCGGCGCGACCTTCCACATCCGCCTGCCGCGTCACAGCCGCTCGGCCACCTCCAGCCAGCCTCCGAATTGAAGCCGACCCGTCAGGAATGACGGGCGGCCGCGTCCCTCCAGGCAGAACGACTCACGCCCGTCGGAGGGGCCCATGACCACCCAGAACGCCACCACCCCCACGCTCCCCGAGGCCCAGCGCGGCCCGGCGGAGAAGCTCCTGGACCTCGTCCTCGGGGGTTCCGCGCACCTGTGGCACAACCGCCCGGGCCTGGACGTGAACGGCGTCTGGCACCCGGCGCAGGGGGCGAAGCCGGACCTCGTCCGCCGCGGCACCCCGGTGCAGCCCGGCCTCTTCGTGCCCAGCGCGGTGAAGCTCTACCGCCAGCTCCTGGACATCTACCGGCTCAACACGGACCTGATGGCGCACTTCGCCTCCTACGCGCTCACGCAGACGGACTGGAGGGATCTCAAGGTGGCCACGTGCGCGCTGATGCTCGTGCAGAGCCACTCCGGGCAGCCCGTGCGCGAGGACGACGGCTCCATCGCGTTCCACGACGACGACTTCCGCGCCATCGGCGAGGCCATGCTCCTGCACTACGAGCGCAAGTCCACGCGCATGCTCACGCCCAAGGCGGTGCTGCGAGTGGCCGAGCTGCTCGAGAGCCCGGAGATCGCCCGCCTCAACCGCGAGGCCGGCTTCGGTGACCCCGCGTCCCGCAAGCCGCCCCTCGGCCGGTGGAAGACGGTGGCGACGAAGTGGCTGCGGCTGCGCGAGCAGAACCTGCCCATGCTCCAGGGCCTGGTGAAGGCCGGCTACAAGGAGACGCTGAAGAGGATCGCCCGCAAGGCCGGCTACAAGCCGGTGTCGCAGGCCTTCTTCGAGGTGCTCGGCTGGAAGCAGAAGCAGTCGGCCGCCGGCCACCGCTCGGTGGGCCTGGAGGGACTCACCCTCGTGAAGCGGGAGCGCTTCGATGGGCTCTCGGAGGCGGAGATCTGCGAGTGGATCGAGCTGGAGCGCCTCTCCTACAAGGAGGTGGTGGGCCGGCTGCCCAAGGACCTGGGCCTGACGCCGGCCATCATGGCGGCGCTCCTGCCCTCGCTGTCGGACCGTGACTTGCGCATGCTGACGCCCACGCTCGAGGAGCTGGGGTTGATGTCCGACCCCGCCATCCGCGCGCGCTGGGAGAAGGCGGTGGCGACGGCGACCGACCAGCGGGCGCTCCACATCGTGAAGAACGTCCGCAGCCAGGAGCTGAAGGCGAAGCTGGAGGAGGCGAGCGACAACGCGGCGAAGGCCGCGGTGGCCGAGGCGACGGCGGAGACGGACGTGAGGGTGATGTTCCTCATCGACAAGTCCGGCTCCATGGAGGGCGCCATCGAGCAGTCCAAGGAGGCGCTGTCGCGCATCCTCGCCGGCTTCCCGCTGGAGAAGCTGCACATCGCCTCGTTCGACACCCTGGGCACGGTGCTCAAGCCCAAGGCGTCGAGCCGGGCGGCGGTGCAACACATGCTGCAGGGCATCAAGGCGTCGGGCGGCACGGCGCACGCGGCCGGTGTGCATGCGCTGCACCGGGCGGGAGTGCGGGTGCCGCAGGAGGCGAAGCTCGTCGTCATCGTCGTGGGTGACGAGGCCGGCGAGTCGGGGGACCAGCTCGTCCGGGCCTTCCGCGAGTGCGGCTACACCGTGGCCGCCATGGCGCTGCTGCTGAGCGTGGCCAGCACGCGGGGCAACACCGTGCGCACGTGCGCGGGGCTGCTCCGGGTGCCGTTCAGTGAGGTACAGGTGGACCAGTTCGAGGACCCGTACCAGGTCCCCCGGGTGCTCAAGGCGCTGATGGACGCGCCGACGGCGACCGGGGCCAGCCAGTCCGGCTGGGTCGAGCGGGTGATGCGCACGCCGCTGCTGAAGGTGGCGTGAGAGAGGAGGGGGTGTCGTGGACTACCGGAAGTTCCTCGGGAAGGTGGAGTCAGAGGTGCTGCCCTACTTCGGCGGCGCCTCCGTCGACGCGGCCTCGCGGCGCCTCCGCGTGTCCACGCCGCCCGCTCCTGGTTGGTGGCGCTTCGACGTGCAGGGGCGCACCGCCACCGCGCGGGAGCCGGCCGAGCCGCAAGGGCTCGACGGGCTCCCGCTCGTGCGTGGCCATCTCTGGGGCTCGCGGCTGGTGCGCGAGGGCGCGGTGGCCGAGCCGGTGAAGCTCCTCCCCGAGGAGGAGCCGCCGCGCTTGTCGCCCGTGCGCGCCCGGCGCTGGCATGACGGGACGCTCGTCTTCGAGGGGCTCGACTTCGAGGGCGAGGCCGAGGGCTCCGCGCGCCTCCTGCTGGAGGAGGGCCGGGCGCTCGCGGAGGTGAAGGCCGTGCCGGCGTCGCTGCGGGCGGCGTTTGGCTACGCGGTGCTGGAGGGGGCCTCGCGCGCGCTCGGCATCCGCTTCTCCCCCGTCGAGGTGCGCGGCCAGGTGCTGTGCGTGTCCGAGGGAGGCCGCCCGGCGGCCGAGGCCCGGCTGCGGGCCCTGGCCACCGAGCGCGACGCCCACGTGCGGGAGATGGACGCGCGGCAGAAGGCCCTGGAGCTTCAGGCGGAGCTGGCGCGACTGCGGAGCCAGCCGCGTCACCTGGAGCGGCAGGCGCAGGGGGCCGTGCGGGTGGAGCGGGCGTTGGAGGCGGCGGGGGCGCGGCTGCTCGACACGCGGCGGCTGGGGAGCGAGCGGCTCGAGGTGACGTTCGGCTTCATGGGCGAGCGCTTCATCAGCATCGTCGAGGCGAGCACGCTGCAGGTGGTGGACGCGGGCATCTGCCTCGCGGGGTCGGACCGGGAGGTGACGCTGGAGAGTCTCCCGTCGGTCATCCGCGAGGCGATCGAGGACGACGTGCTGGTCATCACCCGGCACGTGTGAGGGTCCTTCCATGGACAAGCGAGAGGTGTGCCTGCTCATCGGCCGGGACGGGACGGTGCTGTGGAGTGATGCCTCGGACAGCCCCGTCTGGTTGCCGGACTCGCGCGCCCGCTGGGAGGCCATCTGGCGGCTGCGCGCGGAGCTGGGGGAGATTGCCCACAGCCACCCGGTGGGGCCACTGGGCTTCAGCGCCGAGGACGAGACGACGATGGCGGCGCTCACCGAGGCGCTCGGCCGGCCCGTGCGCTTCTCGGTGGTGGCGCCCGACGGCATGGTAGTGCGCGAGGAGGGCCGTGACGTGCGCATCACCGAGGAGCCCGGGTGGGCCCTGCACCTGCGCGCCGACTCCGGGATGCCGCCTTGGCTTCCTTCACCAGCCATCTAGGCTCACGGGGCCTTCACCAACCACTTCTCGCCTGCGAGGCTGGCCGGAGCGAGCTCCGTCAGGGCTTTCAGGAGCTCGGTTTCAACCTCTGCGATGGAGCCGGCCAATTTGTCCGGGATGAGGTTGGCCACGTCTTCAAGCTCGGTGGCCAAATGGATGGCGTGACGCAGTGTGGGGCGAGCGCCGAGTTGGTCGAGCCGCGCTAGCAGGGCCGGTCCGAACAGCCGGTGACAAGCATAGGGAGGGCTGATCGTGCCCAGGGACAGTGCGCGACACACGCCCAGCGCGGCCATGGCGATGAGTCGCTGCGCATCATCGTTCCCCTCCGCCCGAAGCCACAACAAGTCGTGTGGCTCGAGACTGCCTGGCCGGTACTCACTCATTGATTGCTCCATCCGGGCTTGATCTTGAAGTCGAACACCTGCCCCGAAAGGCTTTCGAAGTAGTGGAGCGACACC
This sequence comes from Archangium sp., assembly GCF_036388035.1. Taxonomy (GTDB): domain Bacteria; phylum Myxococcota; class Myxococcia; order Myxococcales; family Myxococcaceae; genus Archangium. The sequence continues at coordinate 5,327 of NZ_DASVSO010000725.1, forward strand.
TTGTCGCCACCGATCCAGCCATCCTTGTAGACCTTCTGCCAGTTGCCCGGTTCAAGCGCTCGTAGCTTCTCCAGCAGTTCCTTGTTGGTCACAGGGTGTCTGGTCGTTCCATTCTGGACGCCCCTGAAGTTGGACGGATAGCCAGGGGTATTCCTCACCCCACTATAAACGTCCTTCAACCCAGCCTTGCTGCTTCCGCCTCGGGCCGTCATGGCCACGGCGCCCGGCGCCAGGGCGATGGTGACGGTCTCGGCACTCACGGCGACCATCTCCACTTCCCCCACCGCCGCGAGACGGATGCCCACCTGCGTCTCCGCCTGTATGGCCGCCTGCATCGAGCCGGGCAGCTTTGGCACCTTCGCGGCCAGCCCCGGCGCCGTGTTGCCAATGGCTGCCATGGCCAGCATGGCGAACACACGCGCCGCGTTGCGGCCCATGACCTTGCCGTAGCGCCTGCCTGTCTCGCGTAGTTCGTCGAACGTGGTGGCCCGGTCCGCCTCGTCCATCAGCCGCTTGAAGCCGACGACGAGGCCCCAGAAGGTATCGACGCCCACGTAGGAGATGAGTGTGGCGGTCATGACGGCGGCGAGGCCCTTGGAGACCGTCACGTCGGGAATGGAGAGGAGGACCATGTACGTCGTCCAGGTCCAGAGGACCGCCGCCACCATGGCATGGGGGTCGGCCATGTCCTTGAACGCCTCCAACATTTCATCCAGCACGGCGCCCCTGGCGAGGGCCAGGGCCAGCGCGAGACGGCCATCCCCGTTGACGCTGGGGCTCTCGGTCAGCAGGCGCAAACAGTCTCCGGGCCTGCCGGTGCGCTCGCACCAGCGCAGGTAGGCGCGCGTCAACTCCACCTCCGCCGCCATTGCCTCCCCCTCCAGGTGCTCGCGGGGCTCGTGCGGAGTGATGCGGCGGCTGGGTGTCTCGTATGTGTACGAACCGCTCCGGGCCTCCACTTCAAACAGCTGCTGGGCGGCTTCCTGGGGCCAGGTGGGGGGCCGCACCTCCCGAGCCAGCTCCGACACGGCCTCCGCGAATTCGTCGTCGTCCAGTTCCACTGACTTGGCGCCGGAGCGCGGGGTGAAGACGAGGGTCTCGCTCGGGCCTGTGTCCAGGCGCACGACTTGAGAAGCCGTACCGCACCCGACGAGGAGCACCAGCAACACAGCCGTGCAGCACGCCCTCATGGAAAGTCATCCTGGCCCACGCGTCCCCAATGGTTAGCGGGTCCGTAAACTCACCTCCAGCCGCCGCCATCCGGCGTCCACCGTCAGCTCGAGCACCCCGTCTCGCACGTGGTGCTCCCGCGCCCCCACTACCTCTTTCGGTGCCGACAGCCCATACACGCGCAGCGTCTCCGTGTCGCGCGCCAGGGGGAGCGCGCCCTCCGTGCTCCGCTCGAGCACGAAGCGGTCCCCCGTCAGCCCTCCGGAGAGTCGCGTCAGGCGCGACGCGCCGTAGCCCTCGCCCGCGTCCTCGTACAGGCGCCCCTCCACCCGCTCCGCCGCGTGGACGTGCCAGGTGAGCCGGGACCAGTTGGCCGAGGTGGTGTGGAGCGCGGGTTCGGTGAGGGCCAGTGCCCCCCCCGCTCGCAGCCACAGGGGCACCGTGCCCAGCGGCGCCACGGCGATGACGTGCTGGCGCCCCTCGGTCACCTCTCCTGGAGTGTCGAGGTTGAAGAGCGGGAGCCACCGCCCCTCGGGCAGGTACGCGAGCCGCCGCGTCTGACCCTGGCGCACCACCGGCGCCACGAGCAGGTCCTTCCCGAAGAGGAACGCATCATCTGTGCGCAGCGCCTCCGCGTCTCCGGGCGCGTGCATGACGAGCGGGCGCATCACGGGCAGTCCCTCCACCGAGGCCTCGTGCATGAGCGTGTAGAGCGTGGGCAGCAGCCGGTAGCGGCGCTCCAGGCACTCGCGCGTCAAGGAGAGGTACGGCTCACCGAAGCGCCAGGGCTCCTGCGGTGGCACCCCCTTGGCCGAGTGGTTGCGCAGCAGCGGGTAGAAGATTCCCAGCTGCGTCCACCGCACCAGCAGCTCGCCACTCGCGCGGCCGAGGAAGCCCGGCACATCCGCCCCCGTGAAGGACACGCCGGACAGGCCCAGCCCCAGCAGCATGGAGATGGAGAGCTCCAGGTGCGCCCAGTAGCTGGAGTTGTCTCCCGTCCACACCGCCGCATAGCGCTGGATGCCGGCGAAGCCCGCCCGGGTGAGGAGGAAGGGCCGCCGCTCCGGCGAGAGCTCCCGCAGTCCCTCGTACGCCCCCCGCGCCATGCCGAGCGCGTACACGTTGTGGACCTCCAGGTGACGCTTGCTCCCGTGCCGCGCGTCGTGCGGCAGCGTGGGGCCCTCCACCTTCCCCAGGTCCCCGCACGGCGCCGTCTTCATGGGGAAGGTCTCCCGCGCGTTCTTCAGCGAGAAGCACGCCGGCTCGTTCATGTCGTTCCAGAAGCCGGACACGCCCGCGGCGAGGAAGCCCTCGTGCAACCGGCCCCACCAGCGCCGCACCTCCTCGCGCGAGAAGTCCGGGAAGACGGCCGGCCGGGGCCACACCTCGCCCAGCAGCACATCTCCCCGGTCGTTGCGCACCAGGTAGTCCCGGGCAAGCGCCTCGTCATAGGCGGGGTTGCCCGGCTCGGCCATCAACGCCGGGTCGACGATGGGGACCAGGCGCACGCCCTGGGACGCGGCCTCGCGGGCAAGCCCCGCCGGGTCCGGGTAGCGGGTGCGGTCCCATGTCCAGACCTTGTAGCCCTCCATGTAGTCGATATCGAGGTACACGCAGTCCAGCGGGAGCCGGTGGGCCCGGTAGCCCTGGATGGCGGCGCGGATGTCGTCCGCGTTCTCGTAGCCCCAGCGGGACTGCTGCGCGCCGAGGCTCCACAGCGGCGGCAGCGGCGGGCGCCCGGTGAGCGCGGTGTAGCGCCGCACCACGTCCTCGGGCAGTGGCCCCGCGAAGAGGTAGGCGTCGAGCTCGGGCCCGGTGGACTCCCACCGCACCCACGCGCCGTCCTCGGCGGCCACGTCCACCTCCGTCCGCCACGTCTCGTCGAGGAAGAAGCCCCAGGCGCGGCCCTCGCGCAGGCCGAGGAAGCAGGGAATGGACTGGTAGAGCGGGTCCGTGTCCGGGTGGTGCGGCACCACGTCCGTGTTCCAGAAGACGAAGTGCAGGCCGCGCTTGTCGAGCGCCCCCACCTTCTCCCCGAAGCCCAGGTACGCCTCGTCCGGAGGCGCGTGCAGGGCGAGCCGCGAGCGGTAGCGGGTGACGGGGTAGTCCGGCATGGCCTCGCCGGAGAAGTCCTCGCACCGGGTGAGCAGCCGGCCCTCCGCGTCGCGCAGGCTCCAGGTGCCCCGGGGCAGCTCCACCTCCAGCGAGAGGCCCCCCGCCTCCACCACCACCCGCCCCTCCTCGCGGCGCACCGCCAGGGGCCCGTCCTCGGCCTTCACGACGGCCCAGGACGACCTGGGTGGCAGTCCGTGCCCGCGGGGAACGTGCGCGATGTGCGCGAGCGTCGGGACATGACGCAATCGCAACACTCCGGGCAGGGGGCAGCGCACCTCCAGCGCGGCGCGGGGACCCCAGAAGGTGACACAGGTCGGTTCGACGGAGACGTCTTCGAGGTGCATGGGCCGGTAGGATGACGCGCGTGAGCGCGAACGAGCACGACGATGAGGGACGGACGGATCGCTGGCAGAGCCTCGTGACGGGGGCCTTCCTGCTCGAGGAGTCGCTCGAGGCGACCCCTCCCCCGAGTGACACACGGCCCCCCGGAGCGCTCGCGGTGAGCTACCTCGACAGCGTGCTGGAGGTGTTCCCCTCCAGCGTGGACCCGGTCGAGGACTTCGAGGGCTATGCCATCCGGCGGATGGCGCTCGCCCTGCGCCGGGCCCTGGAGGAGAGCGGACGCTGAGCGCTCCGGGCCAGGCTCACACCGGACGGAGCTCGGGACGGGAGCCACCCTGCTCGACGGGAGGCTGGCCCTCGAGCTTCTGCTCGATGGCCTTCACGCCGAAGGCGCTGGGGTCGAGCTGGTCCCGGCCGGAGAAGACGCCCCGGGCGCGGCCCAGCAGCCACCCGAGTCCCTTCACCGCGTCGCGGAGAATCCGGAGGGGCGCCTCGCGCGAGATGAGCCGAGGGCTGAGCCGGTCGAGGTCCTCGCCCTTCATGCTCATCTCCTTCACCCCCACGCCGTGCGAGTACACCATCTCGCCGCCCAGCCAGCCGGTATAGGAGGCGAAGGCGAACGCGCCCAGCCCGAGGATGCTGGAGAACATGGAGGGCCGGTGGCTCGCCCGCCACAGGGCGACGCCGAAGGCTCCCAGCACGAGGGTGACGTTGCCGAGGCCGTGCAGGAACATCATGTCCCGGGCGTGCTTGTCGGCCTTCACCTCCTGGGAGGCGGCCATGCCAGCCAGGCCCGCCAGCAGCCCGCTCCCCGCGACGCTCCACCACAGCGTCCGGCCCGCCCGGTCCAACCTCCGGTCCTGGCTGAACGTCGCCGCCAGGTCGACGATGACGGTGGATGGCAGCAGCGCCAGTGGAGCGTGGATCAACGTCGGGTGCAGCTCGTGTACGCGCGTTTCCATGGGCTTCCTCCTCGTCCTGGGAACCTTGGGGCGCGCGGCCCCACGGGCAACCCGCCCGCCTGTCCGCCGGTGGTCACGACTCCCGGACGGAGGAGCATCCGCGGGGAGGGGCAGGCGAGGTGCCATCCCCCTTGTCAGCGAGGACGCGCGTGGACAGCCCACCGGCCACGGGCGCGCTGTCCGCGGAGGACAGGAAGGCGAGCACACGCGCATCTACGTCCCGCTGACCTCGATGCTGCTGCTCTCCGTGCTGCGCAGCCTCTTCGCCTTCGGGGTGCGCCGATTCCTGTAGCACCAGGGCCTCGCGAGGCACGCGTGCATTCGTCGTGTGGAGTTCACTCCGCACCGACACCCCTTGGGTGCTGGCGCACAGTGACTAGGCTTGCACTCGCTCACCTTCAGGAGGAGCACTGAATGACGAACGAGTCGCGCCCGCCGCAAGAGGCCGAACAGCAGAACACGGCGGAGATGATTGCACCGACCACCACCGCTTCCACCGAGCAGGGCCCCGCCTCCGTGACACCGACGGGACAGCCCGGTGCCCGGCGCAAGATGGGCAAGACGGGGCCCCCGGGGCCGGCCAGGAAGGGCCGCACCGTCGCCAAGCGCAAGCCCGAGAAGAAGCGCCCCGCCAAGCAGGCGAAGGGGGCGGCGGCAAGCAAGAACACGCGCGCTGGCGAGGCCAGCAGCTTCCGCAAGAAGGAGGGCTGGAAGACCGAGGCCACGGTGGGCGGCCGCAAGCCCTCGGCCTCGCAGAAGCGGAGCCCCACCAAGAAGGAGGGTCCAGCCCGGAAGACCGTGGCCCGGCTCGCCACCGCGGCCAAGACCGCCACCGGTCGCGGCGCTACCGCCAAGCGCGGCGCCACGGCGAAGCGCGGTACCACCGCCAAGCGCCCCACCACCGCCAAGCGCGCTACCCGCCGCTAGGCGCCCGCCCCTCCCCTCACGGCCTGCCGTCGGGAGGGGCCTGGAGGCGCCGCTGCTCGAGCACTCGCCGCAAGCCGCTCTCCTTCTCGGAGGAGACGCACACCGCGTGGCCATCGAGCACGCCACACACCACGGACTCCGGGCGGCGCAGGAACGGCGTCAGGTACGCGGGGTGGACCACGTAGACGGTGTCGGGTTGGAACTCGCCGCGCCCGGCCTCCTGCTGGAGCGCGGTGCAGTAGGCCTGGGCCCGGGCCGGGTCCACTCGCGCGAGGTACGCGCTGTTGAAGGTCATCCCCAGCGAGGCCGCCTTGTACGCGAACATGGGGGTGAAGGGCGCGCCGGCTCCGGGGTACGGACAGCCTCGGCCGTTTCCGTCGTGGAGCTGCGGCGGGAACAGCACGAGGTGGCGGTAGCCCTCCTTCATCTCGTCCCACTCGGGCGAGCGCAGGGCGTTCCACGCGTTGCCCTGGAATCGCTCCTGGGCCATGGCCGGGTGGAGGTCGAACAGCTGCACGCCCACGGCGAGGGCGAGCAGCCCGGTGCCCACCCACGGCTGGCGGCGCCACGCGCCCAGCACGAGCGCCAGCGCCCCCGTCAGCAGGGCGTAGTGCAGCGGCCAGATGAAGCGCCCCGAGGAGCGGAACGGCTCCACCAGCCGCATCACCGGCCCGTAGAGTCCCCCCAGGTCCAGCACCGGCTGACCCGCGAAGGTGACGCGCGCGGAGAGCGCGTACACCCCCAGCAGGAAGCAACCCACCGCCAGGGGCACCGCGCGCTTCCATTGGGGCGTCCACTCCGAGCGCCGCGTCAGCCGGGACACCAGCGCCGAGCCCATGCCCAGCCCGAGCAGGAGCAGCACGCCCACGCCCAGGTAGCCGAAGCCCTCGTACTGGCCGCGCGCCGTGCGCAGGGTGGGCAGCAGCCGGGACCAGCCCATGGGGTTGACGAGCGTGAGCAGGTCCGACGAGACATCACCGAAGCCCTCGATGCCCGCCGGAGTGCTCGTGCCCACGTAGCCGAGCAACCAGAAGAGGCCCAGCAGGAGCGCGACGAGCCCCCCCAGGGCGAGCCCCACCCCACGCCAGGAGAGCGTCCCGTCCACCAGGCGCAGCCGCAGCAAGGCCGCCACCGCCAGCACCAGGCCCATGGCGGACAGGTAGGGGTGGATGGTGGCGCTCAACCCCAGCAGGAGGAACGTCGCCGCCACGGCGCGTCGAGCCCCCGCCCGGTCCGGCCAGTCGCGCAGGTTCACCCAGAAGAGCCCGAGCAGGAGCCAGTGCGCGCAGAGGCTGTCATGCCCCATGCGCCACATGAGCACGGGCGCGAGCGCGAAGAGCGCGCCTCCGAGGAAACGCGCGACCGGGTTGGGGGTGAAGAGCGCCGTCAGCCGGGCGCCCACGTAGCCCTGGAGGGCGAAGCACAGCGCGAGCCAGGCGCCGATGTACTGGAATGGGAAGGGCAGCAGTCCCACGAAGGGCCGCAGCAGCAGGGCCACCAGGGGAATGGAGTCCATGTAGCCCAGGGTCGTCCCGAGCGGGTGCGCCAGACCGGGCACGGCCCCGAGGGGAAAACCCAGCAGCGGCTCGTTGCGGAAGAAGAGCCAGCCGGTGAGGTGCTGGGACCAGTCGCCCACCATCAGCCAGTCCACCTGGCCTGGGTTCAGCGTCCGGTCTCCATGGCTCAGGATGAACCAGAGCACGCCGAAGGCCGCCGCCAGTACCGGGGGCAGGTGCTCACGCCCCCGCTGCCACACATTCATCCCCGCTCCGCTTGTGTTCCCCATCGGGCCCACCCTTAGCGGAAAGGCGGGCCGCCAGCCACGCCCTGAACTCCGAGACGGTGGACGGGCCCCGGAGGTCTTGCCATCGTCCGGACCATGCGAATTGCTCGTCTGCTCACCCTCTCCACGCTGGCGTTCGCGGCCCCCGCGCTCGCCGCCCCCCCCAAGGGAAAGACCGCCATGACGAAGCCCACCGAGACGAAGTCCACCGAGGCGAAGCCGCTCGACCTCGAGGCGGAGACGCGCGCCTGGCACCAGAAGCGCATCGCGAACCTCACGTCCGACGACGGCTGGCTCACCCTGGTGGGGCTGCACTGGCTGAAGGAAGGCGACAACGACTTCGGCTCCTCGGAGGAGAACGAGTGCGTCTTCCCCCCGGGGACACCGGCGCGCATCGGCACCCTCACCCTGAAGGGCGGCAAGGTGACACTGGCCGTCGCGCCGGGAGTCACCCTCACCCGGGACGGCCAGCCCTTCACCGGAGGCGCGCTGCGCAACGACACCGAGGGCACGCCGGACATGCTCTCGCTGGGGTCGCTGCGCTTCTTCGTCATCCGCCGGGGAGAGCGGTTTGGCATCCGGGTGAAGGACACGGAGGCCGAGGCACGCAAGAAGTTCCACGGTGTCCCCACCTACCCGGTGAGCGCGGCCTGGCGCGTCGAGGGCCGCTTCGAGCCGGCGACCACGCCCCGGAAGCTGGCGGTGCCCACGGTGCTCGGCACGGTGGAGGAGCTGGACTCGCCGGGCACGGCGGTGTTCACGGTGAATGGCCAGGAGTACCGGCTGGACGTCTCGCAGGAGCCCGGGGACAAGCAGCTCTTCATCATCTTCTCGGACCTGACCAACCGCACGGAGACGTACGGCTCGGGCCGCTTCCTGTACGCGGACCTGCCCAGGGACGGGAAGGTGGTGCTGGACTTCAACCGGGCCTACAACCCCCCGTGCGCCTTCTCGCCGTACGCGACGTGCCCGCTGCCCCCACCGCAGAACCGGCTGAAGCTGCGCGTGGAGGCCGGCGAGAAGCGCTACGCCGACCACTGAGCCGTCAGGAACACCGTCCCCCCCACGTCCTCCCAAGCGGAAAACCCGGCCGGGCCGAGCCATCGGTCCGAGCCGTGGACGCGAGGAGGCGTGACATGGCGACGCTGAACATCACCTACAACGGGCAGTCCTCGGACCTGCCGCTGGAGTTGGATCGCCCCGTGGCGGACGTGGACGTGCGGCGCATCGCGGTGGAGGTGGTGCGCTCGGGCGGGGCACCGGGGCTGCACATCGCCCACCTGCGCGAGGACGCCTTCGACCACTACGTGGTGGACCGGTTCCGCGGGCCTCGGGGCGAGGAGCGCATCTACCTGCGGCCCAAGGTGCCCTTCGGGGCGTGAGGAGGGCCCACCATGCGCATCCTCTTCTGCGGAGTGGGGGCCATCGGCTCCACGGCGGCGGTGCTGTGCCGCAACCTGGAGGCGACGCTCGTCTTCATCGACTTCGACCGGGTGGAGTCCAAGAACCTGCTGGCGCAGGCCTTCGTGAAGCCCTCGGTGGGGAAGAACAAGGCGGAGGCGCTGAAGCTCCAGCTCCTCAACCTGCACGGAGTGAAGGCCGAGGCCTTCGGCGTGCGGGTGACGCGCGACAACGTGGCGGCGCTGTGCGGGAGCGCGGACCTGCTCGTCGACTGCTTCGACAACCAGGAGAGCCGGCTGCTGCTGAGCGGGTTCGCTCGGAGCGCGGGCAAGGCGCTGGTGCACGGGGCCCTGGCGGCGGACGGCACCTTCGGGCTGGTGCGCTGGGACGAGCGCTTCGTCCCGGACGCCGAGGACACCGTGGGGCAGGCCACCTGCGAGGGCGGCGCGCACCTGCCGCTCATCGGCCAGCTCGGCGCCACGCTCGCGCGGGTGGTGCAGGACTTCGTGAAGCACGGCACCCGCCGTGACGCGATGGTGAGCCTCGTGGCGGTGACGCCGACCACGAGCTGAGAAAAGCACCGGGGGGTGGGCCGTTGGAGCTGGAACCCACCCGGTGCGACCTCCTCAGCGCGCTGCTTCCTTCGAGCCGACGATGGTCATGTTCATGCCGATCTGCACCGACACGGGCTTGCCATCGACGGTGACGGTGGTCTTGCCGTTGATGTACCAGCCGAACGAGCCGGTCGAGAACGCCTTCACCTCGGCGAGCATCTCCTGGCCGTTGATGACCACCTTCAGGGGCTCGGCCTTCTCTTGAAACTGCGACAGCGAAACGGGACACGGGGACTTGGCCATGGCTCGGGCACCCTACCACTGTGTTGAGCCGACGCACGGAATCGGCCCGACGCGTCCTCCCACCCCCAGGCTCCGGGGTACAAGGTGCCCATGCACCGTGTCGCGTTGCTCCTCTGCTCCCTCTGTGTCCTCTGCCCACGGGTCGCGCGGGCGGAAGACGTCATCACCCGCATCCAGGGCTGGTTCTCGAGGCTCGGAAAGCCCGCGGAACCGCCCCCGCCCGAGGATCCGGGCGCCCGGAACACCTTCACCATCAACCCGATGGTGCTCCGCGACAAGCGGCTGGGCGTCGAGTACGAGCGGGCCTTCGGCGGGGGCTTCTCGCTCTACCTCGCGCCCGAGTTCGCCTATGGCCGCGCGGAGCGCTCCTGGAACCTGTCCCTCGGGGGGACGCTGGGCATGCGCTTCTTCGTGCTCGGCAACGCCCCGAGTGGCATCTACTTCGGGCCCGAGTTCGGCGTGGACTACCAGCGCGCCCACCGGGAAGGGCAGCTGCGGAAGGGCTTCGGGCTGGGGCTCGGCGGGAACGTCGGCTGGACCCTGGTGCTCTTCAACCGCCTCACGGTCGCCGCGGGGCTCTCGGCTCAGTACCGGGCCATCCCGGACATCACCTCCTCCGAGGAGGGGGCCATCCGCGTGGAGCTCGTACCCACGCCTCGCCTGGCCTTCGGCGTGGCCTTCTGAGCCGCGGCCTACCGCCGCTTCACCGCGAAGGACCCGAAGGCCTGGTCAGCCGGCATCACCTCGACGAGGTTGATGTTCACATGGGCCGGGCGTGACGCCGTCCACACGACGATGTCCGCGATGTCCCGCGCGGTGAGCGGCTCCATGCCCGCGTACGTCGCATTGGCACGCGCGGCATCACCCTTGAAGCGCACCACCGAGAACTCGGTCTCCACCATGCCGGGCTCGATGTTGGTGACGCGCACCCGGGTGCCGAGCAGGTCCGCCTTGAGGTTCTGGGAGAACTGGTGGACGAAGGCCTTGGTGGCACCGTAGACGTTGCCGCCCGGGTACGGGTAGGTGGCCGCCACCGAGCCGATGTTCACCACGTGCCCGCGGTTGCGCGCCACCATGCCCGGCAGCAGCGCGCGCGTCACGTAGAGCAGGCCCTTGCAGTTGGTGTCGACCATCCGCTCCCAGTCATCGAGCGAGCCCTGGTGCGCGGGATCCAACCCCAGGCCCAGGCCCGCGTTGTTGACGAGGAGATCCACCTCGGCGAAGGGCGGAGCGAGCCGGGCGAGCGCATCCTCCACCTCGCGGCGCTGGCTCACATCGAAGCGGAGGACGTGCGAGGGACCCGGGAGGCGCGCGGCGAGCTCCTCGAGGAGGGACTCGCGGCGGCCGGTGAGGACGAGCCGGGCGCCAGCGGCGGAGAGCAGCTCGGCGCAGGCCGCGCCGATACCGGAGCTGGCGCCCGTGACGAGGGCGGTCTGGCCCGAGAGCGGGCCCTGGACAGGTGCGTTCATGGAGCCGCGATACCACCGGCTCACGGCGAGGGCCAGTGCTCCAGCTCCAACTCGTCGAGGATGATTTTGTGGCCCTTGTTGCCCAGCGTATGGAGCGAGAGGCCGCGCACGGCCGACAGGCTGAGCCCGTCGTTGGGTGCGCCCGCGGGCTGCCCGTCCGCCGCACGCCGGGTGAAGGCCGACATGGGCACATTCATCCACTTCCAGCGGTTATCGTCATCCTTGAAGCCGTACTCGAAGCGCTCGGCCGAGTCCGCGCTGTCGCCGTTGTCCCACAGCTCCAGGCGGAAGAGGTCGCCGCTGTTGGTGCCTCGGAACCAGAAGTTCAGGTAGTTGCCCTGACTCCAGTTCTGGGGCGTTTCGAAGGTGCGCACGAGGCTGGAGCCCACCGAGCTCCCTGGGGTGGCGATGTTGTAGTTCAGCACGAGCGCGTTGCCCACGTGCCCATCCGGATCCCGCTCCGTGCTGAGTCCCGGGCCCGAGGTCTTCCAGGTGTCGAGCGTCTCGAATTCGTCCACCATCTCCTTCGGAGCGGCCAGCCCGTAGCGGACGTTGTCATAGGAGGAGACCATCGGAGCGCCCGGCCAGGAGAAGGAGCCCATCCAAGACTCCGTGGCCGGGCCGATGCCGGGCCAGAAGTTCATGATGATCCGCCCCGGAATAGCGGGCAACGGGTCCTTCGCGCTGTGGACACGCTTGCCGTCGACGTACCAGTGGAGGGCCTCGCGCGTCCATTCGATGCCGTAGGTGTGGAAGGCGTTCGCGGCATCGAAGGGCAGGTCGACTCCCCCGTAGTAGCCCTTGCCGTTGACCACGTAGCTCGTCTGCACGCGACGGGTGTTCAACCCGACGAAGGAGATGTCGATACCGTCCCAGCGCGTATTTTCAGCCGGGCCCGTGTAGAGGCTGAAGGCCGTCAGCGTGCCCGAGCCGCGCGCGGGCTTCATCCGGACCTCATAGCGTCCGTAGCCTTGGAACCGCATGGAGCCGACCTCGCCCGCAGCATACGGACGACCGGAGCACCCAGCCGGGCACGGCGTCTTGTCGAGTTGCAGCTCCAGGTTCCCACCCTTGGCCCGCACGTGGTCGGCACGCCAGCCGGCATTGAAGTCCTCGCTGCTGGCCCAGCCATCCGAGAGGCGCCAGCGCCTGGCGTCGAACGTATCGAACGGCTCGTTGAAGGCTCCGGGACCCTCCACCCAGCCCAGCGAAGGGGGGCCACCATCGAGACCATCGACGGAGTCGCTCCCCGCGTCCGGCTCCTCCTCTCCTCCGCTCCCACCGTCTCGCCCAGCGCCGCTTCCCGGCCTCACTCCTCCATCGCTCGTGGGGATGACGTCGTCATAGTCAGCCCAGCGGCAGCCCGCCTGGAGCAGGCCGGCCACCAGCAGGAGCAGTCCCCACCTCACGTTGCGAATCATGTATCGCTCCTTCTTGGACGCGCGTGGGGCCGAGTCTACCAAGCCCGGCCCGCCCAGGCGCGCCGCCTGGCTGCCCGCTCTCCGGAAGCGTCCGGAAAACCCTCCGGAAAATACCGCGTCAGGATTCCGGGAACCCGGCGTCCATTACCCATGAAAGGAGCGGTGACGATGCGGACGATGACGAAGCAGAGCACGATGAACCCGAAGCAGCACGGCAACGCCGGTTTCAAGCCCGTGCGCTTCAGCACCCGTCCAGTCCCCGCCTCCTCGTATCCGCTGTACCCCGTCGACGGGCGCGATTCCCGCGAGTCCTTCGACCCGCCACACCCTGGCCTCTTCTGATGCTCCGCCTCCCGACGTGAGGCGGCGGCGAAAGAGGCCGGGCACCCGAAAGGGTCCCGGCCTCTCGCTTTTCCAGCCTCACCCTTCCGGGGACGTAGAGCGTTACGCGAAGACGCACCGGCCTGTAGAGCCGGAGCCTTCAATGGCCCGCTGGGTTCAACTCCCAGCGTCCCCACTCCGCAGTGGAAGTCCCAGGTTCTCTGACAACTGAATCGCAGTGGTGAAGCGCCGCCTGCCCTCATGCGAGGCGGCACACGCCTCCGTAGCTCACGGGTAGAGCATCCGCCTCTTAAGCGGACGGTGAGGGTTCGAGTCCCTCCGGAGGTACTCATTCGCGGATGTCGTCCAGCGGCAGGACGCCGGCCTCCCAAGTCGGAAACACGGGTTCGAATCCCGTCACCCGCTTCATTCCACGGTAGCTCAATGGCAGAGCAGGCGGCTGTTAACCGCAAGATTGGGGGTTCGAGTCCCTCCCGTGGAGCAACTCGGGGTGTAGCTCAGTCTGGACGAGAGCGCGTGCTTGGGGTGCACGAGGTCGTCGGTTCGAATCCGGCCACCCCGACTCCGTTTCAACCGTTTCATCTGGGTGTGGCTCAACTTGGTAGAGCGCGCGGTTCGGGTCCGCGAGGTTGCAGGTTCAAATCCTGTCACCCAGACATCTGTCTCACGCAGCACTTCAATTCATGCCTCCGTAGCTCAGGGGAACAGAGCGCACGGTTCCGGACCGTGAGGCCGCAGGTTCGATTCCTGCCGGGGGCACAGCTTCGATGCGGAGTGGGACCGGCCGTCCCACCGGGTCTCATACGCCTGGGTCGCAGGGTTCGACTCCCTGCTCCGCAACTTCTTTCTCATGCCGTCCTGGCGTAGGTGGTCCGCGCGCCCGTCTGAAGAGCGGGAGGACCGGGTTCGATTCCTGGGGACGGCACTCGTTTTGCCCCTGTAGCTCAGCTGGTAGCAGCACCGGTTTCGTAAACCGGGGGTCGTCGGTTCGAACCCGACCGGGGGCACTGTTTCTCACTTCAGCTCCTGGATGCGATTGGATCGCAGCGCGGCCGTCTACCGCGTGAACGGGGTTCGATTCCCCGCAGGAGCGCTTTTTCCGCACGCCGAGCCAGCTGGAGACGGCGTTGGTCCCACACACCAATCTCGCCGGGTTCGATCCCCGGGGCGTGCATTGCAACAGACTCCCCAACGCGTCCGCGTGGCCCAATCGGGAGAGGCGGCTGGCTCAAAACCAGCTCACGTGCGAGTTCGACTCTCGCCGCGGACATACCCCCAAGAAGGACAACCGAGTCATGGAGACGCTGGTCCTCAACCCGTCCTATGAGCCCGTGGCCCGGATCTCCTGGCAGCGTGCGGTGATGCTGCTGTGGCAGGGGAAGGTCGAGGTGGTCGAGGAGTACGACGACCGCCTCATCCGCTCCGTCACCGTCGAGATCCGGATGCCCTCCGTCATCCGCTTCCTGCGCGGCGCGCGCCGGGGCGGGCGCGGCGTGAAGTTCAGCCGCGACAACGTCTACATGCGCGATGGCTGCCGGTGCCAGTACTGTGGCCGGAAGGTGTCGCGCCCCGAGGCCACGTACGATCACGTCGTGCCCCGGGCCCAGGGGGGCCGCACCACCTGGGAGAACATCGTGATCGCCTGCGTGCCCTGCAACCAGAAGAAGGGCGGGCGCACGCCGGTGCAGGCGGGGATGGCGCTGCTCTCCGCTCCCGTGAAGCCTCGCAAGCTCACGGGTTCGGTGCAGCTCACCTTCGCCCACGAGAAGGGCATGCCCGTCTCGTGGAGGAAGTTCCTCCGTGACGTCGCGTACTGGCACATGGAGCTGGAGGAGTGAGCGGCGGGTGAGGGGGAGCCACCTGAGGTGGTTCCCCGGCCCCGCTCCGTGACAGGAGCGGGTGCTGACAGGGGAGGCCAGAGGCGTTCCCGACACCCGTACGCCCCGCGCGCCGGCAGGCGGGCCCTGCTGCCGGCATATTCTTCTGGAAGTGTGAACTGGCGATGGCGCCAGGCCCCGTTGCTAGCGGGTGCGGACCGGCTTCCGGTCTGGGGTTCGAGTCCTCCTCCTTCCATTCCTCTGTCCTCTTTCCAACGATGTCCCGGAGCCGCCGAATGGGTGCACCGCTGCTCCGGCGTCATACGCCTAGTGTCTCGCGTGCCCGGCACCCCCGCCGGGAGGAGAAAGACACGCATGCGCGACTTCAAGTTGGGACGCTGGGCGATGTTCGGCTTCGTGCTCGCCGCCCCCGTGCTGGGCCCGGGCTGCGGCAACAATGACGACGACAAGCAGATGCCGGAGGATCCGGATCGGGAGAGGATCGAGAAGGGCCTGACCGTCTCCCCCGTGCCCCTCAACCTGGACGGGAAGGACCGCAACCTGGTGGGCCTGGGCAGCTACCTCGTCAACGTGCAGAGCGCCTGCGCCGGCTGCCACACCGCCCCGCCCTACGTCGAGGGAGGCGACCCCTACCAGGGGCAACCGGAGCGGATCAACACGGCGCGCTTCCTCGCGGGCGGGGTGTTCTTCGGCCCGGGCCTCGTGTCGCCCAACATCACCCCGGATGCGTCCGGCAATCCGGGAGGCGCCAGCTTCGAGGAGTTCGAGCGCTACATGCGCACCGGCCGGGAGGACAACGGCGACATCCTCCAGGTGATGCCGTGGCCCTCCTACAAGGACATGAGCGACCGCGAGGTGCGCGCCATCTACGAGTACCTGCGCGCCATCCCCCGCATCGAGTCCACCCGACCCTGAAGTGAAGCGTTGGGGTCAAAACCCCGCGAGCCCGGGGAGTTCGGAATCCACCATTTCCGCTCCGTACTGACGCACGGCGTAGTGAACCCGCTCGTGCGTCGGGCGCATGGATGCGCGCGGCAAGCAACCCGTAGGTGGAAGGAGCGGCACATGGAGTGGCTCGAGTTCGGTCGTTGGTCCCCGGAAGTGGAGCAGAACCTCGCGATCCAGGCGGTGCGCCTGAGTGTCGCGGCCCAGCCCGTCCTCCCCCTCACGCAGCGCCCCGAGAGCTCCAGCGCCCGGGCCCGTGAGCTGGAGACGCTGCTGCGGCAGACCCCGGCCTCCAACCCCTGGGGGCACCCCGTCGCCGAGTGCTGAGCGGCGGGTCGAGGCCAGGGCGGGAATGAGCCCGGGCGACAGGGATTGTTGGGTCAAGACCCCGACGTCGGGGTCCACCACTGCGATTCAGCACGCTAGAGTGCCCCTGCGCCGACGAGGCGTTCCCGACCATGGCCACGAGGAAGAGCGAGGACAACGAGCGTCTCATCGACCGCGATCTCACCGCGCTGGCGCGCGACGGGAAGCTGACGGCCGCGCACGGCGTGGACGGGCCGGTGACGGAAGTGCTGGGCCTCCTGACACGAGGGGGCAAGCACCCGCTGCTCTCCGGCGAGCCCGGGGTGGGCAAGTCCGCCGTGGTGCAGGAGGTGGCGCGCCGCATCACCGAGGGCCGTGTGGACGCGGAGCTCGCCCAGGCGCGCATGGTGGAGGTGTCCGTCGCCAACATCCTGGCGCGCAGCACCCAGCGCCAGGCGGCGGAGAGCTTCGAGGAGCTGCTGGCGTGGTTGAGCCGCTACCCCTGCCCCATCGTCTACATCCGGGACCTGCCCGCGGTCATTGGAGGGCCCCTGGCCCCCGTGGCCTTCCGGGCCCTGCGCACCGGAGGCATCCGCTTCATCTTCGAGACCGAGCCCAAGCGCGTGCAGGAGCTGCTGCGCGCGGACGAGGCCTTCTCCGAGCGGCTCCACCTCGTCCCCGTCAATGAGCCGCCCACCGAGCGGGCCCGGTGGATCTTGGGCCGCGTGGCCGAGGAGCTGGAGCGCGAGCTGCACCTGCCCATCGACCCGGCGGCGTGCGACCTGACGCTGCGGCTGGCCTCCAAGTTCCTCCTGGCGCAGCGGCTGCCCCGCAAGGCCATCGAGCTGCTCAAGGAGACGGCCGCCGAGGCCGCCGGCGGCGCCAAGGACCGCGTGGGCCCCGAGGACGTCCTCACCCGCTTCTGCGCCACCACCCGGCTGCCCCGCTTCGTCGTGGACGACGCCATGGCGCTGGATCTGGAGGAGACGGAGCGCTTCTTCGGAGAGCGGCTGCTCGGCCAGACGGACGCGGTGCAGGCCGTGCTGCGCTCGGTGGCGCTGCTCAAGGCGGGGTTGAACGACCCGCGCCGGCCGCTCGGCGTGTTCCTCTTCGCCGGCCCCACGGGCGTGGGCAAGACGCAGCTCGCCAAGCTGCTGGCCGAGTACCTCTTCGGCTCGCAGGACAGGCTCGTCCGCCTCAACATGGCGGACTTCCCCAACGACGGGGACGAGAGCGTTCCCTTCGGCGCCTCGTGGGCTCCCGCGGTGGAGACGAAGCGCGGCGAGCTGACGGCGCTGCTGGAGGGCAAGGTGTTCACCGTGCTGCTGCTCGACGAGTTCGAGAAGGCCGCGCGCAGTGTGCACGACCGCTTCCTCCAGCTCTTCGACGAGGGCACCTTCGTCAACGGCGCGGGAGAGACGATCTCCTGCAACAACACCGTCATCGTGGCCACGTCCAACGTGGGCGCCGAGGTGTACCGCGAGCCGGCCATCGGCTTCATGGGCTCGCGCCGCCCCGAGGAGCTCATCTCCGAGGTGGACCGGCGCATCGCCGAGGCCTTCCGCCCCGAGTTCCTCAACCGCTTCGACGCCATCTGCCACTTCCAGCCGCTGACGAAGGTGGAGATCCGCAAGATCGCCCAGCGCGAGGTGGGCCGGGTGCTGGAGCGCGAGGGCATCCGGGCACGCGCGCTGGACGTGGAGGTGACGCCGGCGGTGGTGGACCTGCTGGTGGAGCGGGGCTACTCGCCGCAGTTCGGCGCGCGCTACCTGCAGCGGGAGATCGAGAAGACGCTCACGGCGGCACTGGCGGTGGAGATCGCCCGCCGGCCACTGCCTCCGGGAGCGCCGGTGCGCGTGGAGACCCGACCGGGCGGCAAGGTGGTGGCGGTGGCCGAGCTGTCGCCGCGCCCGCGCGAGGACACGGCACAGCTCGCGCTGCCCACGGAGAAGTCCGTGTCGGCGGTGAAGCGACGGCTGGACAAGAAGTCGCTGCTCAACGAGATGGACCGGCTGGTGGGCCGGGCACGAGCGCTGTCGGTGTCGGCGAACCGGCCGAGGCTGGAGGAGCGGCGCGCGCAGTTGCTGGCGGAGACGCAGGCGCCCAACCTCTGGGACGACCCGCAGCGCGCGGCGTCGACGCTGAGGGCCTTCCGGACGGTGGAGGCCCGGATCAACGAGCTGGACCGGATGGAGGAGCGGACGACCTTCACGCGGCGGCTGGTGCGCGAGGCGAAGGGTGAGGCGCAGCTCGCGTCAGCGGCGAAGCAGGTGGAGGAGGTAGCGCGCGAGGTGCAGATGGCCGAGGCGCTGGACGCCGCGGGAGCGACGGACCACGGCGACGAGGCGCTGGTGGACATCTGCGCGAGCGAGACGGGTGAGGGACAGGACACGTGGGTACAGGAGCTGGCGACCATGTACCTGGGCTGGGCGGAGCGGCGCGGCTACGAGGCCATCGCGGTGGCGGAGGCGGAGGAGCCCTTCCGGGTGGTGGTGCGGATCGCCGGACCAGGGGCCTACGGCTACCTGGCGGGCGAGGCGGGCCTGCACCGGCGCATCGACGACGACAAGCGCCAGCGCGCCTACGTGCGGGTGCACCGGGGCGGGCCGGTAGAAGAGGAGGAGAGCCTGGACGTGGAGGGCCGCGACGTGAGGCGGCACGAGGGCACCTTCCTCTCGCGGGTGAAGACGGAAGTGACGGTGAAGGACGAGACCACGGGCCGGATGATGACGCTGGCGGGCGCGGGCGAGCTGAACGAGATGAAGGACATCGCCTCGCGGGTGGTGAAGGGCCAGGGCGGCAGCAACACGGCGGACGAGGCCCGGCGCTACCACCTGGGCCGGGGTGCTCGGGTGGAGGATCCGCGCACGGGCGCCGGCACGCCACGCGTCAAGGACGTGCTGCGCGGCGAGCTGGACGTCTTCATCGCCGCGTGGATCTCCCGTCCGCCCCCCGGGGGGCCCACCCCCTCCGCGAGCTGAGAATGAATCGCGCGCACTGGAGACAACTGGGCGTGCTGTTGGCCCTGGCCGTGCTCACTGGATGCCGCACCGTCCCCGTCCAGGTGTCTCCCCAGGCCCCGGAGCCGCGCTTCAGCGGCCGGGTGGAGCGTGGAGACCCGGGTGGCCCCCGTTTCGCCTGGGGAGGCACCGCTCTGATGGTGCGCTTCACCGGCACCTCCCTCGGCCTGCGCCTGCTCGATCTTCCCAAGGTCGAGGAGTTCGCCCCCAACCGCTTCCGCTTCAGCGTGGACGGTGCCCCCTTCCGTGACCTCTACGTGGGGGAGGGGCTCCTGCTCTACCGCATCGCCGAGGGCCTTCCCGAGGGCGAGCACGTGCTGCGCCTGGAGAAGGAGACCGAGTCCGTCGTCGGGGAGACGCAGCTGCTCGGGTTCGAGCTGGACCCGGGCGCCCGGCTGCTGCCCGCACCTCCGGCGCCTTCGCGCCGCATCGAGTTCATCGGGGACTCGGGCCTCACGGGCTACGGCATCGAGGGCAAGAACGAGTTCTGTAGCTTCAACGCGGAGACCCAACGCAGCTCCCTCACCTGGGCCGCCCTCACCGCCCAGGCCCTCGGCGCCGAGGCCTCCATCATCGCCTTCTCTGGCAAGGGCGTGGCCGTCAACTACTCGAACGACCCCACCCCCACCCTGCCCCAGCTCTACGAGCGCACCCTCCCCTCTCGCGACGACAGCCGCTGGGACTTCTCCTCCTGGGTGCCCGACGCGGTGGTCATCCAGCTCGGCGCCAATGACTTCTGGAAGGAGCACCCCGGCGAGGAGCGCTTCCGCGGCGCCTACCGTGCCCTGGTGGAGCGCATTCGCGCCAACTACCCCAGCGCCCACATCGTCTGCGTCCTGGGCTCCGGCATCACCGACACCCACCCCAAGGATCTCAAGGCGCGCACCCACGCCCGTGCCCTCATCTCCAGCCTGGTCGAGGCCCTACGCCGGTCCGGCGATCCCCGCGTGCACTTCGTCGAGGTCCCTCCCAGGTTCGACGACGAAGGCCTGGGCTGTACCTGGCACCCCAGCCGGAAGACGCACCAGCGGACCGCCGACCAGATGACGCCCTGGCTGCGCGAGCTGCTCGGCTGGAAGTAGCTCCGCGCCTCAGGGCTTCGGGGGCTCGGGAGGCACGGACGGAGAAGCGCCGGGCGACAGCAGCGAGTCGCACGTGCTGCCCTTCAGCCACTGACGCTGGCAGGCCTCGCGGGCCAGCGGCTCGCGGAACTGCCAGAGCACCATGAAGAGGACGAGGAGCGTGATGCCGATCCAGACCGCCAGCGCGCGCGGTTCCGCCTCCTCGTCCTCGCGCACCAACACGAGAGCGGAGCGCAGCACATCCGTCCGGTCCACGGTGGCGTTCTTCGGCAGCCTCGGCCGACGGGTGATGAGGGCCGCCAGGTCCGGCGTGAGCTTCAGCCGGTCGTTGAGCGCCCAGCCCGAGCCTTCCAGCAGCAGCGCCAGGTTGCGCTTGCGCAGCTTGAGCCACCCCAGCAGGCCCGAGGGCAGCATCACCACGGCGACCACGATGATCGTCGTCGAGATGAGGTCGAAGAGCGTGAGCGACTTCACCTGCGTCACGATGAAGGCCAGCGACGAGCCCAACGCCGCGAACGTGATGCCCACCGCCGCGATGAAGCCGCCCGGTCCCCCCACCTGTCCCGGCACGGGTGCCGCCGGAGCCCCCGGTGCTGGGGGTGTCGGAGGTTGTGCCGCCGTGGTGGCGACCGTGGTGCCGTGCGCGTAGGTCTTCTCCAGCTCCGAGTCGAGCGACTTCTCTCCGGCCGTCGCCATCCCCTCGATCTTCGAGGAGATGAACTTGCCGATCCGCTCGAACGGCATCGTCATCGACTCCCAGAGCGACACGGGATGGCGGACCACCTGGGTCACCACGGCGTCGAACTCGCGGCCCTCCACGTCGTAGAACACGCCGCGTTTGCCCACCGCGAGCTCTCGGCTCCGGCCACGCGTGACGGGCACGGCCACCTCATAGTGCTCGCCCCCCTCCTTCGCCATCACCTGCACGTAGAGGGTGCAGGTGGTGCCCTGGCTCGTCAGTGCGAGGTGCGCGGCATGGTTCGTCACCAGCACCGACAGCCAGAACCTGCGGCCTCCGAGGATGAGCGTCCCCTTCTCCACCAGCGCCCGCCGCTTCGTCTGGTAGAGGTCCGGCATGCTGATGAAGTTGTTGGCGAGCGTCAGCAACCAGCGCTGGTAGAGGAGCAACCGCTCCAGCTCGTCCACCGCGTCCAGCTTGTCCTTCAGCGCCAGGTCCGCCCGGCACGCCGCCTCGAGGGCCTCCAGGTCCGCGTCCGAGATGTCCGCCAGCGTGTCCACCCAGGTGCGCAGCGGGCTCGCGTCGATCCGCGCCTGCCACGCCAGGATGGCCTCGGCCTTCGCGGACAGCTCGCGCCACGCGGTGTCCACGAGCGTCGCCATGTCCCCGGTGAGCGGCACCGCCACGTCCCGCCGGAAGGTGTCGAGCTTCTCGAAGGCCGGGCCCCGGTACAGCCGGGACCAGCGCAGCGCGCCCCCGGGCTCCGGCGGCGCCACGGGCAGCTCCGACACCACCCGCGAGAGCGCCTGGGTGTCTCCGAGCGCGCCCTGCACCCGGCCCGCCTCCAGCTTGAGGCTCGCCACGGCTTCGGGCTGCGCCGCGACCAGCCGGCACTGAAGGAAGTACGTGTCGAGCAGCGGTCGAATCTCCTGGAGGCGCCGGGCCTGCTCCACGCTCCGCCCCCCCCACACGAGCACCGCCTCCCTGCCCGCCAGGTGTGCGAGCAGCGCCGTCCGCTCCTCCCGGAAGCGCTGAAGCATCGGCAGGTCCACCCCCGTGTGCCCCGAGCGATTCTTCACCTCGGGGAAGCAGGCCAGGAGCTTCTCCGCCAGGGGCCGCAGCGGCACGGGCAGGAAGGCCGGGGCGACGATGCCATCTCCGTTCTGCCCCGCCTCGCGCAGGGCCTTCTCGCTGGCGCGCACCTGCTCCAGTGAGATGCGCGTGCGCACCTCCACCTTGAGCGTCCCCAGCAGGATGCCGGCCACGTCCCGCAGCTTCACGCCCTCGTCCGAGAGCGCGTCCAGCTCCAGCACGTCACTCGCCGCGTCCGCGCCCTGGTACGACTTCAGCAGCTTCGCCGCGTGCTCGACGGCGGCCCGCACCTCGCTGACACGGATGCGTCCGTTCTTGTCCGTGTCCACGAAGGCGAGGAAGCGCGGGTCGCAGTTGAGCCCCTCGACCGGGCAGGCGGTGGCCAGCCACTGCGTCTCCGGGATGCGGATGGCCTCCACGAGCACCTCGAAGGAGGGGATGGAGACCTGGAGCGAGCCTCCATAGCGGCGGTAGACAAGGGGGCGCGTCATGGGGCGCAAGAGAGCATACCGCCCGCCCTCCGGCCACCCGAGCGAGCAACCGAGCGCCTGGGGACCGGTCCGGCCCCTCTGTCGTGCAACGAGCGTGCGTCCCACCGGTCTCCACATCGACTTGCTTGCATCCAGACCCCCCAACGGGGCATGTCACAAGGGGTGAACCAGCCAGAGCACCAGCAGGAAGTGACCGGGTCGCGGGAGATGGGCGCAGCCGAGGGCGGAAACATCTTCCACGCCTACACGAAGCAGCCGCCGTCCCGCGGCGGCCTCCGGTATTTCCTGTACGCCGTGGCCTTGCTGCTGCTCATCGGACTGGGCGCCTTGTTCATACAGATCGAGCCGGAGGCCACCCCCTACCGCATCGAGACGCTCTGGGGCATGCGCACGGTGCGCAAGGGCATGTCGCCGCAGGAGGTGCAGGGCCTGCTCGGCCAGCCCACCAGCAAGGAGCGCCGGGGCAACCTCGAGTGCTACCAGTATGGCAAGCCCACCATCAACGCGCCGAGCTTCACCCTGCACGTCGTCTGCTACGAGGACGGCAAGCTGCGCGAGGTGTCCGAGAAGCGCTACAATTCGTGGGTGGTGACGAAGGACGGGGCCATCTCCCCGGCCCCGCTCGATTACAACCCCTTTCCCGTGGATCCCGTCAGCCCCGCCTCGCCGAGCATCGCCAACACGGCCTCGCCGTAGCTCAGCGCGCCATGCCGCGGGCGTGGCGG
>NZ_DASVSO010000726.1:0-7802 GCF_036388035.1 Archangium sp.
AAGATCAGGACCAACATTCGCGGCGGGTTGTCCAACATTCGTACGATCAGCCTCGGTGGCGACTGTCGCGGCTACTACCTGGCCTAGAAGAACCCGTGGTTGCTTCGAGTCGCCAGCGGGCACTCCGTCGTCCGCTGGCGACTGTGCTTTTCGGCCCGGAAGTGCCGCGAATCCCAAGGCCGCGCCCCGTGCTCAGTCCAAGGGCGCGCCACACCCGTATGGAGCAGCCCCTGCGCGCTTGAGCATCCCGGGCTTGCTCCCAGGAGCCCTCGCATGAGTCAGGACGCTGTGTCGGTCGATCCCCATGAGACGCTGTACCTGCCCATGCGGCGTCGCTCCACGAGGGAGTATGTGACCACTCCCGAGGGCCACAGGGAGCTGCACATCTTCTTCGGCGTCAAGGAGGTCACCCTCGATGAGCCGGACCTGCTCTCCTTTGGAGAGGCGCTGCTCGAGCAGGACCAGTTCATGGCGGGCAGCGCCACCGCGTGGAGCGCGGGTGAGCCCTACCCCTGGGAGCGCGTGAAGGAGCTGCTCGAGGCCCTGTTGGCGGAGGACATCCTCTCGCGCGAGGCCCCGAAGCCCGCTGCCGAGAGTACCCAGCATCAAAGGTTCCTGGAGGCCGAGGCCCGGCGGGAAGCCCCCACCGAGCCCCTGTGGTGGAACCCGGATGGTCCCCAGGTCATGGAGCGGTTGTTGGGGCGGCCGCTGGAGCTGGGCTTCCTCGAAGCGGTACTCCCGGTGCATCGCCTCGCCCACCCGGCGCTCGACGCGGAGGGGCGCCATGTCGGGGAGAGCAACGTCTTCCCCGACGCCATGCGCATGAAGCTTCCGACGGAGTGGCGCGTGTGCCCCTACCCGGGCAGCCGCTACCGGGACGAGGCGCGGATGAACGTGACGGCGCTCAAGTCGATGACGCGGCACTGGAAGCCCACGCTGCGGGGGGTGCTCGCGGTGCGCGAGGAGTTTCTGCGCCACCACCCCCAGCTCCCGGAGGGGCGTTGGCGGTTGGGAGATCTTCACGCCCTGTCATGTGCCGTGCTGGCCCTACCGACGCTGTTGTTGATGCGCGCGAAGGACCCCGTCCCCAATGGCACGCTGGACCCCGTGCTGTCCTCCATGTTCCGGGTGACGGACGGCGTGCGGATGATGTCGTCCTATCTGCTCCTGCTCCTGGAGAGCTCGATCACGTACGACACCCCCATCACCGCGGCCGAGCTGTACCGCTACACCGAACAGGGCAACCACTTCCTGTCGGCCCGAGGCGTCTGCGCCGGGCCCCCGCACATGGTGGAAGAGTTCCTCGCGACGCTGATGGAGGGCAAGCCCGTGACGGGTGCTCCCCTCCCCAAGGCGGAGTGGGATGCGGAGATCCCCGCGGCGATGGATTACGGGCTGCTCGGGCTCCAACTCTATGCTGTCCAGTCCAACCGGTGGAGCTACATGTGCCACGCCTATGAAGTGATTCACGCGGCGCTGCTCGAGGTGGAGGACGAGCCCGGTGGCGTCCTGGGCCGGCTGCGCGCGCGCGTCGAGAGCGACTGGCAGAGGATCCTGCGCTCTGGGTTGCACCACTCCACCCCGCGAGACTGGGCCGAGACCGCCTACAGCGAGGTCTACGCGCGCGCCCAGCGTGGCCTGAGGGGATTCCGAGAGGACGCGCTGCTGCACCTGCGGGACGCGTTCATCCCCAAGGGAGATGAGGTGGACGAGAATACCCGCCTGCGACTCCGGGAGTTGATCCGCTCGCGCGCGGGCTCTCCCACGGGGGCCCGGGGAGACGTCCTCGACGCCGTGGCGGACGCCGTCGCGGAGTTTCTGGCGATCGAGCGCTCAGCGCTTCGCGCCATGGATGGTGCTCAGCGCCAGGTCAACGCGTTGCTCCAGCGCCCCCACCCGGCACGGAAACTCTCCAGCGCGGATCTCTCGCTCAATCACCGCCTGCGCCAGGGCACCCTGCGCGTGCGGCCTGACTTGATGGACGTGCTCCAGGAGGAGCTGGGCATCCTCGTTGAAAACACGGAGGACGCCACCCACTGCGTCCCTTTCAGCTCTTGATGCTCAGGCCTTGGGCGGGGCGGCCAGTCCAACTGCCCGGGCGAGGACACGCTCGGCCAGCACCGTGGTCAGGTGCTCACGGTACTCGTTCGAAGCGAACGGGTCGGTGACGAAGATCACCCCCTCGCCGGCCTTCCCGGCCGCCGCCGCGATGTTGCTCGCATTGGGCGCCTGGCCGTCCAGCGCGGCCTCCAGCGAGCGCAGGCGCAGCGGATGCAGGCTCACCCCCGTCACCGCGACGCGGCACTTCGCGACCGTGCCTTTCTCCGTGAGGGAGACGAGCGCCGCCACGCCGCAGAGCGGGTAGAAGTGGGAGTGGGAGAACTTCTCGTAGACGCTGCCACTCGAGGCGGGTGGGGCCGGCAACCGCACTTCCGTGATGAGCTCGCCCGCCTTCAGCGCCGTGTGGAAGGGGGCAACGAAGAATTGGTCGGCGGCAATCTCGCGCCGGCCACCGGGCCCGGCCACGTGAATCGTTGCCTCCAGGGCCAGCAGTGCCGCCGGGAGATCGGCGGCCGGGTGGCCACAGGCGAGATTGCCGCCGAGCGTCGCGCGGTTGCGCACCTGCACGTCACCCAGGACGCGCGCGGCCTCGACCAGTGCTCGCGCACCCGCCCGGACGTCCGCATGCGCGACGAGCTCGGCACAGGTGGTCATGGCGCCGATGCTCAGGCCGCCGTCCGGGTGGCGCGAGATGCCGCGCAGGCCAGGAATCTGTCGCAAGTCCACCAGCCGGGGCGGAGTGCTCCGGCGCAGCTTGAGCTCGGCCAGCAGGAGCTGTCCGCCCGCCAGCACCACGGCCCCTGCGTGTTGGCCCAACAGCTCCACCGCCTCGTCGACGGTCCTGGGTGCCGCGTAGTCGAATGGAACGGGGATCATGGCTCGTGCCTCCTCTCGCGACCCATCACGCCGAGCCTCGCGCGGCTCTGGCATCGCGGATCGCGCGCCAGATCTTCTCCGGCGTCATCGGCATCTCGATGTGTTTGATTCCAAGGTCGGCGAGGGCATCGCAGATCGCGTTGCCGATGGCCGCCGCCGCGCCGATGGTGCCCAGCTCGCCGGCCCCCTTGGCACCCAGCGGGGTGTGCGGCGTGGGCGTGACCAGGTGGTCCAGCTCGAAGTTCGGCACCTGGGTGGCCCGAGGCAGCGGGTACTCCGCCAGCGTGCGGGACAGCAACTGGCCCTCCGGGGAGTAGCGAGCCTCCTCGTGCAGCACCTGGCCAATGCCGTGGGTGATGGCGCCATGAAACTGGCCCTCGAGCACCAGCGCGTTGCCCATCACCCCTACGTCGTGACAGGCGACGTAGCGCACCAGGGCGACCTGGCCCGTGGTCTCGTCGACCTCGACCACGGCGACGTGGCTGCCGTAGGGGTAGTTGAAGTCCGGCGGGTCGTAGTAGGTGGTGACGTCGAGGCTGGGCTCCATGCCAGCCGGTATGTCCCAGGCGTACCAGAGCCCGAGGGCCACCTCCTGCAGTGTCAGGGACTTCTGTGGCTCGCGTTTGACGAACAGCTTGCCGTTCTCATAGGCCAGCTCGTCGACGCCCACCTTGAGCGAGTGGGCGGCGGCCGCGAGCGCCTTGGCCTTGATCTCGCGAGCCGCGCGCAGCACGGCCGCGCCGCCGACGCTGTACGAACGGCTGCCGTAGGAGCCCTGGCCGAACGGGACGCGCTGGGTGTCCGAGTGCAGCACCTCGATCTTGTCGATGTCGACGCCCAGCTCCTCGGCGAGGATCTGGGCGAAGACCGTCTCGTGGTGTTGCCCGTGCGGCTTCGAGCCGATCAGCAGGCTCACCTCGCCGGTGGGATGCACGCGGACGCAGGCGCTCTCCCAGGTGCCGCCCAGCATGCCCTCCTTGGCCATGCGCGGAGAGGGGCCGACGCCGCAGACGGCGACGAAGGAGGCGATGCCCACACCCAGGCGCCTGCCGTTCTCGCGGGCCTGCTTCTTGCGCTCCGCGAGGTGCGCGTAGTCCACCATCTCCAGGACCCGGTCGAGCGCCGCCGCGTAGTGGCCCGAGTCGTAGCGCCAGCCCAGCCCGTTATCGAACGGGAGCTGGTCCGGCCTGATCATGTTCTTGCGGCGCACCTCGGCCGGGTCCATGCCGATCTCACGGGCGTACTGGTCGACCATGCGCTCGAGCATGAAGGTCGCCTCGGCGCGGCCGGAGCCACGCTGCGCACCCAACGGCACGACGTTGGTGAAAACCGCGTAGATGTCGCAGAAGGCGTGCGGGATGTCGTAGGGGCCGGTGATGCTGCGGCCCACCATGGCCGTGGCGACGCCAGGGCCGATCGTGGACGGGTAGGCCCCCAGGTTGGCGTACGAGGTGCAGCGCAGCGCGGTGATCTTCCCATCGCGCGTGCCGGCCAGCGTCGCCGTCATCTTCTGGTCGCGGCCTTGCACCGTGGAGCGCATCAGGCCGCTGCGCGTGTCGACCCACTTCACCGGCCGGCCCAGCTCCTTGGCGATGAAGAGCACCAGCGGCATGTCGGGGTAGATGTAGCCCTTGGTGCCGAAGCTGCCGCCGATGTTGGGCGCGACCACCCGCACCTTGTTGAACGGAACACCCAGGATCATCAGTGCCAGCAGCAGCCGGTGGTCGTGCGGCGACTGGGTGGACGCGTACAGCGTGTATTCGCCGGTAGCCGGGTCGTACGCCCCGACCGCGCCGCGAGGCTCCATGGGGCTGTTGATCGTGCGCTGGTTGTGGATCGCCTGCGTGACGACGACCTCCGCCGTGGCGATGGCCTGCTCGGTGCCTTCCTTGTCCCCGTAGGGAATGTAGGCGTTGAGGTTGTTTGGGACCTCGGGGTGCAACTGCGGCGCGCCGTCCCGCAGCGCCACCTCGGCGTCGGTGACCACCGGCAATGGCTGGTAATCGACGCGGATCGCCGCCAGGGCGTCATGGGCCTGTGCACGGGTTTCGGCCACCACCGCGGCGATGGAGTCGCCGATGAAGCGCACCCGGTCCACCGCCAGGATCGGGCCGGCTCCCGGCACTCCCATGGGGTGCGAGGGGAAATGACTCTCGGCACCTCCAGGGATCCAGATGCACGGGAGGGGCATCACCTTGCCGGCCAGATCGGCGGCCGTGAAGATTCGCACCACGCCGGGCAGCTTCCGCGCGGCGCTGGTGTCGACTCCCTTGAGCACGGCATGGCCATACTCGCTGCGCAGGATCGCCATGTGCAGCATGCCGGGTAACTGGATGTCGGCGATGAACCGGGCATCCCCCCGGAGCATCGCCGGGTCCTCGCGGCACTTGAGCGGAGCGCCCAGGACTTTCTCGCTCATGTCTTCGTCCCCCCCTTCTCGATGGCGTACTGCACGGCTCGCACGACATTCTGGTAACCGGTGCAGCGGCAGAGATTGCCTGCCAGGCAGGTACGAATTTCCTCTTCCGAGGGCTGGGCGTTGTTGCGCAACAAGCCGGTCAAGGTCACGACCATGCCCGGCGTGCAGAAACCACATTGCACGCCGCCGCGCTCCCAGAGCCCTTCCTGGAGGGCGGTCAGTGAGCCGTTGTGCGCCACGCCCTCGACGGTCGTCATCTCCGCCCCGTCCGCCTGGACCGCCAGCACCATGCAACTCTTGACGGTGGCGCCGTTCATCAGGACGGTGCAGGTACCGCAGTGGCCCGTATCGCAGCCGACCTTCGTGCCAGTCAGTCCGAATGTTTCTCGCAGCAGATCGACCAGGAGCTGGCGCGGCTCGACTTCCGCGCTGTGGGGCTGTCCGTTGACGGTCAGCGAAATTCGCATGGGACGTCTCCCTCCTGCCACCAAATGCATGATGACCAGGCCCGCAGGAGAATGCCGGAAACCTCTTCGCCGCGATTGGCACTTCCGCACACGCTGTGGGCCCCAGGACAGACAGCGATCCACGTTATTGGCGCAAAGACAGAGCATTGGTACGCCAGGGCGAGACCGTTCGTGGTGGAGCGCGGGATGGCGGGCGCCCCGAGCGGGTGAGGGGAGGCGGAGGGCCTCGGCTACTTCCCGCCCGTGGAGCGGCCATGCGAGCACGGCGCGGTGCGGGCGGGAATGCAGCACCCACTCCACGGAAGTCATCCCGAGCACCTGCGCTCCGGGCGCTCGGACTTCAAGAGGGACGGTTGGCAGGCTCGCGCCGCTTCCCCGTCACCTTGTTGCTCCGAGACCGACCGGCCTCACCTTTTCAGGGAGATCCCGAACCAGGAGTTGCTCCATGAAGAAGCTTCCCGTCTTGATTGCCACCTGTGTGCTCGGCCTGTGGGGCTGCGCCAGCAGCTCGGGGGCGCGCACGAACAACCTGAGTGCTGCCTACCAGGAATTTCCGAATGAGACGGACCTGGCCCGGCAGAGCCGCATTGGCGCACCCACGGTCTACAACGGCGAGGCCACGGGGGGCCCTGGCTATACGGTGACGACGGGGGATGGACGGACCTGGGCACCCGAGCAGGCTCCGGGAAACACCGTGACGAGGACCCCTTCTGATCTCCAGCGGAGCCTCGATCGGCAGGACTGGCAGTCCGAGGTGATCGACGAGGGACCGACGGACAAGGTGTCGCAACGGTAGTCACCACGCCGCGTTCGAGGAGCGCCGTTGAGCAGGTGCTCGTGCCCCTTCAGATTTTCGCGGACCGCCTGGGTGTCTCCCCGGTTTTCCGAGGGGGCACTCCGCTCGCATGTCAGGAGAGGAGGTAGTGGCACAGCCCATGCAAATGCCATGAGTCTCATCCTTCAGGAGAACTCATGCGGTTTGCATTCAAGTGCTCGTTCATCGCGCGAGGAGGGCTCGTGAGGAGCGCGCTGGCGCGCTTCGCCGCGCCGCTCGCCCTGGGTGTGCTCGCGGCTTGTTCCGGAGACGACGTGGTCGTCATCGAGCACTACCGCGCACCGTGCACGGGTGTCGCGCGCACCTTGTGCCTGCTCGTGCAGGGCGAGCAGGAGGTTCAACCCGCGTTCCATTATGAAGGGATCGAAGGCTTCACCTTCCGCGATGGCGTCCGTCAGCGGATCCGCGTGCGGAAGTTGCCGGTTCAGGATCCACCTCAGGATGGCTCGAGCGAGCGGTGGGTGCTCACCGAGGTGCTGAGCATGGACCCGGTGGATCCTGACCAGGAATTCCTCCTGCGGCTCGAGCCCGGTGACCTGAGCGGGGAGTCCGAGACGGGCTACTTCGTCCTGAACGAACAGGCGCTTCGGTTCAAGGACGAGGCCACGCGAGCTCGGATCCTCGCCAGGAACGCGGGCTCCACGCCCTTTGAGATCTCGTTTCAACATGACCCGACCCAGGCGGACCGCTGGGTGGCGTTGACCCTGGACTGACCGGGCGGGGGAGGCGGCTCAGGACTTCGGAGTGGCCGTTCCTCGCGTGGCGGCGTGAGCGTTCGCGGTGAGTTCGATTCCGTGGAGCGGCCAGGCGAGCTGCTGAGGGACGGGGGAGCGGGACGGGTGCTAGAGTCGGGGCTCGGTCTTTCGGAGAAAGGGCCTCGACCCACATGCGCTCCCCGCACTCCTGGCGCGCGGCACTTGCCGCGGGCCTGCTGCTCCTGGCTCCCACGGCGCGGGCCGATGAACGCGGGCCCTCCACCACCCGCACCACCACCTACGAGCAGCTCGAGGTGTTCGCCCGGGTGCTCTCGTACGTGGAGAACAACTACGTGGAACCGGTGGACAGCCAGAAGCTGATGCACGGCGCCATCAAGGGGATGTTGGAGACGTTGGATCCGCACACCGTCTTCATGCCGCCCGAGGTC
>NZ_DASVSO010000727.1:0-4832 GCF_036388035.1 Archangium sp.
AGGCCGAGTTCCGCGAGGAGGTGGCCCAGGCGGTGGCGCGGCTCCCCGTGGACATGCGCAAGGACCTCGCCGGGGTGCCGGTGCGCGCCGAGGAGCTGCCCGCGGAGGACGACCTGCTCTCCGGCGAGCCGCCCCTGTCGCCCGCCATCCTCGGCCTCTTCCGGGGCCCGCCGCTGGGCGAGCCGTGTGATGGCTCGGAGACGCCCTGTCGCTCGGTGGCCCTCTACCGCCTCAACCTCGCCCGCGCGGTGCGCTCTCGGGAGGAGCTGCGCGAGCAGATTAAAGTGACGCTGCTCCACGAGGTGGGGCACCTGCGGGGCGAGGACGACCAGGAACTGGCCGCCCGCGGCCTGGAGTGACACAAGAGACCATGGCCCGTACGACCCAGCCCACCGCCCGCGTCACCCTCAAGGGGGCCAAGTCCCTGCGCCGTGGCCACCCCTGGCTGTACCGCACCGAGCTGATGGAGCCCCCCGAGACGGAGGAGCGCGGCGCGGTGGTGGCGGTGGTGGACCCGCAGGGCAACCCCATCGGCCAGGCCTTCTACGCGCAGCGCTCGCCGCTGGCGCTGCGGCTGCTGACGCGCAAGGGCGCCGCCGAGGAGAAGGTGGACGAGGCCTTCCTGCGCCACCGCCTGGAGCTGTCCCTCAAGCGGCGCGCGCCGCTGCGCAAGGACGGCCTGCGCGTGGTGCACGGCGAGGCGGACCTGCTGCCGGGCCTCTTCGTGGACCGCTACGGCGCGGGCCTCTCGCTGCAGACGCTCTCCGAGGGCATGGACGCGCGCAAGGAGTGGGTGGCGCGCACGCTGGCCGAGCTCACCGGTGCCACCCACGTGGTGTGCCGCGATGACGCCTCGGGCCGCGACTTCGAGAGCCTGCCGCGCGAGGTGAAGCTGCTGCACGGCCAGGGCGAGGCCCGCTTCAGCTACCACGAGGGGGAGAACCTCTTCGAGGTGGACCTGCTGGGCGACATGAAGACGGGCGCCTTCCTGGACCAGGTGGACAACCACGTGCGCGCCGGCGAACTGGGCCGGGGCGAGGGGTTGGACCTCTTCAGCTACCACGGGGGCTTCGCGCTGGCGCTCGCGCGCTCGTGCGACTCGGTGCTGGCGGTGGAGCAGGACCCGAAGGCCGCCGAGCGCGCCCGGGCCAATGCCGCGCGCAACGGGCGCACCAACGTCACGGTGGACAACGCCAACGCCTTCGACGTGCTGCGCCGCTTCTCCGAGTCCGGCCGCCGCTTCGACACGGTGGTGTTGGACCCGCCAGGGCTGGCCAAGCGGCGCGAGGGCGTCACCACCGCGCTGCGCGCCTACCACGAGCTGAACCTGCGCGCCCTCAAGTGCCTGCGCCCCGAGGGCCTCTTCATCACCTGCTCGTGCTCCGGCAAGGTGGGGCGCGAGGCCTTCGAGGAGATGGTGCTCTCGGCCGCCGCGGACGCGAAGCGGTCGGTGCAGATCCTGGAGCGCCGGGGCGCGGGGCTGGACCACCCGGTGCTCGGCGGCCTGCTCGAGAGCGAGTACCTCAAGGTGCTCGTCCTCCGCGCCCTGTAGCGCGGAGGGGAGCCGGCGTCAGATGCCCATCTCCTCGCGCAGCCGCTTCACCTGCTTGAAGTACTCGGTGCGGGAGAAGGGGACGTTGAGGATGTGGAAGTCCTTCTTGGAGAGCCCCACGCAGCCGAAGCAGTAGTTGCAGTCGGACAGGTTGCGGCAGAGCACCACGTAGGCGCTGGTGGTGCAGTTCTCGCTCTGCACGCAGTAGGCGCAGTTGTGGCACTGCTTGCAGTCCACGCAGTGCGAGCAGTTGTTGCACAGCTCGCAGCGGGTGCAGTGGGTGCACTGGTAGCAGCTGTCGCAGTCGCGGCAGAACATGCAGTTGGCGCACCGCTCACAGCCCTCGCACGCGTAGGAGCCCGGGTTGCCCGGATCCGCCGAGTAGAGCTTGGCGAGCTTCTGGTACTGCTCGAGGAACTCGCGCTTGCCCATGGAGGTGACCTCCCGGCGCGCCGTCGCCTCCTGCTCGAGCACATCCGGTGCGCTCCCCCGCGACCCTCTTTCCTTCACCACGGATGCTCCTTTCATTGGCGGCCCTCGCCGCCGGAGGCCTGGCTCAGTCGCGCCAGCCCCTCGAGATCGATGCCGCGCGCCACCCGGCGCACCTCCACGGTGCCCGGGAAACCGCGGCTGCTCACCGCCACCACGTAGCGGTTGCCCACCAGCAGGCTGGCCTCGGCCAGCCCGTTCGCCCCGTCGTAGCGCACGAAACCCACCGCATCCTTCCAGAAGATGGGCGCGGTGGGATCATTCTGGGCGCGGTTGCGGCCTTCCTGCGCCGCCGCGCGGATGGCCTGCCCCAGCTTCTTGCCCAGGGTGGTGTCCACGATGCGCACCTTCACCTCCCGGTCCTCACCGTGGGTGAAGCTGCGCTCGGCCTCGCTGACGGACACCTCGCCGTAGCGGCCGGTGGAGCCCCCATCCCGGGTGCGCGAGAGGCCCTCCAGCGTCTCCGGGAGGAAGTGCCTCAAGTCCTCGAAGTGGACGCAGGGAAAGGTCGCCGAGACCTCCTCGGCGGCGGGCGCCGAGACTCCCGGTGTCTTCTTTCCACCATCGGTGCAGGCGCTGCCCGCGACGAGCACGAGGAGAAGCAGCCGCCGAGGAGAAGAATAGTCGCGCACGGGGAGATCAAAGGGTATCCCCGGCCGGCGCGCAATGGACCTCTCGAAGCTCAACCCCCCGCAGCGCGAAGCCGTGCTCACCACGGAGGGCCCCCTCCTGGTGCTGGCCGGTGCCGGCAGCGGGAAGACACGGGTCATCACGAACCGGATCGTCCACCTGCTCGACAAGCGGCCGGGAGGACTGCTGGCTCGCAACATCCTGGCGGTGACGTTCACCAACAAGGCCGCCACGGAGATGAAGGAGCGGCTGGTGCACATGGCCGGGCCCCGGGCCCAGGGGGTGCTGGTGTGCACCTTCCATGCCTTCGGCGCGGAGATGCTCCGCGAGGACATCTACCGGCTGGGCTGGCCCAAGAAGTTCTCCATCGCGGACCAGGGCGATCAGGTGGCCATCATCAAGCGGGCCATGCGGGAGCGGCGCATCGACGACCGCACCTTTGATCCGCGCAAGGTGCTCAACCTCATCTCCAAGGCGAAGAACGCCGGCAAGACGCCCGAGCCGCTGGGGGAGGGGATGGGGGACGACTACGACCTCATCGCCCACATGGTCTACGAGGCCTACCAGCTCGCGCTCAAGGCACAGGGCTCGGTGGACTTCGACGACCTGCTCATCCTCCCGTCGCGGCTGCTGCGCGAGCACGAGGACCTGCGGCACAAGTACACCCAGCGCTTCCGCTACCTGCTGGTGGACGAGTTCCAGGACACCAACCAGGCCCAGCTGAACCTGTTGAAGCTGCTGGCCAGTGGCGAGACGCGCAACGTGTGCGTGGTGGGCGACGACGACCAGTGCATCTACAGCTGGCGCGGCGCCGAGGTGCGCAACATCCTCCGCTTCGACGAGTACTTTCCCGGGGCGAAGGAAGTGCGGCTGGAGCAGAACTACCGCTCCACGCAGGTGGTGCTGGACGCGGCCAACGCCGTCATCGCGAAGAACCCCGAGCGCAAGGCCAAGCAGATGTGGTCGGACCGCAAGGGTGGCCCGCGCATCCAGGTGGTGACGGCCCCCACCGAGGAGGAGGAGGCGCGCTTCGTGGCCCACGAGATCTCCAAGCTCGTGGCCGGCGGCATCCCGGCGGATGACATCGCCATCCTCTACCGCGTCAACGGCCAGGCCCACCCCATCGAGGAGATGCTGCGCGAGAAGGGTCTGCGCTACGAGGTGGTATCGGGCAGCGAGTTCTTCGATCGGCGGGAGGTGAAGGACGTCATCGCGTACTTCAAGCTGATCGCCAACCCGCGGGACGAGACGGCGCTGCTGCGCATCATCAACGTGCCGGCGCGAGGCATCGGCGACGTCACCATGGAGCGGCTGGTGGCGCACGCGCGGCGCGACAGCGTGACGCTCTGGGGCGCCATGGAGCGCGCCGAGCGCTACGAGGACCTGCCCAAGGGCGCCGCCGAGAAGGTGCGGGACTTCCTCCAGCTCGTCGAGCGCTACCGGCAGAGCTACGAGCACGGCAACCTCGCCGGGGTGACGCGCCAGCTGCTGGAGGAGATTGGCTACAAGGACGACGCCAAGTCGCTCACCACCTCGCAGGCCAGCGCGGACCGGAAGCTCAAGTCCATCGACCACGTCATCAACTCGCTCGAGGCCTTCGAGAAGCGCGAGGGCCCCAAGGCCAGCCTCCTCACCTACCTCAACCGGCTCAGCCTCGACACCCGCCAGGAAGAGGAAGAGGTGCCAGGAGGGCAGAAGGCCGTCACCCTGATGACCCTCCATGCCTCCAAGGGCCTGGAGTACCGGGCGGTCTTCTTCATCGGTATGGAAGAGGAACTGATGCCCCACAAGGGCATGCAGGGCGAGGCCCAGAACCTGGAGGAGGAGCGCCGGCTCTGCTACGTGGGCATCACCCGGGCGAAGGAGCTGCTCTACCTCACCCGCGCCGCCATGCGGGTGAAGCGGGGGAAGGAGCTGCCCCGGACCCCCTCGCGCTTCCTGGAGGACATCCCCTCGGAGCTGGTGGAGCTGGTGGACCTCGACGCACCGCGCAAAGGCCCCGAGACGGCCCAGGAGAAGAACTTCTTCGCCAACCTCAAGGAGCGCTTCAAGGCCCAGGGGGCGGGCGGGGGAGCCCCTCCTCGGGTGGGGCCGACCGTGGGAGCGCCAACAGCCGGGGGTCCTCCCCCCACCGGAACGGCGGGCGGGGCACGCTGATCTC
>NZ_DASVSO010000728.1:0-3343 GCF_036388035.1 Archangium sp.
TTGAAGACGTTGGCCAACGAGAGCATCGGGGCGCGGTGGACCACCTTCTCGAACTTCTCCGCCGCGGCGCCGCCCACCCGCTGGGTCGGCGAGTCCACGGTGATGAGGTCCGGGTGGCGGGCCTCCAGCTCCTGCAGCTCCCGCATGAGCCGGTCGTACTCCGCGTCACTGACCTCCGGCGAGTCGAGCACGTAGTAGCGGTGGTTGTGGTGGGCGAGCTCGCGGCGGAGCTGCTCGGCTCGGGTGGCGTCGGCGGTCTTCGAGGAGTTCACAGGTGAAGGCTCGGCGGCTGGACTAAAAATGAACGGCGGCGGTTGCCTGGCTGGGCAGGCAGCGAGGATGCCTTGACAGCTCCGGAGGTGGTCAATAACCTCTTGCGGCGGCTCATGAGGGTTGTTGTCACACCTTCAGGCGCCATCTCTTCCCAGTGCAAGGTTCCACCACTCGTGAGGTCCCGGCAAGAGACGGGAGCCCGGGTGTCCCCCTGAGGGTGTTTCGCGTTTCGCGTACCCCACGGACATTTCCCACGTCTTCGCCGTGCGCGCCCCTGCCGGGCGCCCGCCAGCAACCCCCCCTGAATCATGGCCAAAGCGCGTTCCCCCAAAGAGAAGGTCCTGGAAGTCGTTCCCTCCGAAGAGGAGAAGCCCAAGCGTCGCACGACGCGGGCCAAGACGGCGGACCGGGACGACACCGAGAAGCCGGCGCGTCGCCGGACGGCCGCCCGCCGGGAAGAGGACACCGAGGTCGAGGCCTCCGAGTCCCCCGAGGTCGTCGAGACGCCGCGTCCGGTGCTCACGCCCATGCCCTCCCACCCCGTACGGGACGAGGAGTACCAGGAGGTCCGCGCCGCCGAGTCGCACGAGGAGCCCTCCGCGCAGTCCGCCGCTCCCGAGCTGGTCGAGGCCCCCGTCGTCACCGAGGTGACGCGCGACGGCACGGCCATGCAGGTCATCACCCTCAATGACCTGAAGCGGATGAAGATCACCGAGCTGGCGAAGATGGCCCACGACTTCAACATCGAGGGCTACCAGGGCCTGAAGAAGCAGGACCTCATCTTCGCGCTGCTGTCGGGCATCGCGGACAAGCGGTTCGAGGTGCACGCCGAGGGCGTGATGGAGCTGCTCAGCGACGGCTTCGGCTTCCTGCGCAGCTCGGACAGCGACTACCAGCCGAGCCCGGACGACATCTACGTGTCGCCCTCGCAGGTGCGCCGCTTCAACCTGCGGCCGGGCGACACCGTGACGGGCCCCATCCGCCAGCCGCGCGAGGGCGAGCGCTTCTTCGCGCTGCAGAAGGTGGACAAGGTCAACTTCACGGACCCGACGTCCGAGGCGGCCCGCGAGCGCATCCTCTTCGACAACCTCACGCCGCTCTACCCGACCCGCAAGCTCAAGCTGGAGCACGAGGGGTCGGAGATGACGACGCGCATCATCGACATGTTCTGCCCCATCGGCCTGGGCCAGCGCTGCCTCATCGTGGCGCCGCCCAAGGCCGGTAAGACGGTGCTGCTGCAGAACATCGCCCACGCCATCTCGAAGAACCACCCGGACGTCTACCTCATCGTGCTGCTCGTGGACGAGCGCCCCGAGGAAGTCACGGACATGGAGCGCAACGTGCGCGGCGAGGTGGTGAGCTCCACCTTCGACGAGCCCGCCACGCGTCACGTCCAGGTGGCCGAGATGGTCATCGACAAGGCCAAGCGCCTCGTCGAGCAGAAGTACGACGTGTGCATCCTCCTGGACTCCATCACCCGTCTGGCGCGCGCCTACAACACGGTGGTGCCGGCCTCGGGCAAGATCCTCTCCGGTGGTGTGGACGCCAACGCGCTGCACAAGCCCAAGCGCTTCTTCGGCGCCGCGCGCAACATCGAGGAGGGTGGCTCGCTCACCATCATCGGCACCGCGCTCATCGACACCGGCAGCCGCATGGACGAGGTCATCTTCGAGGAGTTCAAGGGCACGGGTAACTCGGAGATCGTCCTGGACCGCAAGCTGATGGAGAAGCGCATCTTTCCGACGCTGGACATCAACAAGTCCGGCACGCGCAAGGAGGAGCTGCTGCTCAACCAGTCGGACCTCATCCGGGTCACGGCGCTCCGTCAGGTGCTGCACCCGTTCACGCCGATCGACGCGATGGAATTTGTGCTCAAGCACATGCGTCCGACGGCTTCGAACGCCGAATTCCTCGGCTCGATGAACCGCTAAGGAGTCGACCTATGCGCCGCACCCGCTCTGCTTCCCTCGTCGCCCTCGCCCTGGGGGCGGTGCTCGGATGGGCCGCCGGGTGCGGTCCGATCGACGACGACTTCAGCGACAACCCGGCACCGCTGTCCAACCGCGTCTGCTACACGGACTCGGACTGCATGGGCAACGCGTGCTGCGGCAAGGGCACCAACCCCACCCACGTCCAGGACGGACCCAACTGCAGCGGCGTGCGGTGTGACGGCACGTGCCCGGCGAATGGGCTCGACTGCGGGCGCTGCCTCGTCATCTGCCGCGACTCGCGCTGCGAGGCCGCCTGCCAGGGCTGAGCCCCGGGACTACGGCTTGGGCGGCTCGACGGGCTCGAACACGAGCCCGCTGGACCTCGGCTGCGCCTTGAGGCGGGCGTAGTCGAAGCAGGCCACCACGATGGCGGCCACGGGCACCGCGAAGAGGGCGCCCACCAGTCCGAAGAGCTTCTCGCCGGCGATCAGGCTGAAGGCCACGAGCACCGGGTGGATGCGCGCCGCCGAGCCCATGATCTTCGGGTTGAGGAAGTAGGCCTCCAGCGCGTGGATGCCGACGATCCACAGCAGGATGGCCAGGCCCTTCTGGAAGCCGTCCGCCAGCGCGATGAGCACGATGGGCACCGAGCTGAGGATGGTGCCGAAGATGGGGATGAGGCTGAAGAGCGTGGCGATGGTGGCCAGCAGGAAGGCGAACTTCACCCCGAACAGCACCAGCCCCAGCAAGGTGAGGGCGCCGTTCACCAGGCAGATGGTCACCTGGCCGCGCACGACTCCGGACAGCGCGCGGTCGATGCGCTCGAGCAGCAGGCGCGCGTCGGCGGAGTGCTCGGCGGGGATGAGGCTGGTGAGGTAGTGGACGATGGCGTGCGCGTCGATGGAGAAGAACGCGGCGACCATCAGCATGAAGAACATCATGAACACGCCGGCCAGCACCGACGTGATGATGTTGCGCGACACGGTGACGATGTCGCCCAGGTGCTCGCGGGTGAAGGCCGTCAGGCTCGCGGCGCCATCCTGGAGGAGCTTCTCCAGGTTCAGGGCGATGCCGCTGGTGGGCACCCCGGAGCGGAGCTCCTGGGGCGAGGTGATGGCCACGGGGATGCCGTTGGCCCG
>NZ_DASVSO010000729.1:0-16044 GCF_036388035.1 Archangium sp.
GGGGCGTGGAGGGGTTGCGGAGCGGTTCGAAAAAAAGCATTTGACGTGGACGGCGAGGCCTCGTACAAGCCGTCCCCGTCGACGCGCGGTGACGAACCGCCGGCGGCAAAGAGTCGGGAGCGTAGCTCAATTGGCAGAGCAATGGACTCTTAATCCATAGGTTGTGGGTTCGATTCCCTCCGCTCTCATCGCCGGGGCCCCTTCAGCAATGAAGGGGCCCCGGTTTGTTTTTGGGGCCCTGGATTCGCATGTTCCGGGCTCCGGTTTTCGAGGTAGAACGCACGGAGTGCGCCCGGGCGGGTGGCGGAACTGGTAGACGCGCCAGACTTAGGATCTGGTACCGAAAGGTGTGAGGGTTCGAGTCCCTCCTCGCCCATTCTGGCCATTTCGCGTTGACCGGGCCGGGCCTATCTCCTAAAGGCGCACGTCCCACATCTTCACCGTCTTCACCCATTCGACACGCCGGCGTTCACCTTGTGCCCGGCGCGAACGAGGCACCCATGAAGGTCCAGGTCGAGGAGCTCTCTCCCGTCGAGAAGAAGCTCTCCATCGAGGTTGAGAACGCCCGCGTGGTCGAGGAACTCACCCGCGCGTATGCCGCGCTCGGCAAGCAGGTGAAGCTGCCGGGCTTCCGCCAGGGCAAGGTGCCCCGCCGCATCCTGGAGCAGCGCTTCCGCGAGCAGGTGGAGGACGAGGTCATCCAGCGCGTGGTGCAGAACGCCTGGCTGGAGGCCGTCCGGGAGCACCAGGTGGAGGCGGTGGCGCCTCCCCAGGTGACGAACAACTCCGGCCTCAAGGCCGACGGGCCCTTCTCCTTCGAGGCCCGCGTCGAGGTGAAGCCCAAGGTGGAGGCCAAGGACTACCAGGGCCTGCCGCTCACCCGCCCCGACACGCAGGTGGCCGACAAGGACGTGGAGGACCGGCTGGAGCAGGTGCGCCAGAGCATGGCCCGCCTGGAGCCCGTGGAGGGCCGCGACGTGGCCCAGACGGGTGACTTCGCCACCGTGGACTACGTGGCCACCGTGGACGGCAAGGAGTTCCCCGGCAGCAAGGCCGAGGGCGTCACCGTGGAGATCACCGCCGGCGAGTTGGTGGAGTCCAACGTCGCCGCCCTCGAGGGCGCCAAGGTCGGTGAGTCCAAGGAGATCGACTACACCTTCCCGGCCGACTATCGGGTGGAGGACGTCAAGGGCAAGACGGCCCGCTTCAAGTTCGACGTCAAGGCCCTGAAGAAGAAGGTCGTCCCCGAGCTCAACGACGACTTCGCCAAGGAGACGGGCGAGGCCCAGACGCTCGAGGAGCTGCGCACCAAGGTCCGCACGGACCTGGAGACGGGCAAGCGCACCAAGGCCCAGGGGGAGGAGCGCGCCGCCCTCCTCAAGGCCCTCATCGAGCGCAACGCCTTCGAGGTGCCCAAGTCCATGGTGGAGCGCACCATCGACAACATGCTGGAGAACCGGCTGCGCGCCATGGCCCGCATGGGCATGGACCCCCGTCAGCTCAACCTCGACTTCAACCGGCTGCGCGAGGACCTGCGTGAGGAGGCCCTCCAGGAGGTGAAGGGCGCGCTCCTCATCGAGGCGATTGCTCAGAAGGAGAACATCCAGGCCTCCGACGAGGACGTGGAGAAGAAGATCGAGGAGCTGGCCAAGGAGGCCAACCAGGCCGTCGCCGTCGTCCGCAAGTACTTCAAGGGCCCGCAGGAGCGTCAGGGGTTGAGCCTCCGACTCCGCGAAGAAAAGACGATTGAATTCCTGAAGGGTCAGGCGAAGTATTCCTAAGGCGGTTTACTCCTTCGGACCCTTCGCGAGGTTGTCATGCCCTTCATGCCCGTTCCCTACGTCATCGAGCAGACCCACCGTGGGGAGCGCTCGTACGACATCTACAGCCGGCTCCTGAAGGACCGGATCGTCATGTTGGGCACGGAGATCGACGATGACGTGGCCAACGTCATCGTCGCCCAGCTCCTGTTCCTGGAGTCCGAGGACCCGGACAAGGACATCAACCTCTACATCAACTCGCCGGGCGGGTCGGTGACGGCGGGCCTCGCCATCTACGACACCATGCAGTACGTGAAGCCCAACGTGTCCACCATCTGCGTGGGGCAGGCGGCCTCCATGGGGGCCGTGCTCCTGCTGGCCGGGGCCAAGGGCAAGCGCTACGCCCTGCCCAGCGCGCGCATCATGATCCACCAGCCGCTCGGTGGGGTGCGCGGCCAGGCGACCGACATCGAAATCCAGGCCAAGGAAATCCTGAGGATGCGCTCCAAGCTCAACGAGCTCATCGTCAAGCACACCGGCCAGGCCATCGAGCGTGTCGAGAAGGACACGGATCGCGACTACTTCATGGGGGCCACCGAGGCGAAGGCCTACGGCATCCTCGATGAGGTGCAGATTCCCCGGAAGCCGGTCGCGGCTCCTCCGGGCGAGCGCAAGTAGGACGCCCCGCTGACGGGGCATACGGGCCGGAGTCGCGGGGAATGCTGCACCGCGTCTCCGGCTTCTGTTTTCTGCGCCGGATGTTTTGGGGTGTTAAGTACCCCGCAGGCGCGTGGACGCCCCCGAGGGGGGCTGACTAGATTGGCTGTGGGTAGGGGGGCGGGCCGGTTGGGGAGCGCACCTCCAGGCAGTCGCAGCGAGGGCCATACATGGCGGGCAAGAACGTGGAGAAGCGAGACAACCAGTCCCTCTGCTGTTCCTTCTGCGGCAAGTCGCAGAAAGAGGTGAAGAAGCTCATCGCGGGACCGACGGTCTACATCTGCGACGAGTGCATTGGGCTGTGCAACGACATCATCGCGGAGGAGATCGATCGCGAGGAGACCAAGGACACCAAGCTGAGGATTCCTCGGCCCAGTGAGATCAAGGCCATCCTCGACGAGTACGTGATCGGCCAGGAGCGGGCCAAGAAGGTCCTCTCGGTGGCGGTGCACAACCACTACAAGCGCATCGAGTCCAAGGTGCAGATGGACGACGTGGAGCTGCAGAAGAGCAACATCCTTCTGCTCGGCCCCACCGGCAGCGGCAAGACGCTGCTGGCGCAGACGCTCGCGCGCATCCTCAACGTGCCCTTCACCATCGCGGACGCCACGTGCCTCACCGAGGCCGGCTACGTGGGTGAGGACGTCGAGAACATCATCGTCAACCTGCTCCAGGCGGCCGACCACGACATCGAGCGGGCCCAGCGCGGCATCGTCTACATCGACGAGATCGACAAGATCGCCCGCAAGTCGGAGAACCCCTCCATCACCCGCGACGTGTCGGGCGAGGGCGTTCAGCAGGCCCTGCTGAAGATCATCGAGGGCACCGTCGCCAACGTGCCGCCCAAGGGGGGCCGCAAGCACCCGCAGCAGGAGTTCCTGCAGGTGGACACGACGAACATCCTCTTCATCTGCGGCGGCGCCTTCGGCGGGCTGGAGCAGGTGATCGAGCGGCGGCTCGGCGGTCGCAGCCTGGGCTTCGGCGCGGACATCCAGTCCAAGAAGCAGCGCAACCTCACCGAGCTGCTCAAGCACGTGGAGCCCGAGGACCTGCTGAAGTTCGGCATGATCCCCGAGTTCATCGGCCGTCTGCCGATCGTCACGGCGCTCGAGGAGCTGGACGAGTCCTCGCTGGTGAACATCCTCAGCCAGCCGAAGAACGCGCTGACCAAGCAGTACAAGAAGCTCTTCGACCTGGACGGCATCTCGCTGAAGTTCACGGACGGGGCGCTCAAGGCCATTGCCTCCGAGGCCATCCGCCGCAAGGCCGGAGCGCGCGGTCTGCGCTCCATCCTGGAGAGCGCGATGCTGGACGTGATGTACGAGCTGCCCTCGCGCAAGACGGCGCGCGAGGTCGTCATCTCCGAGGAGGTCATCCTCAAGAAGAGCGAGCCGGTGGTGCTCCACTCCCAGGACAACAAGGAGACGGAGCCCAAGAAGGAGAGCGCCTAGCGCCTCCGCGTCCGGCCCTCCGGCTGAACGGCGCCCCCGCCTGTCCCCCTTTTCTCGTGGGACGGCCGGGGGCGTCGCCTTCTGTGCTCTCACACCGATGGAGACGAAGCGGATGAACCGACCAGCCACGCGCGCCGAGGCGGTGGTGGACACGCTGCACGGGGTGGAGGTGCCGGACCCGTACCGGTGGCTCGAGGACGAGAAGTCCCCCGAGGTGCAGGCCTGGATGAAGGCGCAGGATGCCTTCACCCGCGAGCACCTCGCGCGCTTCCCGGGGCGCGAGGCGCTCAAGCAGCGCTTCGCCGAGCTCTTCTACGTGGAGTCCGTGTCCGCCCCCGCCGTGCGCGGCGACCGCTACTTCTACGTCCGCACCCACAAGGACAAGGAGAAGGCCGTCCTCTACTGGCGCCAGGGGGAGAAGGGCGAGGAGCGGGTGCTGCTCGACCCCAACACCTGGGACTCGGAGGGCAACACCGTGTCGCTGGGCATGTGGTCGCCCTCGTGGGATGGCCGCAAGCTGGCCTTCTCCCGCAAGCCCAACGCCGCCGACGAGGCCACCCTCCACGTGCTGGACGTGGACACCGGCACGTGGTCGGAGGTGGATGTCATCGAGGGCGCCAAGTATGCCTCCCCGAGCTGGACGCCGGACAACCAGTCTTTCTACTACGCGTGGCTGCCCACGGACCCCTCCATCCCCGTGGCCGAGCGGCCCGGCTACACCGAGCTGCGCCTGCACCGGCTGGGCACGGATCCCACGTCCGACCCCGTGGTGCACGAGCGCACCGGGGACCCGAAGACGTTCCTCAACGGCGGCGTCACCCGGGACGGCAAGTACCTCTTCGCCTACGTCACCCGCGGCTGGAGCGAGAACGACGTCTGGTGGAAGCGGGTGGGGGAGAAGGACTTCCGCCTCCTGGTGAAGGGCCAGGGCGCGAAGTACTCGGTGGACGTCTGGCAGGACTCCTTCTACGTCCTCACCGACGAGGGCGCCCCCATGGAGCGCGTCTTCAAGGTGTCGCCGGACAGGCCCGAGCGCTCGGCCTGGAAGGAGCTCGTCCCCGAGGACAAGACGGCCGCGCTCCAGGGCATCAACATCGTGGGCGGCCACCTGGCGCTGGCCTACTTGAAGGACGCCACCACCCGGGTGCGGCTGGTGACGCTCGAGGGCCAGCCGGTGCGCGACGTGGCGCTGCCGGGCGTGGGCGCGGCGAGCAACCTCTTCGGCCTGGAGGACCGGGACGAGGCCTGGTTCGTCTTCAGCTCCTTCAGCACCCCGCCGCAGGTCTACAAGACGTCCGTGGCCACCGGGCGGGTGGAGCTGTGG
Organism: Archangium sp.; assembly: GCF_036388035.1. GTDB lineage: Bacteria > Myxococcota > Myxococcia > Myxococcales > Myxococcaceae > Archangium. The sequence goes on from NZ_DASVSO010000729.1 coordinate 5,253, forward strand.
GCCCGGGTGGAGCTGCCCATCCATCCGGAGCGCTACACCGTCGAGCAGGTCTTCTGCCGCTCCAAGGACGGCACGCGGGTGCCCCTCTTCGTCGTCCACCGCAAGGACCTGAAGAAGGACGGCGACAATCCGGTGCTGCTCAACGGCTACGGCGGCTTCAACGTGAGCATGCTGCCGTCGTTCCGCTCGAGCATCTACCCCTGGCTGGACGCCGGCGGCGTGTACGTGGTGGCCAACCTGCGCGGGGGCGGCGAGTACGGCAAGGAGTGGCACGAGGCCGGTCGCCTGCACCGCAAGCAGAACGTCTTCGACGACTTCCACGCGGCGGCCGAGTTCCTCGTGCGCGAGGGCTACACCCGGCCGGAGAAGCTGGCCATCTCGGGTGGCAGCAACGGCGGCCTGCTGGTGGGGGCGGCGATGACCCAGCGGCCCGAGCTGTACGGGGCCGTGGTGTGCTCGGTGCCCCTGCTGGACATGGTGCGCTACCACCTGTTCGGCAGTGGCAAGACGTGGATTCCGGAGTACGGCACCGCGGAGAACCCCGAGGACTTCCGGGTGCTGCACGCCTACTCGCCCTACCACCACGTGAAGGCGGGCGTGCGCTACCCGGCCCTCCTGATGATGGCCGCCGACCACGACGATCGGGTCGACCCCTTGCATGCTCGCAAGTTCATTGCCGCGGTACAGAACGCGGGCCATGCGGCGCCCGCGCTGCTGCGGGTGGAGGCCAACGCGGGCCACGGCGGAGCGGATCAGGTGGCCAAGGCCATCGAGTCCATCGCGGACCTGTACTCCTTCCTCTTCTTGGCACTAGGCGTCCAAGCGGACACGCACGCATTCACGGCGAGCGTAACCCGGGGCCGCTAAAGCACCGGGCGGACACCCGACGGCCCCAGGGTGTTCCCTTGCTTGCAGGCCAACATTCCCCATCTTTCACCCGGGGAACGGCCGCCGAAGGGGCCGTGTTATAGAGACCGTCTTACCTGCCCACACTCTGGGTGTGCGGGCGGGCAACATTCCAGGGGCTTGCAACCTCGAGTGGCAAGCAGGCAGGTGGCGAATACATGTTCTTCGGACGAGACGACAAGAGGGATGCCCAGAAGCGTGGGAGCACGATTCCGCTCCTCCCGCTGCGCGACATCATCGTGTTTCCGCACATGGTGGTCCCGCTGTTCGTCGGCCGGGAGAAGTCCATCGCGGCGTTGAAGGACGCGATGGCCCACAAGGGCCCCGACGACAAGGCCGTCATCCTCCTGGCCGCCCAGAAGAAGGCCAAGACGAATGACCCGACGCCAGAGGACATCTTCCACTTCGGCACCATCGGGCACGTCATCCAGCTCCTCCCGCTGCCCGACGGCACCGTGAAAGTGCTCGTGGAGGGCGTGCGCCGGGCGAAGGTGAAGAAGTTCCAGCCCAACGACGCCTTCTTCATGGTGGAGGTGGAGGACGTCGAGGAGCAGAGCGAGAAGTCCGTGGAGCTCGAGGCGCTCGTGCGCAGCGTGCACTCGGTCTTCGAGGCCTTCGTCAAGCTCAACAAGCGCATTCCGCCCGAGATGCTCATGCAGGTGGCGAGCATCGATGACCCGGCGCGCCTGGCCGACACCATCGTCGCGCACCTCTCGCTCAAGCTGAACGACAAGCAGGCGCTGCTCGAGACCGAGAGCCCCGCCAAGCGGCTCGAGAAGCTCTACGAGCTGATGCAGGGTGAGATCGAGATACTGCAGGTCGAGAAGAAGATCCGCACCCGCGTCAAGAAGCAGATGGAGAAGACCCAGAAGGAGTACTACCTGAATGAGCAGATGCAGGCCATTCAGAAGGAGCTGGGTGAGCGCGACGAGTTCAAGAACGAGATCCAGGAGATCGAGGAGAAGCTCAAGAACAAGCGGATGAGCAAGGAGGCCACGCTCAAGGTCAAGAAGGAGCTGAAGAAGCTCCGGATGATGAGCCCGATGAGCGCCGAGGCCACCGTCGTTCGCAACTACATCGACTGGATCATCAGCCTCCCTTGGTACGAGGAGACCCAGGATCGCCTGGATGTCGTCGAGGCCGAGCGGGTGCTCAACGAGGACCACTACGGCCTCAAGCGCCCCAAGGAGCGCATCCTCGAGTACCTCGCCGTGCAGCAGCTGGTGAAGAAGCTCAAGGGCCCCGTGCTCTGCTTCGTCGGGCCTCCGGGCGTCGGCAAGACGTCGCTGGCGCGCTCCATCGCTCGGGCCACCGGCCGCAAGTTCGTGCGCCTGTCCCTGGGCGGCGTGCGGGACGAGGCGGAGATCCGCGGCCACCGGCGCACGTACATCGGCGCGATGCCGGGCAAGCTCATCCAGTCGCTGAAGAAGGCGGGCAGCAACAACCCCGTCTTCCTGCTCGATGAGATCGACAAGATGTCCACGGACTTCCGTGGCGACCCGAGCGCCGCGCTGCTCGAGGTGCTCGACCCCGAGCAGAACCACAACTTCAACGACCACTACCTCGACCTGGACTACGACCTGTCGAAGGTGATGTTCATCTGCACCGCGAACACGATGCACAACATCCCCGGTCCCCTCCAGGACCGCATGGAGGTCATCCGCATCGCCGGCTACACCGAGCCGGAGAAGCTGAACATCGCGCGGCGCTACCTCATCCCCAAGGAGCAGGAGGCCAACGGGCTCCTGGAGATGAAGATCGACATCACCAACGACGCGCTGCGGACCATCATCCACCGCTACACGCGCGAGTCGGGCGTGCGCTCGCTGGAGCGTGAGATCGGCGGCGTGTACCGCAAGATCGCTCGCGACATCCTGAAGAACGGCAAGCGCGACATCGTGGTCGATCGCAAGCAGGCGATGAAGTACCTGGGCACCCCGCGCTTCCGCTACGGCGTGGCCGAGCGCGAGGACCAGGTGGGCATCGTCACGGGTCTGGCCTGGACGGAGATGGGCGGAGAGATCCTCACCACCGAGGCCACGGTGATGCCGGGCAAGGGCAAGCTCATCATCACCGGCAAGCTGGGCGAGGTGATGCAGGAGTCGGCCCAGGCCGCCATGTCGTACGTGCGCTCGCGCGCCGAGCGGTTCGGCATCGACCGCAAGATGTTCGAGAACTACGACATCCACGTGCACCTGCCCGAGGGCGCGATTCCCAAGGACGGTCCGTCGGCCGGTGTGACCATGTGCACCGCGCTCGTGTCCGCGCTCACCCGCGTCCAGGTGCGCAAGGACGTGGCCATGACGGGTGAGATCACCCTGCGCGGCCGCGTGCTGCCCATCGGCGGCCTCAAGGAGAAGACCCTGGCCGCCCACCGCGCGGGCATCAAGACGGTCCTCATCCCCAAGGCCAACAAGAAGGACCTGAAGGACATCCCGAAGAAGATCCGCAGCCAGCTGCGCATCGTCCCCGTGGAGTTCGTGGACGAGGTGCTGCGCGAGGCGCTGGTCCTCGAGAAGCCCGAGGAGTTCGGCCGCAGGTCGGAGTCGAGCAAGGGCTCGGACATGGCGGGCAACCCGACGGCTGGCGCTCCGGCGTAGCGGGTCGAGCGCTGAAGTGATTCACGGGCCCCGGAGAGTGCTCTCCGGGGCCCGTTGTCTTTGGGGGCAACCTGGGAGGCGAGGCACCCTCGCCCCGTTCCTCTTCCGGGGGGAGAGGGGAGGGGGGCGCACGCGGGACCCCACGGGCCCCGGTCGACGCGATACAACCCCTCCCGGTGGCTCTCCGCGCTCGCTTCCCCCGACTCGCCCTGGTGCTCGCCCTGGTGCTCGCGGCCGGGGCCTGTGGCCCGTGCGGCTTCCAGCCCGACCCGGGGGTGAAGGTCGTCGTCCCCGCGATGCCCACCACGCTCGACTGGAGCTACTCGGACCCCAATAGCTGGGCCAACTACCCCGTCATGCTCGCCACCCAGCGCGGGCTCACCACGCTCGGGCCCGACCACTCCGTCCGGCCCGGGCTCGCCGAGCGCTGGGAGCGCTCCCGCACCGCCGAGGGCCTCGAGGTCTACACCTTCCACCTCCGCCAGGACGTGCGCTGGTCCGATGGGGTGACGCCCCTCTCCGCCCAGGACTTCGTCCTCGGCTGGCACCGCGCCCTCCAGGGCCGCGAGCGCGGGGAGCTGGGTGACCTCCTCGGTGCCGACGAGGTGCTCGCCCTCCAGGACCAGGGCGCCCCCGCCGAGCGGGTGAAGGCCGCCCTCGCTCGCGTGGGCGTCGAGGCGGTGGATTCACACACCCTGCGCGTCACCCTCGCGCGGCCTCGCAGCTACTTTCTCGCCCGCCTTGCCAACGTCTACCTCTTCTTCCCCACGCCCTCCGTGGACCTCGCCGGCAGGTCCGAGGACGCGGTGCAGGACTACTTCGACCGGCCCCGGGAGGGCCGGCCCCTCGCGCTCGGCCCGTACCGCGTGGAGCGCTGGGACCGCGCCGGTGAGCGCGTGCGGCTCGTCCACAACCCGCACTCCGCCTTCCAGCCGGCGCTCGAGCCCGGGGAGCGCCCCGCGCCCGTCCTCACCCTCCTGAAGTCGGAGATCGGCCCCGCCCTCTACGAGCGTGGCCGGGTGGACTTCGTCTTCGTGGACAGCGCGGTGGCCCTCCAGGGGCGGCGCCCGGATGACCTCCAGCGCGAGCCGCTGCTCTCCACCTACTTCCTCGCCTTCAACACCGAGCGTCCCCCGCTCGACCGGCCCGAGGTGCGCCGGGCCCTCGCGCGGGCCATTGATCGCGAGGCGCTCATGAAGGGCCTGCTGCCCGCCGCGCGCCCCAGCCACGTCTTCCTCCCGCCCGAGCTGCCCGGTGCCGCCACCCCCGAGGACGCCGCGCGCCTGCCCCACTTCGAGCCCCAGCGGGCCCGTGAGGCGCTGGCCGGGGTGCCCGGCCTGGACCGGCCGCTGCGGCTCCTCTACCGCTCGGGGGACTCCTTCGTGCCCGAGGTGGCCATCGCCGAGCGCCTGGTCGCGCAATTCGCCGCCGTGGGCGTGCGGGTGACGGTGGATGCCCGCTCGGACTTCTCCGCCGAGGTGGCGCGCCGCACGCCCGAGGGTCCTCGGGCCTACGACCTGTACCTGCGCCGGCTGGGCGCGGACTACGCGCACCCCAACACCTTCTTCACCCTCTTCGAGCGCAACGGACTCCACCAGACGGGCTGGGAGACGCAGAAGGGCGGCGAGCCCATGGACCGCTTCGAGAAGCTGCTCGACGAGGCGGATGCCGAGCCCGATGAGGTCCGCTCGCGCGCCCTCTATTCGCAAGCGCAGGCGGTGCTCCTCGACGAGATGGCCGTCATCGCGCCGCTGTACCACCCGGACCGTTACTTCCGGACGCGGGCCTCCCTGCACGGCGTGGACGTGGACCCCTTCAACTTCCTCTCCCTGCGCGAGCTGCGCCTGGGGCCTCCCGCGGAGGGGCGCTGAGCCATGTCTCCCGCGCTCCTCCGCATCGGCCGGCAACTGGTGCTCGTGCCCATCGTCGCGCTCGCGTCCTACTTCCTCATGGCCGCGCTGCCGCTGACGACCGAGGACGAGTCCAAGCGGCAGGTGTCCCCCGAGGTGCTCGCCTCCTACCGGAAGGACCTCGGCCTGGGGCAGCCGCTCGGCTTCCTCCGCCCGTGGCAGAAGCTCTTCGCCGGCCAGCGGTTGGGCACCAGTGCCCAGGGTGTCACTGGAGATGAGTTGCTCCTCAAGCTCTCCGGCAGCGTGGGCGTGGGACTCGTGGCCCTGGTGCTCGCGCTCGGGTGGGCCCTGGCCTTCGCGCTGCTGCGGGCCCGCTGGCGACGCGGCCGGCTGTCCGTGCTCGGAGATGCGATTCCGGCCGTGGCCTTCGGCACGCCCGTCTTCATCCCCGCGCTGCTGCTCGCGCCCGCCGTGGTGGAGCGCGGACACCTGCTGCCCGAGCTGTGCGCCGCGCTCGTCATCTCCGTCTGGCCGGGCATCTTCCTCGGCACGCTGGTGGCGGATGCGCTGGAGACGGAGCTGGCCCGGGACTACGTGCGCACCGCGCTCAGCAAGGGCCTGCCGCCGCGCGCCGTGCTGTGGCGCCACGTGCTGCCCAACGTGCTCCCCGCGCTGCTGGACGCCGTGGGGCCCGTGGCCACCGCGCTCCTCGCCGGCTCCTTCGCCGCCGAGCGCGTCTTCGGCCTGCCGTACTTCGGCCAGCTCTACGTGCTCGCCGTGCTGCAGAAGCAGGTGGCCGTGGTGGTGGTGGCCACCACCGTCTTCGCCTCGCTGCTCGTCGTCGTCGGCATGGCGGTGGAGTTCGTGCGCCTCCTCGTGGACCCGAGGGCGCGGGAGGCTCGAACATGAGCGTCCACCGGGTACCCACGCGGGCCTGGGTAGGCCTCGGGCTGCTCGTGGGCCTGGGCCTCACGAGCTGGCTCGCCGCCCGCGTCTTCCCCGAGGAGCTCGCCCGCACCTGCCCCAAGGGCATGGACCCCACGCGACCCGACCGCACCGTGTGCGAGCTGGCCTTCGGGGGCCTCTGGGTCTCCCTGGCCATCGGGCTCGTCGCCGGTGCCCTGTCCACCGCGGTGGGGCTCTCCGTGGCCATGTTGGCCCGGGCCGCCGGAGACACGGTGGAGCACTGGGTGCTGCGCGCGGTGGACGCCGTCTTCGCGCTGCCGGACGTGCTGGTGGTGATGGTGCTCCAGCTCGCCGGCCAGTCGATGCTGGACGCGGGCCAGGCGGGGGGATTGGGGCCCTTCGGGCTCATGGTGGTGTCCCTGGCCCTGGTGGGCTGGGCGGGGCCGGCGCGCATGTTCCGCAACCGCCTCGCCACGCTGGAGGGCCAGGAGTTCATCGCCGCCTCGCGCGCCCTGGGCGCCGGCCGGTGGCACCTGTTGCGCGTCCACCTCTGGCCCGCGCTGCGCCCCTTCGTGCTGGCCGTCTTCCTCAGCCGCCTGCCCACCGCCATCCTCACCGAGTCCACCGTCAGCTTCTTCGGCATCGCCCGGATGGAGCCCATGTCGCTCGGCCGCTACCTCGGCACCAGCTACGCGGCCCTCATCTACGAGGGCGGCGCGCGCGTGGTGCTGCCCGCCTGGGGGCTGCTGGTCCTGCTGGTGCTCGGTGCCTCGCTTGCTTCCCAGGCACTCGGGGCCGGGCCGCGCCGTACCTGAGGGGGGCAGCGGCCCTCCCTGGCGGACGTTGTGGGTGTGGAATTCCGAGCATGGGGGTGGCCGTTGCCACCACACGAAACCTCTTGCCCGGGAATCCGACATGTCCATCGTCAACGAGGAGCTTCCCATCGCCACGGGTCATGCCCGTTCCGGGAAGCAGACCGACGACAACCTGAAGCTGGAGCCCGTGAAGGGCTCGGTGCTCATCGTCGAGGACGACCCCGCCCACCGCGAGCTGCTGGTGGAGCTGCTGACGCAGTGGGGGTACGCGCCGCTCCCGGTGGGCAGTGCCGAGGAGGCCGAGTTCGCCGTGCGCAACAAGCGCATGGACGCGGCCATCGTGGACGTCTTCCTCCCCGGCCGCAGCGGCACCAACCTCATGGCCCGCCTGCGCGAGAAGTTCCCCCAGTCCGTCCTCATCGGCGTGAGTGCCATGAGCGACGCGTCCATGGCGCGCAAGTGCAAGGGACTGGGCGCGGATCTGTTCATCGGCAAGCCGCTGGCGCCGGAGAAGTTGGCGCAGGCGCTCAAGTCCAGTCACCGGAGCTGGCACTGACGTCCGAGCGGGTACGAATCGGTTGCGCGGAGGGAGGGAAGGGCGGACACTTCCCTCTGTGCAGACACTTGCTCCCGGCTTCCTAGTGGCCATGCCCCAGTTGGGGGAATCGACCTTCCGGCGCTCGGTCGTCCTCATGCTCGAGCATGGGGACAACGGCTCCATGGGGCTGATCATCAACCGGGGCGCCTCGTTGACGCTGGGCGAATTGGCGAAGAACCAGTCCATCGGCATCTCCCCCGAGCGGGTGAGCCAGCTCGTCTTCATGGGCGGACCCGTGGAGCCCCATCGCGGCTTCGTCCTCCACGACGATGAGCGTGTGACGGAGAAGCACGAGGTGGTGCCCGGCCTCTTCCTCAGCCTCACCCTGGACACGCTGGGACCGCTGCTGATGGATCCCTCGCGCCACCTGCGCTTCTGCCTGGGCTACGCCGGCTGGGGCGCGGGGCAGCTGGAGAGCGAGCTTGCCTCCGGCTCCTGGCTCTACACCGAGGCGTCCGCACGTCCCGTGCTCGAAGGGGACCCGGGTCTGCTATGGGACAGCACCTTGAAGAGCATGGGCGTGGATCCCGCCATGCTCGCGAAGGGAAAGGGACTGAACTGATGCTCGACCCGAATGCCATCCGCCAGAGGATTCTCGGCGCGCTGCCCGGCTCGGAAGTGGACGTGAACGACACCACCGGCACCGGAGACCACTTCGAGGCGCGCGTGGTGAGCCCCTCCTTCTCCGGCAAGTCCATGGTGGAGCAGCACCAGATGGTGTACGCGCCCCTCCAGGACTGGCTGAAGACGGGCGAGCTGCACGCGCTCGCCCTCAAGACCTACTCGCCCGAGCAATGGAAGAAGCTCGGGTCTCGCTGACGAGGACGCCACGATGAATCCGAACCTGAAGGCCCGTTTCGACGAGGAGATCCGCAACCACAAGATCGTCCTCTTCATGAAGGGCAACGCGCTCTTCCCGCAGTGCGGCTTCTCCGCCCGGGCGCTGCAGATCCTCCAGCAGCACGGCGACGTGCACACGGTGGACGTGCTGGCCGACCCCGAGGTGCGCCAGGGCATCAAGGAGTACAGCAACTGGCCCACGATTCCCCAGGTGTTCATCAACGGGAAGTTCGTCGGGGGCTCGGACATCCTCATGGAGCTGGAGGAGCGGGGCGAGCTGGCCGACATGGTGTCTGGCAAGACGCCCGCCTGACCGTTTTGGCTACGGCAACACCGCGTACCCCCGAGGAGACGAGCGCCGCCCCCGAGCTCCCCCCGAGCCCGGAGCCGGTGGCGCTCGTCGCGGTCTCCGAGCCGCCCCGGCTGAAGGAGCGGGTGCGGGACTTCCGGGCCCGCTACGCGAAGTGGGAGCTGGCGCTCTTCTTCTTCGCGGGCTTCGCCTACGACATCCTCACGCTGCCGCGCATCGACAACCGGTTCCTGCTCACCAAGCAGGGCACGTACCTGGGCGTGCTGGGCCTGCTGCTGCTGGTGGAACTGCGCTGGAGCTGGGGCGTGGAGCCGCCGCGCTGGCTGGCCCGGGTGTGGCGCTTCCGTGAGGACGCGCTGCACTTCTTCCTCGGCGGCCTGCTGAGTCCCTACACGCTCTTCTATTTCAAGAGCGCCTCCGGGCTGACGGCCTTCCTGTTCCTCGCGGGCCTCTTCGGGCTGCTGGTGGTCAACGAGCTGCCGCGCTTCCGGGCGCGGGGGCCCCTGGTGCGCGTGGGGCTCTACAGCCTCTGCGTCACCTCGTATTTCGCCTACCTGCTGCCGGTGCTGCTCGGCTACTTCAGCGGGCGGCTGTTCGTGGCCGCGGTGGGCCTGTCCTGCATCGCCACCCTGTTCCTCACCCTGCTGGTGCGCGCGTGGAGCGGGGACCGGGGGCGCACGCTGCGGCACGTGGCCCTGCCGGGGCTCGGTGTGCAGGTGCTGCTGCTCGGGCTGTACGCGCTGAAGGCGATTCCCCCGGTGCCGCTGTCCATGCTCTCCAGCGGCATCTACCACGGCGTGGAGGTGGTGAAGGGCCCGAGGGGCAAGGACTACCGGCTGCTCCACGAGCGCTCCGACTGGAGGCTTTGGGAGCGCGGGGACCAGGACTTCCGCGCGCGTCCTGGCGACAAGGTCTACTTCTTCGCGAGCGTCTTCGCGCCCGGCAGCTTCAAGCCCCTGTCCGCGGGGGACCGGGGCACCCGGCTCGTCATCCGCTGGTCCTACGACGACGCGGAGAAGGGCTGGACGGAGTACCACGCCTACGGCGGCCTGTACCTGGAGCAGGGCGGGCGGGAGCGGGGCTACCGCACCTTCGCGTACGTGACGAACCCCCGGGCCGGCGACTGGCGCGTCTCCATGGAGACGGAGGACGGGCGGGAAATTGGCCGCGTGTCCTTCACCGTGACGCCCGACGACTCCACGGGGCCGCGCGAGTTCAAGGTGGACGCGGGTTAGCTGGCGGCCTGGCCGCGGCGAGCGGCGACGTATTGCTGGAGCGCATCGGCGGCGCGGCGGGGACCTCCGGCCTCCTGGAGGGCCGTGCGGAACTCGGAGACGCGCTCGCGGTAGCCCGCGTCCGTGTCGAGGCGCTCGACGAGGTCCCGCAGCACCTTGGGCTGGGTGGAGTCCGCGGGCGTGAGCTGCAAGCCCAGTCCCAGCTCGGCCACGCGGGAGGCATTGAGCAGCTGATCGAACATCAGGGGGAAGACGGCCAGCGGCACGCCGTGCCAGAGGCCCTCCATGGTGGAGTTCATGCCGGCGTGGGTGAGGAAGACGCGGGCGCGCTGGAGCACGTCGATCTGAGGGACGCGCTGGCGGACGATGAAGTTGGAGGGCGTGGGACCGAGCGAGGCGGGGTCGATCCACTTGCCGCAGGCCATCACCACCTGCCAGCGGGAGTCCCGGAAGGCCTCGAAGCAGGCCTTGTAGAAGTCGGGCCGCTGGTTCATGACCGTGGTGCCCAGCGAGATGAGCAACACGGGCTTGCCGTCGAGCTGCTCCAGGGGGAAGTCTCCCTGGTCATTGCGCGGGGGCATCGAGGGGCCGACGAACAGGAAGCGCTCGTCGAAGAGGTGGGCGTCGGGCTGGTACGAGCGGGGGACGGGGATGAGGTTCAGGTCCTCGACGGTCTTGAACGCATCGAGCATGCCCACACGCGGGAGGCCGTGACGCCAGTGGAGCACCTCG
>NZ_DASVSO010000730.1:0-5496 GCF_036388035.1 Archangium sp.
CCGCGATGGGGAGGAGGGGAAAGGCCATCTCCGGGTGCTTACACGCCAGCCTTGGCCGCTTCGAGCGTGTTGCGCATCAGCATCGCGATCGTCATCGGGCCCACCCCGCCTGGGACGGGCGTGATGAAGGAGGCGCGCTCCTTCGCCTTCTCGAACTCCACGTCCCCCTTCAGCTTCCCGTCCGGCATCCGGTTCATCCCGACGTCGATCACCACCGCGCCCGGCTTGATCCACTCGCCCTTGATCAGCTCCGGCACGCCCACCGCCGCCACCAGGATGTCGGCGTTGGCCACCTCGGCGGGCAGGTTGCTCTTGCGGTGACACACCGTCACGGTCGCGTCCGCCTGGAGCAGCATCAGCGCCATCGGCTTGCCCACGATGTTGCTGCGCCCCACCACCACCGCCCGCTTGCCGGCCGGGTTGCAGCCCACCTCCTCCAGCAGGCGCATCACCCCGAACGGCGTACACGGCCGCAGCCCCGGCTTGCCCAGCGACAGCTTGCCCGCGTTCATCGGATGGAAGCCGTCCGCGTCCTTCTCCGGCCTCACCGCCGAGATGATCCGCTCCGCGTCGATGTGCTTGGGCAGAGGGAGCTGCACCAGGATGCCGTGCACCGCGGGGTCCTTGTTCAGCTTGTCCACCAGCGCCAGCAGCTCGGCCTCGGTGATGCTCGCGTCCGGGTGCTCCTCCCAGGAGTTGAAGCCCACCTCCTCGGCCGCCTTCTTCTTGCCGGTGACGTAGATTCTCGAGGCGGGATCCTCTCCCACCCGGACCACCGTCAACCCCGGAACCAGGCCGCGCTCGGCCTTGAGCCGGTCCACTTCCGCCTTCACCTCCGCCCGCACCCGCGCCGCTACCGCTTTTCCGTCGATCAACTGGCCCATAGCGCGGCGGACTCTATGCGAAACTCCTTCCTGGCAAGGGAGTGAAGCGCTCGTGGCACCTGGAAAAGTTCTCGGAGCGATGCTTGGACTGGCCCTCGGTCTGCTGATCGGCGGACCCCTGCCCATCGTCCTGCTCGTCATCGCCGGACTCGTGGTCGGCCATCAGGTCGACGAGCTGAACCTCCTCCCCTCGGAGGCGGCCGCCAAGGAGAAGCCCCTCCCCCGCTCCGCGCTGAACACCCCCGCCCAGGACCACTACGCCCGCCACCTGTGTGCCCTCTTCATCGAGGTGGCTCGCGCCGACGGGGAGGTGGTGCGCGACGAGGTGCGCGTGGTGCGTGAGTACTTCGCCGACACGCTCAAGTACGGCCCCGAGGCGCTCGAGCTCGTGCGCCGCTACCTCAAGGAGCATCTCGCCCGTCCCGCGTCGCTCGAGGACTCCGCCGGCGCCTGCCGCGACGAGCTGCCCACCGCCGAGCGCCTGCTGCTCCTCGATGCCCTCTACTCCCTGGCGCTCGTGGACGGCCAGCTCCACCGGGCCGAGCAGGACACCCTGCGCCGGGTCGCCCAGGGGCTCGGCCTGTCCGAGGAGGAGTTCCGCTCCGTCACCGCGCGCCACTTCGGTGACGCCAACGTCCACTACACCCGGCTCGGCCTCACCCCCGACGCCAGCGATGCCGACGTGAAGCGCGCCTTCCGCCAGCTCGCCGCCACCCACCACCCGGACCGCGTCGCCAACCTCGGCCAGGGAGCCGTCGAGCAGGCGTCGCGCCGCTTCCAGGAGATCCGGGAGGCCTACGATGAAATCCGCCGCCTGCGGGGGTTGTGAGCGCCTCCCGGCGAATCCTGGACGCGCGCACCGAAACCAGGTTGAACCTCGGCCCGCTCTGACGCATTACAGGGGCATATGAGCGACCGAGGCTCCCCCAAGAAGAAGAGCGAGGGCTTCAACAACCCCTTCAAGTCGGCCCTGACGGACCTCAAGAAGAAGCAGGCCGAGCCGCCCAAGAAGCCCCAGGCGCCGCCCCCACCCCCCAAGCCGTCCAAGTCCAAGCGCATCCAGGAGGAGGACGACATGTCCCTCTTCCTCTCCGCCATGGATGGCGTGGAGCAGATCACCAACCGCGGCGAGGCACCCCCGCCCAACCCCCGCCTCCCGGAGATCATCGACGAGAACGCCGAGGCGCTCGCCGAGCTGGCCGAGATGGTGGCGGGCCAGGGGGACTTCACTGTCGCCGACACCAACGAGTACATCGAGGGCGCCGCCCCCGGCATCGATGCGCGCCTGCTGCGCTCGCTGCGCCGCGGCGACTTCTCCGTGCAGGGGCGCCTGGATCTCCACGGCATGTCCCAGGTCGAGGCCAAGGAGGCCGTGGACCGCTTCCTCACCGACAGCCGCCGCACCGGCAAGCGCTGCGTGCTCATCGTCCACGGGCGCGGGCTGAACTCCAAGGATCAGGTCCCCGTCCTCAAGGAAGGCATCCGGGTGTGGCTGAGCCAGAAGCGCATCGGCAAGACGGTGCTTGCGTTCGCTACCGCACGTCCCCAGGACGGAGGCGCGGGCGCCGTCTACGTGCTGCTCCGCCGGTAGCTGGACGGCAGGGCGGCACTGTGCATACATGCCGCCATGGCACGCGAACTCATCGATTTGCACATCCACATGGGCAGCTCCGTGGCTCCCCATGTCCTCTGGTCCCTCGCGCACCAGCAGGGCTTCAAGCTCCCCGTCAAGGACTACTTCGAGTTCGTCGAGCTCATCACCTCGCGTCCCGGCAAGGTGAGCAGCCTCGAGGACTACCTGAAGATCCTCCACACCTGGACGGAGAAGATCCAGAGCTCGCCCATGGCCGTCGAGCGCTCCGTGTACGAGATCATCGGCAAGGAGTACCGCGGCAGCCGCGTCACGCAGATCGAGCTGCGCTTCAACCCCATGAAGCGCAACCTCAACTCGGAGCTCGACCTGGACCACATCATCCACGCGGCGCTGCGCGGCATGGACCGGGCCATGCTCGAGTACGGCGTGAAGGCCGGCCTCATCTTCTGCCTGGCGCGTGAGTTCGATCACCGGCTCAACAGCATCCTCGTGGACAAGGCCATCAAGTACCGCAGCCGTGGCGTGTACGGCATCGACCTGGCCGGCACGGAGAAGCACGCGCTGGAGCTCGAGCCCGCCGTGGTGACGCAGTACGAGGACCTCTTCGCCCGCGCGCGCAAGGCAGGCCTCAAGTGCACCGTGCACACCGGGGAGACCCGGGGCACCGGCGCCGAGGGCGTCATGGCCGTGGTGGACAAGCTCAAGCCCCACCGCATCGGCCACGGCATCCGCGCCGCCTACGACGAGACGGCCATGAAGATGCTGCGCGAGCAGGGCGTGGTGCTCGAGCTGTGCCCCACCTCCAACCTGCACACCCGCGCGGTGGAGGGGCTCGACGAGCTCAAGCACATCATGCAGACCTTCTGGGACCGGGGCGTGAAGTTCACGCTCAACACCGACGGCACCTACCTCCTGGAGACGGACATGCTCCGCGAGGTGGAGCTCGTCGAGAAGAACGGCCTCCTCACGCCCGAGCAGGTGGACCAGACGCTCGCCTGGGCGCGCCAGTCCTCCTTCATTCCCGCCTGAGGCCCATGTACCGGCTCGCCCGCGCCCTCCTCTTCCTCTTCTCCGCCGAGCGCGCTCACCGGCTGGGGATGACCTTCCTGCGGTGGCTCGGGCAGCTCCAGGGGCTGTGTCAGCGGATGCGCGCGCGGACGCTCACGGCCGTCACCTATGACGCCTCGGTGAAGGTGGCGGGCCTGGAGTTGGCCCACCCGGTGGCGCTCGCCGCGGGCCTCGACAAGGAGGCCGAGGCCGTGGACGGACTGCTGGCGCTCGGCTTCGCCGCGGTGGAGGTGGGCACGCTCACGCCGAGGCCCCAGCCGGGCAACCCCCAGCCGCGCCTCTTCCGCCTCCCCGAGCACCGCGCCCTCATCAACCGGATGGGCTTCAACAACCACGGCGCCGCCAACGCCGCCGGGAACCTCCGGGCGCGCACCTGGCACCCCGCCCCGGTGGGGGTGAACCTCGGCAAGAACAAGGACACGCCGCTGGAGAGCGCGGTGGACGACTACGTGGCGTGCGTGGACACGCTGGCCCCGCTCGGGGACTACGTGGTGGTCAACGCCAGCTCGCCCAACACGCCGGGCCTGCGCAAGCTGCAGGAGCCCGAGGCGCTCGGCGCGCTGCTGCGCGCGGTGAAGGCCCGGCTCACCCAGGTGGCCCCGGGCAAGCCGCTCTTCCTCAAGATTGCCCCGGACCTCACGCCGGAGGCGGTGGACGAGGTGGTGGACGTGGTGCGCGCCTGCGGGCTGGACGGGCTCATCGCCACCAACACCACGATTGCCCGCCCCTTCGAGCACCCGGTGGCGAAGGAGGCCGGTGGTCTGTCCGGAGCGCCGGTGCGCGAGCCGGCCAACGCCGTCATCCGCCGGGCCTATGCGCGCAGCGGGGGCGCCCTGCCCATCATCGGCGTGGGTGGCGTCTTCACCGCCGAGGACGTGTACGAGAAGCTGCGGGCCGGGGCCTCGGTGGTGCAGGTGTACACGGGCTTCATCTACGAGGGCCCGGGCATGGTGCGCCGGCTGCTCGAGGGCCTGGGCCCACTGCTGGCCCGGGACGGCTTGCGCTCGGTGCGCGAGGCCATCGGCGCGGACCACCGCACCGTGCCGCCAGCCGCCGTGCCCGAGCGCGAGGCGCCGCGTCCCCTGGTTTGATGGGACATTCCGCGCCTCACCCGCCCCGAGGTGCGGTCGCCTCAATGAATTGATTCAAAAGCAGCTTTCAAGAAATCGTACGCATCGCCACTGCCCGAAGCCTTGCCATCCCTCTCGTTTCCTCTCTTGTACAACTCCGAGACCAGGCGCTTCAGTCGCGCTTTCTCCTTCAAATCCACCTTCTGCGGCGCGAGCGAGGTCTTGTTGTTGATCAAGAAGGTGGCGCCATAGAGGAAGACGTACTTCTTCGAAAAATCAGGTGTCCGCTCCACCATGTTCAACAGCACGGACACGTCCGGATCGGGATACACGTCCATCATGATCAGGAGGTTTCCATACCAGATGCTCTGGACTCGAGGCGTTAGCACTCCCCCCTGATGACTCCCGCGAAATCGTTCCCACAAATGACTCCAGGCCTTGGTCTGGTCATTCAACCTGAACAGCTCGCGCCTGAGCAGGAAACCGTCCACCAACTCCTCATCCGGACCCGCCGTGAGCGGAAATTCATTTCGGATGGTTTGCAGACAGTTGAAGACCCCGTCGCTTCTATACTTTCTACCCATCGACCAGAGAACGGCCGAATACAGGCTCCTGTAATACTGGGTACCAGGGTGCTTGTTCACATCTCGCAGGGCCTGCCTTGCCGTCTCACAAGCCACTTGCTCATCTAGCGCGAACACAACCCAGATTGCCTTGTGAGGAAGGAAGATGGGATCCCACTGGCGAAACGCTTTGTTGGAAGAATCCAGGCTCCGGAAGTCCTTGATGAAAGCATTTCCCTGAAGGATGCTCCGCGTATATCCCTTCAGATAGTTGCTTACTTCTTTCTTCTTCCCGTCAGGCCACTCGACAGCTGCGA
>NZ_DASVSO010000731.1:0-1810 GCF_036388035.1 Archangium sp.
GACGGCTCCGCCACGGCGCCGACGAGGCCGAAGCCCTCACGGCTCGCGGCGACCGCTCCCGCCTTCAAACCCTCCGACAGCGCTCCCAGCCTCTCCCAGTCTTTCTCCGGCACGCGTCAACCTCGGCGAATCAGGAATGCGACGTGGAAGATGCCAGCCCGCCCGCTACCAGGGAAGCGATAGCTTGGGCAGTTTGATGAGCGGGGGGAACGACGGCTTGAGGTCGTTGAACAGCTCCTTGAGCGAGGCCTTGGCCACGTTCACCATGTCCTCGGGCTTCATCTTGCTCAGGGCGACGGCCACCTGGCGCACGCCGTCCTTGGTGAGCAGGTCCTTGAGGTCCGGCGTGGTGCCAATCTTGAGCATGTCCTGCGCCGGCAGCTTGTAGAGGCCGGAGTCCACGTAGGCGTCCGGGTGCGAGTCGTAGGCGAACTTCTTGAAGGCCGCCGGGTCGCGCTCGAGTTGAGCGAAGCCCGCCGGGTCCTCCATGCGCTTGGTCTCCATGGCATCCTGCAGGGCCTTGAGCGTCTTGTCGCGCCACTCGAGTCCCTTGGGGGTCAGGTCCTTGGGCCCGAGGCTGGAGAAGCGGTCGCAGTACTTCTGCCCGTACTCCAGGTAGTACGCGGGCGGGGTCATCCCCGGGTTGCGGCGCACGAAGTCGTCGTGGCGCTGCTTGTAGTAGTCCTTGGTGCCGGTCTGGATCTCGGCGGGAAGGTTGCGGGCGGCGTTGCTCCGGGCCGAGCCCGTGGCGGTGGCCGTCTGGGGCGCCCTGGCGGGCTCGAAGCTGTCGGTGGAGCGCGCGGTGGCGGCGGGCGAGGCGGTGGCCGGCGCGCGAACCTCGTTCTTCGGCGCGACGGGCGGCTTGGACTCCGTCCGCGTGGTCTGGATGGGGGGGGTGCTCGGGCGCTGGATCCTCATGATTCCCGATTATCGCGGGGAGTCCCCAAAAGTTTCCACCTGGATGCGGAAAATACCGGGAGTGTGGGTGCTCCCTGGGAGCACGGGGTCCATGGTCCTCCGGGGAAGGACACCGTCCGCCGGGTGTCAGGTGTGTCCCCCCGCTCGCCGGTCGGCCAATCCTCCGGGACGTGGGGAAGTGTCGGCCCATGCCCCTTGAGGCCCCTCGCCCTCCACCCCAGCTTTCGGCGGCGCGGCACGTTCCGCGCGAGGCAGGAGGAGGACAGGCATGGCGGCGATGGACCTGAACAGGATGATCCAGCGGCTCAATGACCTCATCGCGCTCGACTACGACGCGGTGGGGGCCTACGAGGCGGCGATCACCCGCGTCGACGTGGAGTCGCTGCGCATGAGCCTGCGGGCATTCCAGCAGGACCATGTGCGCCACATCCAGGACCTGTCGCGGGTGGTGACGATGCTGGGCGGCACCCCGACGCAGAAGCCGGACTTGAAGGGCTTCCTCCTCAAGGGCTTCACCGCCGTCACCTCGATGATGGGCAACGAGGCCGCGCTCCAGGCGATGCGGGGCAACGAGGTGCTCACCAACCGCACCTATCAGATGGCCCTGAGCGAGGACTGGAGCGACGAGGCCCGCCGCATCATCGAGCGTAACTTCTCGGACGAGCAGCGGCACCTGGCCTTCATCGAGGGCGCGCTGCGCAACCGCATCTGGGAGCAGACACCGGTGCAGCCGTAGGCCTCGCGAGGGCGTCCGGAGCGACCAGCGCGAAGGAGCCTGACCGCCCGGCGACCCGGCCCTGGGGGAGCGGGCGCGGATGGGACGGCTGCCCACTCCCCCAGATGTTTCCTCTTCCAGATGTTTCCTCTTGTTGAGCGGCGGAGGGAGCATCCC
>NZ_DASVSO010000732.1:0-5319 GCF_036388035.1 Archangium sp.
CTGAGCCGGACCGCGTACTCGATGATCTGCGGGTCGACGTACACCGCGTCCGCCGCCCGCTGGAACCCGAGCAGCGTGTCGACGTCGATCACCGGCGCCGGGGTCTCGTGCCCGGTGGTCATCCGCTCGACGACGACGAACTCCTGCGTCGCCGTCGGGTAGCCGACGAGGACCTTGAACATGAAGCGGTCGAGCTGGGCCTCGGGCAGCGGATAGGTGCCCTCCTGCTCGATGGGGTTCTGCGTGGCGAAGACGAGGAAGGGCAGCTCCAGCGGGTAGGTGCGGCCGCCGGCGGTGACGCGGTACTCCTGCATGGCCTGCAGCAGGGCCGCCTGCGTCTTGGGCGGGGTGCGGTTCACCTCGTCCGCGAGGATGATGTTGGCGAAGAGCGGGCCCTTGAGGAAGCGGAAGGCGCGGTGCCCCGTGGCCTTGTCCTCCTCCAGGATGTCCGTGCCGGTGATGTCCGAGGGCATCAGGTCCGGGGTGAACTGGATGCGGTTGAAGGACAGGTTGAGCACGTCCGCCAGCGTGGAGATGAGCAGCGTCTTGGCCAGGCCGGGCACGCCCACGAAGAGGCAGTGGCCTCGGGCGAAGAGCGCGATGAGCAGGTGCTCCACCACGTCCCGCTGACCCACGACGCGCTTCTCGATCTGCGCGAGGATCTGGGCTTTGGCCCGGGCGAGCTCCTCGACGGCCTGGAGGTCCTCGCTGGTGGCTTCCGGGGCGGGCGGCGGCGTGATGGGGGCGGCGTTTTCCATGGGAGGGGTTTTCTTAATCGCGGGCGGCGCGCGGACCAAGGGGTTCGCGTCGGGGGCGCGGCTCGAACGTGGGCTGCCAACCGTTCTGGCCCCCCTGTATTCCTGCCATCGGCCGTTCGTCCGCTCCACGACATCCGAGAGTGGCTCCCTGCCCTCCGGGGGGGCCTGGACATCTCCGGACGAGGGGGGATGCGGTGGGAAATGACCCCATTACCTTCCGCCGGTTCGAGTCTCCGGGCCTCGCGGGCCGGGAGGACAGGTGGGGAGAGTCATGCACCGAGAGTCAGGAGTACACACCGCCCGTCCGGGGAGCCGGTTCCTGCCCGCCGCGCTGCTGGCGCTGGCCGTGGGATGCGGGGGCTCGGGGGACGAGCCGACGGGCACGCCCGAGCCCCAGCCGCCGAGCCCCGCTCCGGTCGCGGTGGCCCTCGAGCCGCCCACCTCGGAGCCCTCCCGCCTGCCGTCCGACCCGAGGCCGGAGTCAGGCTCGCCCGCACCGGAGGAGCCCGCGCCCCAGGTCGCGTCCTGGTTCCACCGCCTCGGCGGGCCGCAGGACGACACCGGCACGGGGCTCGCCGTGGACGGCACGGGGGACATCTCCGTGGTGTGGCTCTCCTCGCCGCGCATGGACGAGGACCGGGAGCCCGTCCCCGGCGAGCGTCGGGCCCTCACCCTGGCCCGGTACGCCCCGGACGGCCAGGTGCGGTGGACGCGCGAGTTCTCCCGCATGCGCGTGGCCTCGCCGAGCGTGGCGGTCGCGCCCTCGGGGGAGCTCTTCCTCACGGGCAACGCCTTCCTGTACCCGCTGGACTTCGGCCTGGGCGCGGCCAACGACGGCTTCCTGGTGAAGTTCTCCGGCGACGGCCAGGCCCTCTGGCAGCGGCGCGTGGGACAGAAGGTGTACGGGGTGGCGGCGGACGGCGAGGGCGGCGTGCTCGTCGCGGCCGAGGAGTGGGTGCCGGAGGGCCATCTCCCGGTGCTCGCCCACCACGATGCCGAGGGCGTCTTCCGCTGGACGCGGCAGCTCGATCCGGTGGCCGAGGGGACGGCACTGCACGCGGTGACATTCCTGCCCTCCGGCCAGGCCCTGCTCGCCGGCCGCCTCGTCGGCACGCTCACGGTGGACGGCCGCACCTTCGGGACCGCCCATGGACGGGGCCTGGTGCTGCTCGCCTTCACATCGGATGGACGGCTCGCGTGGGGCAAGGAGGTGCGGGGGGTGGAGGGCCACGTCACCGGAGTGAAGCCAGCCCCGGACGGGGGCGTGGCGCTGGTGGGCGAGTTCCGCGGCTCCCTGCCGTGGGGCGGGACGACGCTCACCGGCTCGGGGGCCTTCGCGCTCGCCGCGGGGCCGGACGGGGCCGAGCACTGGCTCCACTCGCTCGCGTGTGGCGCGCGGCCCGCGCCGCCCGTGGTGACGGTGGACGACCGGGCGCAGGTGGTAGCGGCCTGTGGCGGCGTGTTGAGCGCGTACGCGCCAGAGGGAACGCAGCGCGACGAGCGCACGCTGTCCCCCGGCGAGTGCTCCGAGGGCGGCTGCCCGGTGGTGGGCACCGCGCTGGGCTTCGTCCCGGGTCGGGGCCTCATGCTGCTCGGCCACCAGCGACACGGGGGCGCGGGGGACGCGTGGGACCAGGAGGCCTTCCTGCGGCTGCTCGGCCCCTGAGGGTGCCCCGCCTGTACTTTTCCCAAGAGGTGAGAACGACCTGTCAGGTTCCCAGGCGGTCGACCTTCCAGGGACATCGCACGGGGAAGGGGCGTGGGCGGGAGTCGCCCATGAGCCCACCTGTCATGGGATGACAGGCCGCCAGGAGGGCGAGAGAGAAGATAAAGACTTGAGCGAGCCGGACGGACCCGCGACAGTCAGATCCTATGGATGAGAGTCGGCGCGCCACGGATCGCAAGTCCGTGGGTCTGCTCGTGAAGCTCAAGCACACGAACATCGGCAGCTTCGTCGAGGAGTTCGCCGTCAACCTCAGCCCCGGGGGCATGTTCATCCGCTCGCGCGAGCCGCAGCCGGTGGGCACGCCGGTGAAGTTCGAGGTGCGGATCGCCGACGGAGTCCGGGTGCTGCGAGGCTCGGCGGTGGTGCGCTGGGTACGGCCGCCCGAGGACCTGTCCGGCCCCCCGGGCATGGGCATCCAGTTCACGGAGCTGGAGCCGGCCTCCCAGGCGCTCGTCGAGCGGATGTTGCAGCGCAAGGGCGAGGCGCCCGCGGTGGAGGCTCCGCGGACGGCCGCCCCGCCGCCGTCCGTGGCCGCTCTGCCTGTGGCGCCCGTGAGGCCGCCCGCCGCTCCGATGGTTCCTCCCATGGCGAGGGCTCCCTCCGGGGCGCCGGTGGCTTCAGGAACTCCCGTGGCGAAACCGCCGGCGGGTGCGCGTCCGAACCAGCCTGGCGGGCCGCCCCCGCCTCCGCCCGTCACCGCCGTGGACATTCCGATCGACGAGCTCATCGCCAGCACGCCCGCGCCGGATGTCTTCTCGAGGCCGACGCTGGAGGTGCCCCCCGCCGTGACGGCCGCCTTGCGTCAGCCCGGCGGGGGACAGGAGTTCGACCTGGACCTCTCGGCGGCGGCCACGTCCGTGCCCCCACCCGCGCAGCAGCCCATGCGCACCGGGCAGTCCAGCAGCGCGGTGGAGCTGGAGCTGGAGTCGTCCGACGATGACGAGCCGCTCGAGTTCGCCCGGCCCGTGGCGGGGCAACCCCAGCGCAGGCCTCCGCCCAGGAAGCCCGAGCCCTCTGGCGTGCGTCCCGTGGCTCCGGCCGCGCCCCCTGCTCCGGCACCGCCTCCCCCGGTGACGCGGACCGCGGCCCCCGTGCTCGCGCCAGCCGCGAAGCCCGCCGCCCCGCTGGCCCCCGAGCCCAAGAGCTCGCCGGGCCAGGTGCGCACCGTCTTCCTCACGCCGCCCGCGACGCTGGAGGGCAAGGGCCCGGTCATCGGCATCGACCTGGGCACCACCAACTCGTGCGTGGCGGTGGTGACGAACAACAAGCCCACGGTGCTGCGCTCGCGCGAGGGCTACAACACCATCCCCTCGGTGGTGTCGCTGTCCACGCAGGGCAAGCTGCTGGTGAGCCACCGCGCGAAGAGCCAGGTGCTGCTGCGCCCCGAGCAGACCATCTACGGCGCGAAGCGCCTGGTGGGCCGCCCCTTCGACAGCGCGGTGGTGAACCAGGTGCGCGAGCGCTTCCACTACCAAATCGTCCCCGACACGCGCGGCCGCGCCGCGGTGCGGATGGGCGAGAACGTGCTGTCGCTGGAGGAGGTGCAGGGCATCATCCTGCGCGAGTGCAAGGAGCTGGCGGAGCAGCACCTGGGGCAGAAGGTGGAGCGCGCGGTGGTGACGGTGCCGGCGTACTACTCGGAGCCGCAGCGCGAGGCGGTGCGCCGGGCGGGGTGGATGGCGGGGCTGAAGGTGGAGCGCATCCTCAACGAGCCCACCTCGGCGGCGCTGGCCTACGGGCTCAACCGGGACATGGCCAAGAAGGTGCTCGTCTATGACCTGGGCGGCGGCACCTTCGACGCGACCATCCTGCGCATCGACAAGAACGTGTTCGAGGTGCTGTCCACGGGCGGCGACATCTTCCTGGGCGGCATGGACTTCGACAGCCTCCTGGTGGATCTGCTGCTGGAGCGCTTCCAGCAGACGGAGAAGGTGAACTTCCAGGGAGACCGCATCGCGCTGTCGCGAGTGACGGACGCGGCCGAGCGCGCGAAGGTGGCGCTCTCGGAGAGCAGCTCCTACGAAATCCACATCCCGATGCTGATGATGGACGAGGCGGGGCAGCCGAGGGACCTACACGTCACGCTCACGCGCGCGGAGATGGAGAAGGTGTGCCTGCCGCTGGTGATGCGCACGCTGGACGTGGTGCGCGATGTGCTGCTGGACGCCAAGCTGCGCCCCGGGGAGATCGACGACATCCTCCTGGTGGGTGGGCAGAGCCGCATGCCGCTGGTGCGCGAGAAGCTCAAGGAGGTGTTCGGCAAGCCTCCGCACGCGGGCGTGAACACGGACGAGGCGGTGGCCCTGGGCGCGGCGCTGTACTCGAGCGCGGTGGACAAGGTGACGAGCGTGGTGCTCATCGACGTGCTGCCGATGACGATCGGCGTGGCGATGCCGGGAGGCGCCTTCACGCGCGTCATCGAGCGCAACACGCCGCTGCCGGCGCAGCGCTCGTTCGCCATCTCGACGACGCGGGACAACGAAGAGGTGATGGAGCTGTCCGTCTTCCAGGGCGAGGACCCGCACATCGCGGCGAACGAGTACCTGGGGACGGTGCGGCTGGAGGGGCTGCCCAAGGGGCCGAAGGGCTCGGTGCGGGTGGCGGTGACGCTGCGGCTGGACGCGGAGTGCGTGCTGCATGTGAACGCGCAGGAGTACTCGACGCGCAAGGAAGTGAAGGCGACGCTGGCCACGCGCTACACGCCGGACGAGCTGCGGCAGCGGCTGGGCGTGGCCTCGGACGCGGCGAAGGCGGCCGAGGAGCGCCGCGGGCAGGATCTCAAGGAGCGCTCTGGCCGCTTCTGGGGCTTCCTCAAGAAGGTGGTGGGCAGGGCCT
>NZ_DASVSO010000733.1:0-1567 GCF_036388035.1 Archangium sp.
CACGCCTATGCCACCTCCCAGCTCGGCGCGGAGCTCATCTCCACCTACGGCGCCGGCCGTGGCATCCCCGGCTCCTGGCTCCTGCTCTCCGGGTTGGAAATCCACCTCGGCCAGAGCGTCCTCGCCCCGGACCTGATGGGCTGGCGGCGCGAGCACATGCCCCGCCTGCCCCGGGGCGCCTCCGGCATCGCGCTCGCCCCCGACTGGGTGTGCGAGGTGCTCTCCCACCCCGAGGAGCGCGCCCAGCTCCTGCCCCTCTACGCCCGCGAGGGCATCCGCCATGTGTGGCTGGTGGACCCGGAGGTGCGCACCCTGGAGGAGCTCGAACTCGACGGCCGTCGCTACTCGTTGCGTGCCCTGCACTCGGGCACGGAGACCGTTCGTGCCGAACCTTTCGGCGCGCTGGCGCTGTCGTTGCGCCTCCTGTGGGCCGAGTGAGTCGCTAAGCTGCGGCCTCTTATGACGGCCGCGGCTCCACTCGTCTTCGAGAAGGCTCACGTCCTCTGCTATCGCACCTTTGATATCGCCGAGGAGATCAACCTCGAGCAGGCCCGCCGCGTCCTCACCTCGGACACCCGCCGCCTCAAGCTCGGCCGGGAGAACAGCCAGTACCTCCAGCTGCCCAACCCGCCCCTGGCCTTCGAGCTGGGGCGGCGCCCCTTCGCCCTGCGCCACGGGCCCGTCACCGTGGACGTGACGGCGCGCCTCTTCGACCACGGCGCCGCCTCCATCATCCTGCGCGTCCCCGTCCCCTCGGGCACCTCCTACGAGACGCTCACCGCGCTCGCCGATGAGCTGTACGACAGTGTGGCCCTGGAGGAGCTCGCCCTGGAGCTCATCGAGTCGGTGCGCAAGATGATCGCCCCGGCCATCCAGGGGCCGCACCTGTGGGACCAGAACGAGAGCTACACCGTCCTCTTCGTCGAGCGGATTCAGGGCAACCCCTCCGCCGAGGAGGTAATGGCCCGCGCGGACCTCGCCCGGGTGCTGCTGGGCGAGGTGGACACCAAACCGCTCTCCCAGCGCGAGCGCGAGGCCGTCACCCAGTCCCGCTTCAGCTACACCGTGGAGGACCTGGTCGTCGTGGACTGGAACAGCGCCTTCGTCTACGAGCCCTCCGGCTCCAGCGACATTCCGGATCTGCTGGAGGTGGCCAACGCCCAGCTGCTGGAGTTCCGCTACTACGACGAGCAGCTGGACGCCCACATCGCCCGCATCCATGACCAGGTGCAGTCCCGGCGCCACGGCTTCCGGGCCCTCTTCCGCAGCCCCTACCGCGCCCTGGCCCGCGAGACGCTCGCCACCCTGGTGGACCTCAACGAGTTCATCGAGCGCGTGGAGAACAGCCTCAAAATCATTGGCGATTTCTACCTGGCCAAGGTGTACGAGGCCGCCGTCAAGCGCATGCGCATCCCCGCCTGGCAGGCCTCGGTGACGCGCAAGCAGCAGCTGCTCGCGCAGACGTACGGGCTGCTCAAGGGCGAGGTGGACACCGACCGGAGCCACACCCTCGAGCTCACCGTCGTGCTCCTCATCGTCCTGGAGATCGTCTTCGCCCTCCTCAGTG
>NZ_DASVSO010000734.1:0-3479 GCF_036388035.1 Archangium sp.
CCAGCACGGCGAGGGGCTCGAGGCCGGCGTCGGCGAGCTGATGGGACGCGTCCGCGAGCAGCATCAGCCGCTCGGTGTCCGGGGTGCCGGAGTCCTGCGCGCGTGCCTGTGGTGCTCCTGCTCCCAAAGCGTCTCCACCCACCACGTCGTGGCGGAGGGCATGTGAGCAGAAACCCCGACCCGAGAGAATCCAGGAGGTTGGCCTACCTGTAGGCAACCTGGAGGAAAGCGATGGATTCCGGACGCAAGGGGCCGGCTCGAGCGCGCCGAGCCCGCTGGACGCGCCCGCTCCACGCCTGCCCGCCCTCGCGACCGTCTCGGTTTGTCTCAGCTTGAGAATCGTTCGTCCGGGACATTGCTACAGCCCTTCGGGGCAGGATGAACGTCCGTGGTGGACGCGAGCACCCCCGTGTTCGTCCACGGGCCGACGCAGGGGCCGCTCCCGCTGGACATTGCGTTCCACGCAAGCTCCTCGCGCATGGCCTTGCGTCACTACTGATTTGCCCAGCGTGGGTGCCTCGTTGCCCACGTTGGGGAAACTCCATGCGCGATACCTGCCCGCCTGCTCGCCTGCCCAGCGCCTTTCCAGGCCTCGGTGTATGCCTGTCCTTCCTGTCTCTCGTCGGCCTCGTGTCCGGCTGCGGGGGCTACTACGAGGAGTGGAACGAGACCGCCATCCACGACGCCGCCCCCGTCCTGGAGAGCGCCCCGGCCCCCTCGACTCCCTCCTCCCAGCCGCCCTCCACCGGGCCCACCCGGGGTGGCTTCGTCGTCGTGACGGGCGATGACGCCGACGACCTGTGGCACTGCGAGGCCAAGGGCTGTGGTGGGCTCTACCCCTCGCTCTTCCGCTCCGCCCTGACGCGCTCGCGCTCGGGTGGCACCGGCATCCTCGCCCTGGGCGTCAACGGCGCCCAGGCCCTCGTCGCCTTCAACAGCTGGAACGACACCGCCAACGGTGGCCCCGGCGCGCGCGTCACCCACGTGCGCACGCTCGAGGACATCTCCCACGTGGACTTCAACCGCTTCGCCCTCGTCTACCTGCCCTCGGCGGAGCGGCACACCCAGGGCGGCATCAACACGCGGCAGATCGCCGCGCTCAACGCGCGTCAGCCGGAGCTCGCCCGGTTCATCAACGAGAAGGGCGGCTCGCTCATCGCCCTCACCCAGGCCGAGGTCCCCGGGGGGTGGGGCTTCCTCCCCATGCCGCTGGAGACGGCGGACCTGCCCTTCGACGTGGCGGAGCCCACCGCGGAGCTGCGGGAGTTCGCGCCCACCCTCACCGCCTACGAGCTCAGCCACAAGTCCTTCCACAACGTCTTCACCGGGCCGAGCGGCTTCTCGGGCCTGCACGTGCTCGCCTACAACGACGAGGCCTTCAGCCCGCACGCCGGCAGGCCGGTGATGCTCGGTGGCTCCGCCGTCATCCTCACCGCCGAGAACTGCGCCGACGGGCGGGACAACGACGGCGACGGCGCGGTGGACGGGCAGGACAAGGACTGCCAGGTGTGCGGCAACGGCACCGTGGACCCCGGCGAGGCCTGCGACGACGGCAACGTGAGGCCCGGGGACGGCTGCAACGCCTCGTGCCAGAAGGAGAACCCGTGCGGCAACGGCCGCGTCGACTCGGGCGAGTCCTGCGATGACGGCAACGCGAAGGACGGGGATGGGTGCAGCGCCTCGTGCCAGAAGGAGAACGTGTGCGGCAACGGCCGTGTCGACCCGGGCGAGTCCTGCGACGACGGCAACTTCAATGGAGGGGATGGGTGCAGCGCCTCGTGCCAGAAGGAGAACCGCGCGCCCGAGGCCACGTGCAAGGATGTGTCCGTCTGCACCGACCCGGGCGTGTGCGTCGCCACCGTCACGGACCTGGCCACCGCCACGGACCCGGATGGGGACGCGGTGTCGTGGGACCTGCACCCGCGGGGCCCCTATGCCCCGGGCACGCACGGCGTCTGCTCCACCGTCTCGGATGGCAAGGCGCACGACTCCTGCTGGTCCAAGGTGACGGTGCGTGACTGCGAGGCTCCCGCGCTCGCCTGCCCCGCCGACTTCCGCGTGGAGTGCTCCGGCCAGGGCCGCGCCCTCGTGTCGCCGCCGCAGGCCAGCGCCACCGACAACTGCGGCCCCGCGAGTGTGACGCAGCCCGAGGCCGTCACCCTGCCGCTCGGCTCGCACACGCTCTCGTACTCGTCGACGGACGCGTCCGGCAACACCGCGACGTGCGCGCCCACCGTGACGGTGGTGGACACCCAGGCGCCCCTGGTGGCGTGCCCCGAGCGCATCGTCGCCGAGTGCACCAGCCGCAACTCCGCCTATATCGACCCCGGCGTGGCCACCGCCTTCGACTCCTGCACCGGCGCCCAGGTCTCCGGCCCGACGCCGGACTGGTACCCGCTGGGCACCAACACCGTGCGCTACACGGCCAAGGACTCCTCGGGCAACGAGGCCTCGTGCACCTCCATCATCGAGGTGGTGGACCAGCGGCCTCCCACCGTCACCGTGGCGCCGCCCGCGCCCTTCTGGCCCGCGGACCAGGGCTTCCGCACCGTGCGCCTCGAGGACTGCATCACCGTGCACGACCAGTGCAGCGGCGGGCTCACCCAGACGGGCGCCTCCGCCTCCATCTCCTGCGTCTCCTCCGACGAGCCGCAGAGCGGGGCCGAGCCGGATGTCGTCTTCGTGGACGCCACCACCGTGAAGGTCCGCGCGGACCGCTCCAACGGGGGGGATGGGCGCGTGTACTCGCTCCACTTCGAGGTGCGTGACACGGCGGGCAACATCACCCGCGGCATCTGCCCGGTGGGCGTGCCGCTGGAGCGCAACGGGGCGCCCGTGCACGACAGCGGGCAGGCCTGGCGCGAGTGCCGTCCCACGGGGAGCGCGCTCCCCTGGGGGCCCATCTCCGCCGCGCCCTGAGCTACTCGTCCAGCAGCACCGGCGAGAAGCCCGCCGCGTCGCAGGAGGCCAGCACGTAGCGCACCCCGGCCCGCTCCCCCGTGAAGCCGGCCGGGATGCCTCCCGCGTGCAGGTGGCCGTAGACGCACACCTTCGGCTTGAACGCCTCGATGGGGGCGCTGAAGGCGGTGGGCTTCTCGTTGGCGTACACCGGCGGGAAGTGCACCGCCACCACGCGCGTGAGCGGCTCGGCGCTCTCCTTCTCCTTCTTCTCCGCGTCCGCGAGGGACAGCGCCAGCCGCCGCGTCTCCCGCTCCACGAATCCCGAGTCCCCCGACTCGTCGCCCATCTCCCCGCCCGGCATCGGCGGAGCCTCGGGGGCCGTCCACAGCCGCGTGCCGGCGATCACCCACCGGCCGATGACGAACGCGCTTCCATTGTGCAGGAAGCCCTCCAGCGTCTTGTAGGGCTCGAGCACCTTGCGCAGCTTTCCCGCCGAGTCGCCCCACCAGTAGTCGTGGTTGCCGCGCACCAGCACCTTGCGCCCCGGCCGCTCGTCCAGCCACTTCAAGTCGTCCTGC
>NZ_DASVSO010000735.1:0-16104 GCF_036388035.1 Archangium sp.
TCCTCGGCGGCGGCGGGGAGGGCCAAGAGGAAGCCGAGGGCGAGCAATCGGTGCAAGGGCAAGCGTTCCTTCCGGTGAGGAGAGAGGAGCCCCGCGTTGTTGCCCGGGAATGGTGCGCCGTCAACCCGCGCGCGCCGCGGATGCACGTCGGGCTTGAGTTGGGGGCGGGGACTGCGGAAGGTTGGGCCGAATGGCGACGAAGCACTACATCTATCTGGTTCCCGGCTTCTTCGGCTTCGCCAACCTGGGAGAGCTGCTCTACTTCGGGCACGTGCGCGACTACTTCGTGGCGGAGCTGGCCCGTCGCGGCGTGGAGGTCGAGGTGGTGCAGGTGCTCTCCCACCCCACCGGCTCCATCCGCCTGCGCGCCGCGGATCTCCACAAGGCCATCGAAGCCAGCGTGAAGGACGATGACGGTCCCATCCACCTCATCGGCCACTCGACCGGGGGACTGGACGCGCGGCTCTTCGTCAGCCCGAGCGCCTCGCTGGGCGAGGACGTGGACCTGGAGCGCTTCGCCCGGCGGGTGCGCACGGTGGTGACGGTGTCCACCCCGCATGCGGGCACGCCGCTGGCCTCCTTCTTCCTGGGCCTCTTCGGGCAGAAGCTGCTGCAGCTGCTGTCGCTCTTCACCGTGTACGTGCTGCGCTTCGGCCGGCTGCCGCTGCGCGTGGCCTTCCGGCTCGGCAGCCTGCTGACGCGCTGGGACGAGCAGCTCGGCTTCCGCCCCACCCTGTTGGACCAGCTCTTCGAGCAGCTCCTGGGGGACTTCTCCACCGAGCGCCGGGAGGAGCTGGTCCGCTTCCTGGGTGACGTGGGCAACGACGCCTCCCTCATCCCCCAGCTCACCCCCGAGGGCATCGACCTCTTCAACGCGGGCACGCAGGACCGGCCCGGGGTGCGCTACGGCTCGGTCATCACCCAGGCGCGGGCGCCGTCGCTGCGCACGCGGTGGAGCGCGGGACTGGACCCATACGCCCAGCTCACGCACACCGTGTACTCCTTCCTCTACGGACGGGCGCAGAACATGCCCCTCACGGCGATTCCCCCTCACACCCCGGCCCAGACGGCGGCGCTGGTGGAGGCCTATGGGGCCCTGCCAGGGCCGCAGGCCTGTGACGGCATCGTCCCGACGCGCTCGCAGGTCTACGGGCGGGTGCTCACGGCGGTGCGGGCGGATCACCTGGACGCCATCGGCCACTTCGACCAGCCCGCGCACCGGCCGCCGCACGTGGACTGGCTCATCTCGGGCTCCGGCTTCCGCCGGCTCCAGTTCGAGCGCCTGTGGCGCACCGTGGTGGATTTCGTCCTGCTGGAGACCTGATACACCCGGGGCCCTCCCCACCGCCCTGGAGCCCCCACTTGAATCCGCTTCGCGTCTCCGCTCCGCGCACTCCCCGGGCCCTCGTGCTGGCGCTGCTCGCCGTCCTGATGGGCTGTGCCACCGTCCCCCCGGCGCGGCCCACCGAGCGCGTGCCCGTGCTGTTCGTGCACGGCACCGATGACACCCCGGGCGCCTTCTTCGCGATGCTCGACGCCTTCCAGGAGGCGGGCTGGCCGGAGGAGCGGCTCCACGCGGTGCGCCTGCACCCCAACAACGGCCAGCTGCCCCTCGAGGTGATGGCGTACCAGGTGCGCCGGGCGGCGGAGGGCCTGCGCCAGCGCACCGGCGCCGAGCGCATCGACGTGGTGGCCTTCAGCCAGGGCACGCTGTCCACGCGCTACTGGATGCAGGCGCTGGGAGGCCAGCCGCGCGTGCGGCGCTTCGTCTCCATCTCGGGGCCGCACCATGGCACGCGGATGGCGTACCTGAAGAGGGACCCGGCCCTGGTGCAGATGCGCCCGGACAGCGACTTCCTGCGCGAGCTGAACCGCCATGAGAACCCCTTCGGCGACACCGAGGTCTTCTCCTTCTGGACGCCGCTCGACAGCACCGTCGTCCCCGCCCAGAGCGCGCGCCTGCCGGGCGCCACCGAGCGCACCTTCCTCGTGCCCCTGCACCAGCTCATGCTGAGCAGCCCGGCCGTCATCTCCGCCACGGTGGAGGCGCTGTCGGCCCCCTCGGGCAGGTAACCCGAGCCTCTCGTGCCCACGCCCGCCTGCCCTCCGGGCGGGGCAGCTCCCGGTTGGCGTGGGCCCACTCCGTCCCCACCGTCATGGCAAACCCGGCGGCTCGCCGCCCGGGCGGAACCATCACGAGGGACGCGTATGACCACGAAGTTCCCCAGCCACATCAATCTCCCACGCGAGGCCCGCGCGGATCTCATCGAGCTGCTCAACAGCTGTCTGGCCACCGCCATCGACCTGCACTGGCAGGTGAAGCAGGCCCACTGGAACATCCGCGGCAGGAACTTCATCAGCCGCCACGAGCTCTTCGACGACGTCGCCGATCACGTCCGCGCGCACGCGGACAAGTTCGCCGAGCGCGCCGGAGCCCTCGGAGGCTATGCCCAGGGCACCATCCGCCTGGCCGCCAAGAACAGCGAGCTGGAGGAGTATGACCTGAGCGCGGTCAACGGCGACGACCACATCCGCGTCCTCGTGGATCGCGTCGCCCGCTACGCCTCCGCCGTCCGGGAGGGCATCCAGCGCACCGCGGACCTCAACGACCCGGTCACCGAGGACCTGTTCACCCAGGTGCTCGGCGAGGTGGAGCAGGACCTCTGGTTCCTGGAGAGCCACCTGTACGGCTCGGCCACCACGGGGCGTCAGGAGGCCTCTCCGCCCACCATCCAGGAGGAGCGTCCCTCCCTTCCCAACGCCTGAACCCCCTTCCGGCCCGCGCGCCCACATGCGCGCGGGCCACCTGGCGGATTAGAGAGGGCCCTCAGCTCAGGATTTGCGGGAGGGCGACAGCGGATGACGCCGGGAACCATGGAAGGGAAGGTGTGTCTCATCACCGGAGCCACCTCGGGCATCGGGCTGGAGTCGGCCCGGGCGCTCGCGCGCCAGGGGGCCACGGTGGTGCTGTCGGGGCGTGACAAGGGCCGCGGTGAGGCCGCGCTCGCGGAGGTGCGCCGCACCGTCCCCGACGCGAAGCTGGACCTGATGCTCGCGGATCTCACCTCCCTGGCCTCCGTGCGCCAGCTCGCGCGGGACTTCCAGCGCAAGTACTCGAAGCTGGACGTGCTGCTCAACAACGCGGGCCTCGTCATCGACCGGCGCAAGCTGACGCCGGATGGCTTGGAGGCCACCTTCGCCACCAACCACCTCTCCCACTTCCTGCTGACGAACCTGCTGCTGGGCCTGCTCGAGTCCAGCGGCGCGGCGCGCGTGGTGAACGTCTCCTCCGAGGCCCACCGCCTCGGCTCGGTCGACTTCCTCGACGACCCGCAGGCCGAGCGCGGCTACAGCACCATGAAGGTCTACGGCAACTCGAAGCTGGCCAACATCCTCTTCACCCGGGGGTTGAAGCGGCGGCTGGAGGGCACGAAGGTGACGGCCAACAGCCTGCACCCGGGCGTGGTGCGCACCGGCTTCGGCCTCAACTCCGAGGGCTTCTTCAAGCACCTGGTGAAGCTGACCGCGCCCTTCATGCTGTCGGCCGAGGGCGGCGCCCGCACCTCGGTGTTCCTGGCCTCCTCGCCCGAGGTGGATGGCGTGAGCGGCAAGTACTTCATCAAGAGCAAGGTGGCGAAGGAGTCCAAGGCCGCCCAGGACGACGCCGCCACCGAGAAGCTGTGGCAGCGCAGCGCCGAGCTGACGGGAGTGGGACGATGATCGACCTCTACACGTTCACCACGCCCAACGGGCGCAAGGTGTCCATCGCCCTGGAGGAGCTGGGGCTGCCCTACAACGTCCACGTGGTGGACATCATGAAGGGCGACCAGTTCAAGCCCGAGTTCCTTGCCATCAACGCCATCAACCCCAACAACAAGATTCCGGCCATCGTCGACCCGCAGGGTCCGGGCGGTAAGCCGTTCTCCGTCTTCGAGTCCGGGGCCATCCTGCTCTACCTGGCGGAGAAGACGGAGAAGCTGCTGCCGGCGGACGTGCGCGGGCGCACCGAGGCGGTGCAGTGGCTGATGTTCCAGATGAGCGCCGTGGGCCCGATGCTCGGACAGCTCGGCCACTTCAAGCGCGCCGCCAAGGAGCGGATTCCGTACGCCATCGAGCGCTACTCCAAGGAGTCCGAGCGCATCCTCGGAGTGATGGACAAGCACCTCGCCCAGCACGAGTTCCTGGCGCCAGAGTACTCGGTGGCGGACATCGCCACCTACCCGTGGCTCAAGGGCGCGGGGGAGTTCTACCCGGAGCTGATGCAGCCGGTGGCGAACGTGCGGCGCTGGCTGGACACCGTGGGCGCGCGCCCGGCGGTCCAGCGCGGCATGAAGGTGCCGGAGCTCAAGTAGTCCCAGCCAGGGGCGCGGAGGGCCATGGCCTCCGTGTGTCGGTGGTTGGACTCGGGGCAGCCCTCCGGGTGCATTGCGCCACCTGGGCTGGATATGGAATTGACTCATTCTCCTCCAGGGGGGGACGAGATGAGAATCCATTCCAGGATACCGCCGCAGGTACCCCGCCGCACTGAGACAGACCCGAAGCCCAACACCGTCAAGAACAAGGCACAGGAGGGTGTGCGAACAGACGCCTCCCTCGGCGCCACGGCAGGACAGGCGGCCCGCAGGACTGGTCACGTGGCGACCGACGCGTTCGTTTCCACGACACCAGAGGTCCAGACGACCTTCCAGAAGCAGTTCGGCACGCTGGCGGCGGACAAGGACAAGTTCCACGGCACGATGCGGGCTGTTTTCGGAGAGGGGTACGACGCAGCCCAGGCCGAGCAGTACCGGCAACGGGCGCTGACGGGCGACTTCAAGTGGATGCCCCCGGTGAAATGGGTGGAGCCCGAGACGCTTGGTGGCGCCAACGGAGCCTATGACGCCGAGTCGGGGACGGTGTTTCTCAACCGGGCGCTGGACCCAGCGCTGGCCGCGTCCACCTACGTGGAGGAGGCAGGCCACCATCTCGATGCGCGCCTCAACGCGAAGGACACGCCAGGAGACGAGGGCGAGCTGTTCCGGCGCATCCTGTCCGGCGAGAAGTTGTCATCGGCCCAGGTGGCGGAGATCCGGGCCGAGAATGACAAGGGCATCATCCACGTCGACGGCAAGGCGAAGGAGGTCGAATTCTGGAACCCCTTCAAAGCTATCGGCAACGCGGTTGGCTCCGCCGCGAAGGCGGTCGGCAATGCGGTCGGCTCCGCAGCGAAAGCGGTCGGTAACGTCGTGAAGGAGGCCAGCCTGCGCGTGGGTGACGGCGTGCGCAGCCTGGCAACGGGGATCGGCAGTGCCATGGTCGGTGCCGCCCGCAACACCGGGGAGGGAATCGGCACCTTCTTTGGTGGCGTCGGCAAACTCTTCACCGGGAAGTTCGGTGAGGGGTTCAAGCAGATGGGTCTCGGCCTCTTGAAGACCTTCATCCAGACTCCAGTCGACGCGTTCCTACTCCTGGGCGGGCGAGCGCTCAGTGCCGTGCAGACGTTGATCGGCGTAGAGCCGCCGGGCCGCAAGCTGAATGACGATCAGATTGCCGCCCTCAAGAAGGTCTACGGCGACAGCATTGATTACTCCTCCGTGCGCATCAAAGAGGGCAACGCAGGGCTGTTCAGCCTCACAGGCCGTGCGTTCACCCATGGCAACACCATCTACATCCCTCCGAATGATCTCCCGCTCACCGATGACCTGCTGGTGCATGAGATGGCGCATGTCTGGCAGCACCAGAACGGCGGAACGGACTACATGAGCGAGGCGCTCCTGAGCCAGAACGTCGGAGACGGCTACGACTTCGAGAAGGGTATCCGTGAGGGGAAGTCCTGGAGCGAGCTGAACCCGGAGCAGCAGGCCGAACTGCTGCAACAGGCCCAGCTCAAAGGCTTCTTCAACCCGCCTCCAGGCAAACAGTTCGAGTTCAGAGGCACCAACTACACGGACTACCTGCTGGCCGCACTCAAGCAGGTGCGCGCGGGCAAGGGGGCGCCCTAGGTGATGCGCACGCTGCGAGCAACTCGGGGTCCGTGGCTCGGCCTCCTGTGCGCCGCCACCCTCCTGCTCTCCGCCTGCTGGCCAAGACTCCAGGTCGAGCTGGCGTCTCAGGAGGAGCGGCTCCCGACTCCCCACTTCCTGGTCACGGACCCGGAGCACCCGGAGCGCCCGCTCTACAACACCATCCAGGTGCTGGACCGAGAGGGCCATGTCGTCTGGCACCTGCGCGCCGAGCCGTTTGGCGACAAAAACAGCGTCAGCCGGTTCTCCTATGGAGATGCGCCCTCGGGATTCGAGGCGGTGGAGGAAGCAACGCCCCTCCAGCCAAATGGGCGGTATGCCCTCTTCGTGATTGGCAAGAATCGCGGCTCCCTCCACTTCGACGTCGACGCGGAGGGCCATGTCCACGCCGTGGAGCCGTGATGCGGCGGGGGTCAGCGCTCCTGGCCCAACCTTTGGAATTCCAGGAGGCACCTGCCCGTCAAGCCACCAGACGGGCGGGCATTCCCGGCGGGAATACGGTGGGTGGGGTGCCTAGCTTGAGGGGCACCATGAGTGAGCTCGTCACCCCATCTCGCGGCTTCTTGAAATCGCTCGGCCCCGGCTTCGCGGGCGCTGTCTCCCTCACGCTCGTCCACCAGGGCGCGCGCACCGTGCTCAAGCACCCCCCGCGCATGGACGTGCTCGGCATGCGCTCGCTGAAGAAGGTGTCCAAGTGGCTCGGCGTGCGCCCCGCACATGGCCGCAGGCTGTACCAGCAGAGCCTCGTGGGAGACCTCATCAGCAATACCCTCTACTACGCGCTGGTGGCCATGGGCCGCCCCCGTCGCATCTACCTGAAGGGGGCCCTCCTGGGAGCGCTCGCGGGCCTGGGCGCCGTGGTGCTGCCGCCCTACCTCGGGCTCGGCGAGCGCCCCAGTCGCGCCAGGCGCTCCACCGCGTTCTTTACCGTGGCCTGGTACACCCTCGGGGGCCTCGGCTCCGCGCACGTCGCCAGACGCTCGCTCCTGGCGCCCGCCCCCTAGACCCTCTGGGTCCGAGGGGAGACAAGCACTCCCGCGGGCCCTGCGCGCCACCTCACATCGGCCCTCCGGTGACACCAACTCCCGAGGAGCAGCACTCCATCGTACGAGTCGGTGAGGACCCGTGGGTGGGGGCGGGCAAACGGGGGCCTGATGAGGGGATACACAGCATCATGGGACAGCGGGAGTGACCCCAGTGGGGCTCCATGCTCGGACTCCAGCCTGCTTGGCGTCGTGGACCAGCGCTATCAGCTCGTCGCACTGCTGGGCCAGGGTGGTTTCGGAAAGGTCTACCTCGCACGGGATCGGCTCAACGGGTGGGTGGCGCTCAAGCAACTGACCTCGGGCCGGTATGGCGTCTCCCCGTATGCACATCGCCACAAAGAGCCCTACGGCTCGGCCATGTCGCTGGCGCGGGAGTTCGAGATCCTCGCCTCACTGCGGCACCCGAACATCATCAGCGTCCTCGACTATGGTTTCGATGGGCGGCAGCGGCCCTATCTGGTCCTCGAGCTCCTCAAGAACGCCCAGACAATCACCGAGGCGGGGCGAGGTCAGCCCCTCCACGCGCGGGTCGGCCTGCTGGTGCAGATGCTCCAGGCGCTCCTCTACCTGCACCGCCGCGGCATCATCCACCGCGACCTCAAGCCCGCCAACGTCCTGGTGGTCGACGGACAGGTCAAGCTGCTGGACTTCGGACTGGCGTTGACCGAGTTCCAGCAGCTCGAGTCGATGAGGTCGGGAACGCCCGGCTACCTCGCTCCCGAGGTGCTCCGGGGCAAGCCCCCCTCCGTGCGCTCGGACCTCTACGGGGTGGGGGTGATCGCCTACGAGCTCTTCCTCGGGATGCATCCGTACGCGCGGCGCTCGCCGCGCCCCGGGAATCCCGGCAGCTACCGCGACAGGTATGAGCCGCCCACCCAGTCCCATGGCGGCGAATCGGACCTCTCCCTGTTGCTCTATCAGCTGGTCGCCATGGAGTACGACGACGAGGACAGCCGGGGCATCGAAGTCCCCGACAGCTTGGAGCCAGGGCTCACCCAGGTGCTTCGCAAGCTGCTCGCACCCAATCCCCAGGAGCGCTTCCAGAGCGCCGATGCGGCGATCACCGCCCTGTGCGAGGCAACGGGTCAGACCCTCCCCATCGAGACGGCGGCCACCCGCGAGAGTTTCCTGCAAGCCGCACGCTTCGTCGGTCGGCAGTGGGAGCTGACGCTGCTCGGCAAGGCCCTCACCCAGGCCGAGCGGGAGGAGCAGGGAGGAGCCTGGCTGTTGGCCGGCGAGAGCGGCGTGGGAAAGTCCCGCCTGTTGGCTGAGCTCCGCAACCTGGCGCTGGTCCGGGGTGCGACGGTCCTGCACGGTCAGGCCATCCACGGCGGCAGCGGCCCCTACCATCCCTGGCGGGAGATCCTCCGCGGGCTGACCCTTCTCACCCGGCTCGATGAGCGGGAGGCGTCGATCTTCAAGCCGCTCGTGCCAGACATCGGTCCCCTGCTGCAACGCGACATCCCGGATCCCGAGCCGCTCGCGGCGGAGGCGGCCCACCTGCGCCTGCTCACCACGGTGGAAGATGTCTTCAACCGGCTCCCCCGGCTGACCGTGCTCCTCCTGGAGGATCTGCAGTGGGCCGACAGCGCCACCCTGTCACTCCTGGCACGGCTCGCCGTCCTGGCGCCGAAGACGCGGCTGCTCGTCGTGGGCAGCTACCGGGACGATGATTGCCCCCGGCCGCCCGCCGAGCTGGGCTCGCTGCCCGTGCTGAAGTTGCCGCGGCTCTCGACCGGGGAGATCTCCGTGCTGAGCGAGTCGATGATGGGCGCCGCCGGCAGGGAGCCGCGCGTGGTCTCGCTGCTCGAGCACGAAACGGAGGGCAACCCCTTCTTCCTCGTCGAGGTGCTCCGGGCGCTGGCGGAGGAGAGCGGGCAATTGGACCACATCGGCCGTGCCGCCCTTCCCGCCCGGATGTTCGTCGGAGGAATGCGCACCCTCATCGAGCGCCGTCTCGGGAAGGTGCTTCCGGCGGCACGCGAGCTGCTCCGGCTGGCGGCCATCCTCGGGCGGGAGCTCCACGAGGAGCTGCTGCACGCGGCCGCACCCACGCTCGACCTGGAGGGCTGGCTGAGCGGGTGTGCCGACGCCGCGGTGCTCGAGGTCGCCGGCAACCGCTGGCGCTTCGCCCACGACAAGCTGCGGGAAGGGCTCCTGGAGCCACTGGCGCCCGCCGACGCGGCGCGGTTGCACCGTCAAGCCGCCCAGCTCATTGAAGCGGTCCACCCGGAGGACACGGCCTGGGTGGCGGCACTCGCCCACCATTGGGGAGCGGCCGGCGAGCCCGCCAAGGAGGCCCTCTATTCCGAACGGGCCGGAGAGCAGGCACTCCAGGTAGGTGCCTGCCACGAGGCCATCCGCTTCCTCCAGCGGGCCCTGACCCTGGTGGAATCCCCGCCTCCCGGGGTGGGCTCCCGGTCGCACTGGCGCCCTCGGTTGGGGCACCTCGAGAGCCTGCTCGCGGAAGCCTTCTTCCAGCTCAACAACCTGGAGGAGTTCCGGCACTACACCGAGCGCGCCATGGGCCACTTCGGCCATCCCCTCCCCACCCGCGGGCTCGGGTGGGCGCTGGGCACGCTGGGACAGGTAGCGCTGCGCGTGCTGCAGCGGGCCTGTCCCCCGGCCTTCACGGTGCGTTCGGAGGAACGGCGGCGGGCCCGGCTGGAGGCCACGCAGCTCTGCCTGCGCCTCAGTGACTTCTTCATCTACCAGCACCAGCCGCTCCCGCTGCTCTGGTCGGGGCTGCGCCTGCTGAACCTGGCCGAGCCGGCGGGGCCCTCCGCGGGACTGGCACGTGGCTATGCCGGGATGGCGGTGGTCGCCAGCATCATCCCCCTGCGTCGGCTGGCCCGGGCCTGGAGCAAGAGGGCCCTGGCCCTGGCGGACCGGGTGGGCCACAAGGTGGACCAGACCTTCGTCCTCGTCCGCCTCGGTGTCGTGAGTGCCTCGGCCGCGCGGTGGAGCGAGGCGGAGGCGTACCTGGACCGGGCCTTCGGCCTCGTGGAGGGCGTGGGCGACTACCGGCTGGCGGAGGAGTGCCGCAACCTGCGGATCCTGTTGAGCGACTACCAGGGGCGCTTCGCGCGCATCCTCCCCCTGACCCAGTGGCTGCAGGAGTCGGCACGACGCCGCGGTGCCGATCTCCACTACGTGGGCGTCTACTGCGAAGCCGCCGCCCTGCTGCGGTTGGGGCGCACGCAGGAGGCCCTCGCCCGACTGGGGCCCATCCTCTCCGAAGTGGAGAGCATGAAGATCCCCGTCAACATGGTCTGGGTGCTCGGAACCCTGGCGCTGGCGAGCCTGCGGCAGGGAGACCTGGCATCCGCGCGACGCGCGGCGAAGAGTGTCCTGGAGCACTCCCAGAGCAGGCCCGTGGCGCACTTCGACTACGTGGGCCTGTCGGCCACGTTGGAGACGTACCTCCTCCTGCGGGAGCAGGCCGTCCGGGAAGGCGCTCCGCCAGCGGTACGCGCGGCCCTGGAGAAGGAGGTGTCCCGGGCCTGCGGGCGGCTGCGGGCCTTCTCCCAGGTCTTCACCTTCGGCAAGCCGCTGGCCTGGTTGGCGCGCGGCAGCCAGGCCTGGCACTCCGGCCACCCGCGGCGCGCACGCTGGGCCTGGAGGCGAAGCATCTCCTGGGCCCGGCGTCTGTCCATGCCCTACGAAGAGGCCCTGGCCCGGCTGGCCCTCTGCCAGGGCCTGGCGGCGGACCATCCGGAGCGGCGGGAGCACTGTCTGCACGCCATCGAGCACCTCACCTCGCTGGAGGCCCGGTACAACCTGGACCAGGCCCAGGCCCTGCTGGCGTCCTATTGCGAATGACACTCCGACCCCAGGACGTGGCCCTCCTGGCCTGTCCCACCTGCCGGAGCGCACTCCACTGGGAGGGCCGCGACCGGGAGGGGCTCCTCGACGAGGGCCTCCTGCGCTGCACCGGCTGCCGGGCCAGGTGGCCGGTGTCGAAGGGAATGCCCCGGCTGTACCGCGAGGAGGAGGTCCGCGGGAACGACCGTCTGCTGCGTGTCCTCTATGACGGGTTGCCCTGGCTCTACGAGCCGGTGACGGCCTGGGTCGCGCCTCGCATCGAGGGCCTGAGCGAGTCCGAGTTTCGCGCTCGCTACCTGCGCCGGCTCGAGCTCGACTCGCTCACGCCCCGACCGGATGGCGGGCCCGTGCGCATCCTGGAGATTGGAATCGGCACCGGCTCCAACCTGCCGCTCCTCCAGCGCGCGCTGCCACGGGGGCTGCACGTCGAGCTCTGGGGAGTCGACCTGAGCGCTGGGATGCTGTCCAGGTGTCGCGAGCGGCTCGTGCGCGGTCACCACGGGAACGTCCGCCTGCTCCAGGCGGACGCCCACGCGCTGCCCTTCCCCGAGCACTGTTTCGATCGGGTGCTGGAGACGGGCGGCATCGGCGGCTACCGCGCTCCGCGCAGGGCCCTCGCGGAGCGCGCCCGGGTGGCCCGTCCCGGGACGCCCATCGTCACCGTGGATGAGCAACTCGACACGCGCGAGCCGCTTCCGCTGCGGCTCCGGGCGGCCTTCCGCGCGCTCACCTTCTACAACCAGAAGCCGCGCAGCCCCCGGGCCCTGCTTCCCCCCGAGGCAACGGACATCCTCGACGAGCAGCTGAGCCGCTTCTACTTCTGCCTCACCTTCCGCATGCCCGAGCCGGCGCGCTCCTCTTCACGGGGAACGGTTGAGGACCAGGTCGATTAGCCGGAGCATCATCCCTCCGGTGAAGTCGATGGTAGCGCCGTTGAACCAGGAGGACTCCTCGCCCACGAGCACGGAGACCAGGCGGGCCACCTCCTCCACGGTGCACATCCGGCCGGCGGGATTCATCAACCGGTGCGCCTCCTCCAGCCGGGCCATCGTCTCTGGCGGGTAGACGTGCCGCACGGCCGGCGTCACCACCGTCCCGAACTTCAGGAGGTTGACCCGGTACCCGCGCGGGCCGAGCTCCACGGCGAGCTGCCGCACATAGATTTCCAACGCCGCCTTGGCGGCGGTGATCGCGCCGCAGTTGGGCAGGAGCGACTCGGAGAGCGGGTTGGTGAGCCCGAGCAGGCGCGCATCCGGGGCCAGCAGCTCCCTCTCCAGGAGGGCGCGGGTCCAATAGACGAACGAGTGGGCCATGGCATCGAAGGTCTTCTCCACCTGGCGAGGGTGGAGCGGCGCCTCGCCCGTGGCGAGCAATCCCACCGAACCGGAGGCGATGGAATGGACGAACAACTTCACGCTCCGGGGACCCGCCACCTCGAAAAGAGCCTTGGCGCCCTCGAGAGCGCCCTCCGCGGTCCCCGCGTCCGCCTGCCGCATCACCATGCGCACGCCCTTGTCCGTCACCGCGCGCTCCACCGCGGCGGCCTGCTCCGGGTAGCGCCCCCGATGCATCCCGAACACGTTCAGCCCGGGCCTGTCCGCCACCGCCTCGGCGATGGCCGCGCCCGATCCCGACGAAGCGCCGAGAATCACCGCCCAGCTCCGTCCACTCATGTCGCGCGCTCCCTCCGTCCCGAGTCGAGCAGCTCCTGAACGGCCCCCATCACTTCGCGGTGCAGCCCGAGCAGCGCGGGCCTGTCCTCGGGCTCCACCCTTCCACCGAGGTGCCGGAGGATGGGCTGCCCCACCCGCTGCGTCACCTTCACCGGAAAGGGCAGCGAGAAGGGCCACGGGCCGGTGGCGCCAATCCCAAGCCAGAGTGGCAGCCGCGCGGGCAGCCCCAACCGCCGCCCCAGCGCGTAGCCATTGTTGAGCCCCAGGTAGAGGTCATCCACCCCATCCGCCGCCACCGGAATGATGGGGAGCTGATGTTCGAGGGCGAGCCGCAGATACCCGACCCGCTCCCCCCAGTCGACCCGGTAGCGGTGAAGGAAGCTGCGGCAGCCTTCGCGCGTCCCTCCCGGTTGGACGAGCACGTGCCTGCCCCCCGCCACCGCCGCCGCCAGCTCCGGCCCCTCCCCCACCACGAACCCCACATCGTCGAGCACCTGGCGGAGCAGCGGGTGCCCGAAAGCACCGTGCACCACCCCCACGGGGAGCTGGCCCAGGTGCTCGTGCAGGGTGACGGTCAGCATGCACAGGTCCAGCGCCAGGGGCCGGCCGTGGTAGCCCACGAGCAGGGCCGCGCCGGGACGAAGCAGGCGCTCCAGCCCACGCACCTCGTAGCGCAGGTAGTGGCGGAGCATCCCAAAGGTCCTCAGCCAGACCGTCCGCGCGAGCCCCGGCCTCATCCGCCCACCCGGTAGAGGACGGCGCCATAGGAGACGCCGGCCCCCACTCCCACCATCAGGAGCCGAGCTCCCGGGCGCACGGGGCGGGTCCGGAGCAGGCGATCCAGGCTGATGGGAATGGAGGCCGCGCCCACGCTGCCCACCTCCTCCACCACCGGCACGATTCGCGCCGACTCCACACCGAGCGTCCCCGCGATGAGCTGGAGCATGGAGCCGTTGGGCTGGTGCGGGAGCACCCAGTCCACCTCACCCAGCGTCAGCCGGGCCTGCTCCAGCACGGAGCGGGTGGCGGTCATCAGGGCCCTGCTCGCCACCTCCGCGATCCGCTGGTTGGGAACCTCGAAGCGCACCCGCTCCATCGCACGCGTCACCATGGGGTTGGGCACCCAGACGTCCTGAGGCTGGGTCCCGTCGTTGGCGAAGGCCGCCCCCACGACGCCCTCCCCCGCACGCGCTGGCCCCAGGATGGCGGACACGGCGGCATCCCCGAAGACGAAGTAGGGCCGGGGATCCTCCGGAGAGATGAGCCGCGAGCCGAGCTCCACCACGACGATCGCCACCGGCGCGAGTCCGGTCGCCACCGAGCGGCTCGCCACATCGAAGGCGGAGAGGAACCCCATGCAGGCGTTGCTGAGATCGAACGCGTCGCACGACCCGGCGATCCCCAGCTCGGCGGCGACCCGGTTGGCGGTAGCTGGACCGAGGACATCCCCGCCCGCGGAAGTGACGAACAGGAGGCGCCGCAGGTCCCGAGCCTCCAGCCCCGCCGCGGCGAGGGCCCGGCGAAGCGCTTCAGCGCCCAGTGCGGCCATGGAGGTCCCCGGGGCCGCCCAGTGGCGGGTGCGGATGCCCGTCTTGCGCTCCATCTCCGAGGGCTCTCGCCCCAGGGCTTGCGCCAGCTCCTCCGTGGTGACCCTGCGCTCCGGGAGAACGGTAGCGGTCCCCAGGATCCGACTCGGGAGCATCACGTCCATCTTCCACCCCCCTCGTTGTGGCGGGGGATGATAGCACTCCCACCCCGCGCGGCCTGGCGAACCCGCCGGGTGGACTCAGTGGGGACTCGCGCCGGGGGCCGCCTCCTCGCGCCCGGAGAACGTCCTGGCACGAGCGCTCGGACCCCGGGAGCCGGGGAGGTGCCGCCACCGCTCCGCGAACCGCTCCACCTGGCCGCGCAGCATCTCATCGTCCATCGCCATCTCGAGGATCTCCCGGGCGCGGGAGAAGTCCAGGGCCTGGGAGAGGGGCTCCTCCAGCTCGGACGTCCCGTCCACACCTTCGTCATCGTTGATGAAGACGTGGGCCAGGGAGCCCAGCTCGAAGCTGTTCGCGTACAGCATCATGTTTCCGCTGTACCAGAGGTCCACGAAGCGCCTCACGGGATCGAGTCCCTCCAGGAAGGTCTGGAGCCGCCCCGGGTTGTCGGGTCCCCTGCCCTGCTTCGCCAGCGGATAGCAGTTGACCGCCAGGATGAAGTCGGCGCCCGAGGTGGTCAGCACGGAGGCGGGCAGGTCGTTCAAGATGGCACCATCGACGAACCGGCCCGAGCGGTACGGAACCGAGGCGTTCAGCCCGGGCGGCGAGCAGCACATGGCGAGGGCCTGATCCACCCGCCCATCGAAGACCAGGTACGAGCGTCCCTCCGACAGGCTGGTCGCCACGGGCAGGCACCGGGTAGCGAAGCCCTGGAGGGGCAGGCGGCCCAGGTCCGCCTGGAACATCCGCTGGAGCAGCCAGGGGGTGACGAGGCTGGCCAACTGCGCCACCCGCAGGGACCTGCTCCGGCTCAGCTCGAGCAAGGCCTCCAGCCCGTCAGGCCCCAGGGCGCAGTAGTAGGCGGCCACGACCGAGCCAATGCTCGCGCCGCTCACCATGTCGATGGGTACCCCCAACGACTCCAGCATCCGGAGGATGGCCACATGACGGAATCCCCAGACGCCTCCACCACTGAGGGCCACCCCCACCCTTCGGTGGGTCACCGCCCGGGCCCATCGGCCCAGCGCATCGTTGATGCGACGCTCCCTCGTGAGTCCGACCGATGCGATGGGTCTCCCGGACGCAAGCAGCTCCA
Organism: Archangium sp.; assembly: GCF_036388035.1. Taxonomy (GTDB): domain Bacteria; phylum Myxococcota; class Myxococcia; order Myxococcales; family Myxococcaceae; genus Archangium. Next base: position 15,352 of record NZ_DASVSO010000735.1, read on the forward strand.
GGTCCTCCCGCGCGAGATCGACCCAGCAGACCGAGTAGCCGCCCTCGCGCTGGGTGGCGTGGGCGTCGTGCATCAGCATCAGCTCGCCACTCGCCCGCTGGCGTACGTTTTCGAGCAACACCACATCCAGGTGCTCGGTCTGACCATCGCCCTGCTCATCCCAATCCGTCGGTCTGGGCAGTCTGTCCGTCAACCGCACCACCGTATCAGCCTCGAGGGGGCTCGGGCCTGAGGTGATTATCTGCTCTTGGGTGAGGAAGACGTAATGGGCCTCGCCGCTTCCCGAGAAGCGCAGACCCGTCTGGACGCTCTCCTGGAAGTCATTCTGGATCCTGGCGGCGAGGTGCTCGAGCAGCGGTGCCAGGGGAATGCCCTCCAGCCGGCTCTCGAAGCGGATGACCTGGGGTCTGCTCGGCGCTACCGACGACACCTGCCTCCGGAGCAATCCCTCCTCCTGGAGCGACCGCCGGAACGCAGCGGACCGCTCATACAACGAGAGGAGCCTGGAGGCCTCGAGCCGGATGAATCGGGCGGGACCGCGCACGCGCACCCTCGGCGGTGGTCGCATCGACAGCCTCTCCTCGGAGCCGAACAGCACGGGCAGGCCCAACAGCCCGTCAGCCCGCGAACAGCCGAGCTCTTCTTGCCCCTCCCCCAACCGGAATTCCCCCTGGAGCGCGATCAGAGGCCCTTCGAGCTCCCGCGTCTCCCCGCCACGGAGGGTCTCCAGCTTGGCGCCTTCCAGGAATTGGA
>NZ_DASVSO010000736.1:0-29518 GCF_036388035.1 Archangium sp.
AGGGGGGGGTTCATCGGCGGCTCCAGTCAGGGGGGAGGGAAGCGGCTCCCCTCGGACCTTGTCAAGCGGGGGGTGGACACATCCCCCTAGCCAGCTTCATGCCGGGTCCGGATTCCGAGGGGTTGCACGTTCGTCTCCCCACCAATCCACGACAGTCCTGCCCTGCACTCGCCCGTTGGCATTCCCCCCGCCCCGGCCGATGATGGCCCCTCCATGGCCCGGCGCGAACCGCAGACCCTCGAGCACCTCCTCCCCCGCGTCCTGGCCCGTCTGGCCGAGCAGTCCGGGAAGGCCGATACCCTCACCCCGGTGTGGAACGCCGCGGTGGGCGCCCACATCTCCAAACACACCCGCCCCTACACCCTCGAGGGGGGCACGCTGGTGGTCACCGTGAGCAGCGCCGAGTGGGCGCACACCCTGTCCCGACAGGAGTCCACCCTGCGCGAGCAGCTCAACGCCCGACTGGGAGCGGGCGCCGTGTCCGCCCTCACCTTCCGCCTGGAGTAGCGATGCTCGTCCTCGCCCTCAGTGCCCTGCTCGCGGCCACCCCGCTGACGTCCGGCTCCATGGAGCAGCAGGCCCAGCGCCACCTCCTCCAGGAGTTCGAGCGGGTGGGCCGGCGCGCCCCCCAGGTGGACCCCGCGCTCTCCCAGGCCGCGCGCACCCTGGCCCAGGCGGCGCTCGATGACAGCCCCTCGGGCGCGGTGGAGCTGCTCGCCCTCACCCAGGCCCTCAGCGACGCGGGCGGGGCCGATCCCAGCCCCCGCTCCTACGTCATCCGCGCCTGGGCCCGGGACCACGCCCTGGGCACCCTGCTCGACCGCAAGGACTTCAACCAGGAGCCCGCCTCCCACGTGGGCGTGGGCGTGGCGGTGCAGGGCGAGCGCGCCTCCATCGTCGTGCTGCTCGCCGAGCGCAAGGCCATCCTGCAGCGCTTCCCCCGCTCCTTCGACAAGCCCGGCCTCGGCCAGAGCCTGTGCGGCGAGCTGGTGCCCCCCCTGCGCTGGACCGAGGTCTACGTCACCCGCCCCGACGGCGGCGTGGAGCGCCCTCCCCTCACCCGCGAGTCGGGCCCCTCCTTCTGCACCCGGCTCCTCTTCCCCACCGAGGGCCGCTACACGGTGGAGCTCATCGGCCGCGGCGACAAGGGACCCGAGGTGGCGGCCCTGTTCCTCGTGGACGTGGGCGCCTCGCGCCAGAAGGGCGAGCGCGAGCGCGTGGTGGAGCCCACCACCGTGGAGGCCGCCCGCGTCGCGGTGCTCGCCCGCATCAACGCCCTGCGCCGCGCCCACGGGGCCCAGGAGCTCGCGCTGGACGACACCCTCACCACCGTGGCCCAGGCCTACAGCGAGCGCATGGCGCGTGAGGGCTTCTTCGCCCACGTGGCCCCGGACGGCTCGGACCTGCGCGGCCGTCTGGCCGCCGTCTCCGGCCAACGCTACCGCACCGCCGGTGAGAACCTCGGGCTGGCCTCCGGGCCCCTCGCCGCCCACTTCGGCATCGAGCACAGCCCTGGCCACCGCAGCAACCTGCTCGGCGTCCAGTACACCCACGCGGGCATCGGCGTGGCCTTCCAGCAGGTGGACGGGCGCGACCAGGTCCTCCTCACCGAGGTCTTCGCCTCCAATGGCGCCGCCACCGTCAGCGAGCCCGTGGATCCGCTCGAGGAGGCCTACAAGGCGCTGGCCAGCCACCGCGCCACGCGCGGCCTGCCCCCGCTGGAGCGCAACCCCGTGCTGGAGCGCATCGCCCTGGACCATGCCCGGCGCGCGCTCGCGCTGGACCAGCCCAAGGTGCAGCTGCCCGGCTCCAAGGTGCACGACCGCGTCTTCAGCACCCTGGAGGAAGCCCGGAGCGCCTCGGTGGACTTCTACGTGACGGAGAGCCCTTCCCTGCTCCCGGACTCCAAGAGCCTCGGGGACCGCAAGAACACCACCGTGGGCGTGGGCGCCGTCCGCGGCGACTCGCGCACCTACGGGAAGGGACAGTACTGGTTGGTCATCATCTACGCCGCCACGCGCTGAGCGTGGCTCCCGGCCAGCCAGCCGGGAGCCTGAGTCGCGCGCGACGTACCGCCCTAGATGGCGCGGCGCTGCGTGGCGTAGGCCTCGATGCCCATCTGCGGCGGAGCCACTTGCTGGTTCATCGGGCACTTCACGCAGGTGAAGGACTGCCACCCCCGACGCACCGCCTCATCGAGGCAGTTGTCGTAGTAGTTGCAGTTGAGGTTGCGATGCGTCTCGACGCCGGCCCGCTTGGGCCCGGCCTCGGGGTTGATGGTCTGCGGCAAATCAGTCGGACACGGCTTCAGCATGGAACGGAGCCCTCCCAGTAGAGCTGTGTTTCCCCCCCGAACGCATGGGGCCGACAACGGCCCGGAGCGCAATAGGTGCCTCATCGGCGACCTTTCAGGTCATGCAACCAGGAACGGCTGCGCAACCTATTGAAGCGCCCCCTTTTGACGCAACGGGCCAGGACCGCTAACGCCAAGTAAAACCCATTTCACGGGTGCTCCCAGGACATCTATCGACCACTGGTGAACAGCCGCGACCTGCCGTGGCGGGGGCCGATCTAGGGCTTGTTGGCCCGGCTGTCAAACCACCCCCGGGTCGGGCAGAAGTTCAGCTGATGCACGGAGAGGGTGGGAATGGACGTTTCCTGGCTTCCGTTGGGAGTCCTCCGTTCAAAGTCAAAGGAGATGCACATGCGGCGGTGGACCGGGACGGGCCTGCTCACGGTGGTGTTGGGCTCGGGAGTGGCGGGGGCACAGTCCTCGGCGACGTTGGAGTCCGTCCGGCTGCACCGCGACGACGCCCGCGCGCTCGCCCGCAAGGACCTGGAGGCCTGCACGGCCAGCAAGTGCCCGGATTCCGGCCGCATTTCCCTGCTCGCCGGCACCCTGGCCCTGGCCGAGGGGGATGTGGCGGAGGCTCGCACCCTGCTGACCGGGGCCCGCGTCTCCGAGCCGCTCCAGCCCTTCCTGGCCTACTACCAAGGTCAGGCGCACTTCTACGCCGGGGACGCGGCGGCGGCGGCGGCGGCCTTCGGCCGGGCGGTGGAGAAGGCCTCGCCGGCCCTGCTGCCCCGGGCGCGTGCCCGGCTGGGCGAGTCGCTGCTGGCCGCGGGCAAGGCGGCGGAGGCCGCCCCGGTGCTGGAGACGGCCGCCAACGAGGAGGCCTCGGCGGAGCTGCTCTACCAGCGGGCCCAGGCGCGGGCCGCGGTGGGCAATGCCCCGGGTGAGCGCGCGGACTTGAAGGCGGTGGCGCTGCGCTACCCCTCCCACCCGTACGCGGACGAGGCGCTGGCGAAGCTCGAGGCGCTCAAGCCGCCGCTGCGGCTGACGCTCGCCGAGTCCCTGCAGCGGGCGCGCGGGCTGCTGGAGGCGGGCGCGGCGAAGCGCACGCTGGAGGAGCTGGAGAAGGCCGAGGCCCACAAGCTGGTGCGCAAGCAGGACAAGCCCGAGGTGGCGCTGGTGCGCGCCCAGGCCCTCTACGCCACCGGACAGAAGGACGAGGCGGAGCAGGCGCTGGCCGTGGCGCGCCAGGGGCCTCCCAAGGTGGCCGCCGAGGCCGCCTACGTCACCGCGCGCCGTGCCCTCAAGGCCGACGACAACGAGACGGCGCGCAAGCTGATGGCGGCCGTGGAGAAGGCCTTCCCCAAGGAGGAAGTGGCCGACGACGCGGGCTACTACGTGGGCTGGCTCGACTTGCAGGCCGGGCGCTTCGAGGACGCGGTGAAGGCCTTCGCGGCCTTCGACCAGCGGCACGCGCGCTCGCGGCGCCGCGACGAGGCCATGTGGTACCGCGCGCTGGCCCACATCCGGTTGGAGCAGTACGGCAAGGCGCGCGAGGCGCTCGACACGCTGGTGGACGCCTTCCCGCGCAGCAGCCTGGTGCCGCAGGCGCGCTACTGGGCGGCCCGCAGCCACGAGCTGGAGGGCGCCAAGGCGGACGTCACCGGGCCCGGGTACGAGTCCGTCATCACCAGCGCGCCCAGCTCGTACTACGCGCTGCTCGCCTCCGAGCGGCTGCGCGAGCTGGGCCGCGAGCCGCCCCCGCCCTTCCCCGAGGCCCCCAAGCAGGTGGAGGCCCAGGAGGTGCCGGCGGAGCTGAAGCTGGCGGTGGCGCTCACCGAGGCGGGGCTGTTCCGCGACGCGGCCGAGGAGGTGCAGGCCCGCACCTCGCGCATCCGCAACCAGGAGCAGGCGCTGACGTTCGCGCACGCGCTGCTGCGGCTGGGCGAGTACGGGCACGCGCACGCGGTGGCCGCGAGGCACCTGTGGGGCCGGGCCTTCGGGGCTCGGGTGCCCGAGGCGCTCGCCGCCTTCTACCCTCGCGCCTTCGCCAACGCGGTGGAGAGCGAGGCCACGCGCTACCAGGTGAGCCCCTTCCTCGTGTGGGCCATCATGCGCCGCGAGAGCGCCTTCCGCCCCGAGGTGGCCAGCGCCGCCGACGCGCGTGGGCTCATGCAGGTGATTCCGCCCACGGCCCGGGCCATCGCGAGGAAGCTCTCGGAGCCGGAGCCGGCGCCCGCGGAGCTGTTCTCGCCCTCGCTGAGCATCCGCTACGGGGCGTGGTACCTCGCGCAGCTCATGGAGCGCTTCTCGCACCCGGCGCTCGCGGCCGCGGCCTACAACGCCGGCCCGGACGCGGCGGTGAAATGGGTGAAGGACAAGGGCTCGCTGCCGTTGGACCTCTTCGTCGAGGAGATTCCGTTCCGCGAGACGCGCGGCTACGTGAAGCAGGTGCTGGCGGACCTGTACCTCTACCAGTCCTTCTACGGGAAGGACGCCGCGCCCAAGCGGCTGTCGCTCACCGTGCCCGCGCCCGCCACCCAGGGCGTGAGCTTCTGACAGCTCAGCTCGACTCGGCCGGCGCGTGGCCGCTCCCGGTGCCCACACCCCAGGGCTTGCTCTGGGGTCGTGGCGTCGCGTCCGGCAGCTCGACCTTGCCCGTCTTCACCACCGCGTAGCCGACGCCGACGACCAGCGAGCCGACGACGATCGACAGCAGGTACAGCAGCACGTGGTTGACGGCGTTGGGGATGAGCAGCACGAACAGTCCGCCGTGCGGGGCCATCAACTGCACGCCGAAGAACATCGACAGCGCGCCCGTCAGTGCTCCGCCGATCATGGACACCGGAATCACGCGCAGCGGGTCCTTGGCCATGAACGGAATCGCGCCTTCGGAGATGAAGCACAGGCCCAGCACCAGGGACGCCTTGCCCGCTTCACGCTCCGGCTCCGAGAACTTGGCCCGGGCGAGGAGACTCGCGATTCCCATGCCGATCGGCGGCACCATGCCGGCCGCCATGATCGCGGCCATGGGTCCGTAGGCGCCCTCCGACAGCAGACCGACGCCGAAGGTGTAGGACGCCTTGTTGATCGGACCTCCGAGATCGAAGCACATCATCGCGCCGAGCAGCAGTCCGAGCAGGATCGCGTTGCCCGAGTTCATGTTCCTCAGGAACCCCGTCACCGAGGACATGATCGCCGCCATGGGCGTACCGACGACGTAGATCATCACCAGCCCGGTGATGAGGCTCGCCACCAGCGGGATGATCAGGATGGGCTTCAGCGATTCCACGCTGGTCGGCAGCTTGACGTAGCGGCTCAGGCCTCGCGCCGCGTAGCCCGCGACGAAGCCGGCGACGATGCCTCCGAGGAACCCCGCCCCCAGCTCACTCGCCAGATACCCACCAATCATTCCGGGTGCGAGTCCAGGCCGGTCCGCGATCGAGTACGCGATGTAGCCGGCGAGCAGCGGCACCATCAGCTTGAAGGCCGTACCGCCGCCGATCCGCATCAGTGCCGCCGCCAGCGTGCCCTCCTGCTTGAAGGCATCGATGCCGAACACGAACGACAGCGCGATCAGCAGGCCGCCCGCGACGACCATCGGCAGCATGAACGACACGCCAGTCAGCAGATGCTTGTAGGGCCCTCGCCGATCACCCTGCCCGCTCGCGCCGCCTGAAGCCGCCGGACGGCCCGCCTCGCCGCCCAGGACCTGCGCCTTCTCCAGTGCATCGTGAATCGTCTGACCGGACTTCTTCAGCGCGACACCGGTGGAGGTCCGCCACACGCGCTTGCCGACGAACCGCGAGGAGTCCACCTCGATGTCGCAAGCGAGGATCACCACCTCGGCGTCCCGGATCTCCTCCGCGGTCAGCGCGTTCTGCGCGCCCACCGAGCCCCGCGTCTCGACGCGGATGGGATGCCCCAGCTCGCTCCCGGCCCGGGTGAGCGCCTCGGCCGCCATGAACGTATGGGCCACGCCGGTCGGGCAGGCGGTGACGGCCACGATCTTCTTCTCGCCTGGGGCGGACGACCGCGCCACGGGCGTCGCGGGTGCCCCTTCGAGGGCGCTGGCAGCCGAGGTCAGCGTCCTGGCCTCGCTCTCGGCGCGCTTCAGGAAGGCGTCCGGGTCCGGCAGGGCTTGGGCGATCGGCGCCTGATAGACGCGCTTGCCGACGAACCGCGCGAGATCGACCGGTGCGCTCGCCGCGACGATCACCAGGTCGGCGGCATCGAGCTTCGCCCTGTCGACGGGCACGAGCGGCTCGAGCCGGCTGTGCATCTCCACGGCCGTGGTCCAACCCCGCCGCGCCGCGGCACGCTCGAGCCCGCGAGCGGCCAGGAAAGTCGTGGCCACCCCGCTGGGGCAGGCCGTGATGACAATCACGTTCATCCGTGCGTCTCCCCGGGGAGAGGGTCCACGGTCAGTCCGCGGACTTCGGTTTGTTGCTGGAGCTGCTCGAAATCCGTGGCATCCGGATCGCCGACGCCGATGTGGCGCACGGACTCGGCGGCGAGCGCCGTCGCGAAGCGCAGGCCGCGCTCACGGGGCCACCCGGACAGGACACCGTGCAGCGTGCCGGCCAGCAGCGTATCGCCCGCGCCCACCGTGCTGACCACCTGAACCCGTGGCGATGCGGCCATCAGCGCGGTGCCGCGCCGTGCCCAGATCACCCCCTCGGCGCCGGCGGAGAGCAGCACGTCATCGACGCCCTCGGCATTGAGCCGCAACGCCGCTCGGAGACGCTCTTCGGGAGTGTCGAGCGGGCGGCCGGCCCATTCGGCCAGCTCGGTCTCATTGGGTTTGGCGCCCGTGGGCCGCGCGGCCAGACCCGCCAACAGGGCCGGGCCACTGGTGTCGAGCCACACCGGCACCCGGAACTGGCGGATGACGGTGACGAGCTCGGCGAGCTGCGTCGGCGTGACGTTCGGTGGCAGGCTGCCGCAGATCGCGATCGCATCGAGTCCCGGCAACAGCGTCCACAGGCGCTCGGTCAGCGCCTCCAGGGAGTGCGCCGGAATCCGCGGGCCCGAGCCGTTCAGGTCGGTGACACGCCCGTCCGGCTCGGAGAGCTTCGCGTTGATGCGCGTCTCGCCCGGCACCCGGATGAACGCGTCGTGCAGTCCGCAAGCGGCGAAGGCCCGCAGGAAAGCCGTCTCGTTGTCGGCGCCGAGCAGGCCCGAGACGGTGACGTCATGCCCCAGCCTCCGGAGGACGCGCGCCACGTTGATGCCCTTGCCAGCGGCGTCGATGCGAGTGCTCTCCGTGCGGTTGACTTCACCGAGCCGGAGCGGCCCGACGCGGATCGCGAGATCCAGGGCGGGGTTCAGCGTCACCGTGAGGACCCGTGCCATCAGGCCACCTCCAGGGCTTCACGCACCGCGGCGGCGGTCGGCTGTCTCAGCGCGAGCTCGGCCAGCTCCCGCGCCCGAGGCAACGTCAGCTCGCGGATGGCGGCCTTCACCAGCGGCACGCGGCGGCTGCTGACGGACAGCTCATCCACCCCCAGGCCCACCAGCACCGGGATCGCCTGCGGATCGGAGCCGAGCTCGCCGCAGACCCCGACCCAGCGGCCCTCGGCATGGGCGGCCTCCACCGTCAGACGGATCAGCCGCAGCACGGCCGGATGAATCGCATCGGACTGCACGGACAACCGCGGATGGCCGCGATCGATCGCGAGCGTGTACTGGGTGAGATCATTCGTGCCGATCGAGAAGAAGTCGGCCTCCTTCGCGAGCGTGGGCGCGAGCAGCGCACAGGATGGCACTTCGATCATCACGCCGAGCTGGACGTCGGACGCCTTCACCTCGGCCTGCACGCGATCGAAGATGGCCTTGCCCGCGCGGAACTCCTCGATGTCCTTGACCATCGGGAACATGATGCGCAGCGGGCGGGTGCCGGCGGCGGTCAGCAACGCACGGAGCTGCGTCTCGAGCACCTCCGGCCGCGTCAGCGTGAGACGGATGCCGCGCAAGCCGAGGAACGGGTTCTCCTCCCGCGGCATCGGCCAGTACGCCAGCGGCTTGTCGCCCCCGACATCGAGCGTACGCGCCACCAGCGGGCGCCCCGCCAGCGCGTCGAAGGCCTCGCTGTACTCGGCGATCTGCGTCCCCAGGTCCGGCTCCTGCGGATGCACCATGAAGACGAACTCGGTGCGCAACAGGCCAATCGCCTCGGCTCCGCGCTCGACGGCATCGGCGGTATGCGCGGTGTTGCCGAGGTTCGCGGCGACTTCGACCAGGTGGCCGTCGCGCGTGCGCGCCTCCTCGTGGCGCCGGGCGTAGGCCTCCCGCTTCAGCACCTCCTGCTCCTCGATGCGTCGCTCGGTGCGCTGACGGCGCGCCAGGCTCGGAGCGGAGACGACGCGCCCGCTCTCCCCATCGACGATCAGCTCGACGCCGGTGGTCAACGCCAGCACGCGTTCGCCGGCCCCCACGACGGCGGCGATGCCGAGTGCCCGCGCGAGAATCGCACTGTGCGAGGTGGCTCCGCCGCGCGCGGTGACGATGCCGCGCACCTTCGCCGTATCCAGCCGCGCGACGTCGGACGGCCCGACATCATCGGCCACCAGGATGTAGGGCTGCTCTGGTGGCATCGGCATCTCGACGCCGCACAGCAGGCCGAGCACGCGGCGGCCCACATCGCGCAGGTCCGCGGCGCGTTCGGCCAGCAATTGATCGGCGAGGGCCTCCTGCGTGCGCGCCGCGGTGTCGATCGCGCGCCACCAGCCGGCTTCGGCCGACGCGCCTTCGCCGATGGCCTCGTTGGCCGCCTCGCGCAGCCCCGGGTCTTCCAGCATCTCCGCGTGGATCGACAGGATCTTCGCGACTTCCCCACCGACCGCCCGCTGCACCAGTGCTTCGAGCTGCTTGCCGGCGCCGTCGAGCGCTTTCACGAGCCGTTCGCGCTCCCGTGCGGCGTCGTCCGCCCGCTCGGCGTAATGGAAGTCCGGCAGGCGCAGCACGTAGGCAGGCGCGATCGCGACGCCCGGCGAGGCCGGCACGGCCGTCAGGGGCTCGTCGGGCACCGGCGCGACGACCGGCTCCACCACCCGGGTGACGCGGGGAGCCACCTCCTCGCGCGTCTCCTCGAGCGGCGTCACCGGCTCCCCGAGTCCTCCCCGCACGGCTTCCACCAGCGCCGAGAGGGCCTGGGCGGCGCCCTCTCCCTCGGCGGAGAACACCAGCGTCTGGCCCCGCCGCGCGCCGAGCCCGAGGATCTTCGTCAGACTCGTCGCGGAGACCGCCTCGCCATTGCCTTCGAGCAGGCGGACGCGGATGCGCGCGGTCTGCGCTCGCGCCACCTGCACCAGCTCCCGGGCTGGCCGCGCATGCAGGCCGTGCGCATTGCGCACCCGGACGCGGGCGGTCTCGGCCTGGGCGGACTCGCCGGACAGCCGCGACAGGATCTGATCCGCGGGCAGGCCCACGAGCCGCTCGCCTTCGCCACGTGCGAGCAGCTCGTCGACACGCACGAGCAGGGAGCGATGCGCGTCCCCATGGGCCGCCAGACAGAAGACCCCGACGACATCTCCGGCGTCATCCCGGAAGCGCCGCTCCGGCGTCGCCAGCGACAGGGCCGGTGTCTTGACGCCGGAAGTGCCGAACACGAGCCAGAGCCCCTGCCCCAGCGCCAGCGGCTGCTGTCCGGCGATCGCCGCGACGAAGCTCGCATCCACGCAGCCGACATGGCGCAGGCGCGCCGCGGCGGCCAGGGCCAGCTCCAGACGGTCTCGGGCGGGCAGGCCCAGACAGAGCGTCTCCGAGTCGAATCTCGCCATCACCGGCATGCGGGAGAGCGTCGCGATCACCTCGTCGGCGTTCTTCGCTCCCGCCAGCGTCTCGGCCACGCCCTCGCGATCCAACACGTGCGTGAGCTGGCGCAGGATGTCGAGGTGCTCGTCGGACTGCGCGGCGATCGTCACCAGCAGGTTCACCCGGGAGCCGTCGTGCCACGGGACGCCTTCTGGAAACTGAAGCACGCGCACGCCGGTGGAGCGCACGTGGCGCCGGCTCTCCGGCGTGCCATGCGGAATGGCGATGCCGTGGCCGAGATAGGTGGAGGACTGCGCCTCGCGAGCAAGCAGGCCCTCGCGGTACTCGGCCGAGACACGGCCGGCCTGCACGAGTGCCTCGGCGGCCTGCTCCAGCGCCGCACGCCAGTCCGCGGCACGGCAGCCGAGCCGGACGTCGTCCCGCGTCAGCGTCAGCATCCCGTTGCACCTCCTCCAGCGAAGCTAACAATCCGCTTGCCGAAGAGAGGGCGACGCACCGGTTTTCTCAGGTTTCCTGAATTTCAGGTTGCCTTATAGGCGGATGCTCTCCTATCATCTCGCCCGCTTCCTGTGCGCTGACCAGCCAAGCGGAATCGAGATCGAGATGAAGAAGCTCTTCCTGTGTGCCCTCACGGTGGTGATGGCGGTGGGTTGTTCGAACGGACCGGCGGAAGTCGTTGACGAGGCGGAAGGCTTCGCCCTCCTCAAGCACGACGCGACCACGCTCGAGGCCACCTACGCTTCGGGCGGCGCGTCCGTTCGCATGCTGGCGGTGGAGACCTCGGCCAACGTCGTGGAGGTCACCTACGACTTCGGTGACCCGGTCGTCGGCTTCCACATCGACTACAACCAGGGCGTCGGCAAGTTCATGCCGAGCGGCAGCCCGCTCGATGCGGCGCAGGCCCAGCTGATCAACCACCTGCTCGAGGGCGTCTCGAACGCCGTGCCGGAGCAGGACGCGCGCACGCGCATCGAGGACGTGGCGGTGCGCCAGACGAGCTTCATGCAGATCGTTCCGGTGGGCGAGCCCCTCTCGGCGTACCAGTACGTCTCGGCGCGCGGCTGGACCCACATCTCCTGCACCTGCGGCAGCCAGAACATCGGCGGCTACACCCGCCAGGCCGGCCGGGGCTGCGGCTGCACCGGTGGCTCGGGCCAGGGCTGCAAGGGCCGCTGCGGCCAGGGCTGCGGCATCACCAGCACCCCCGCGTGCGTGGGCTCGACGGCGTACACGCAGGACTGCGCCAAGCACGACTACGGCCTGGGCAGCTTCTCGGCCGCCTCGGACGACTATTCGTTCGCGGGCAACAACTGCAGCTGCAGCGGGGTTGGCACCTGCTACTAGCACCCTTTCCCAAGACGCTCGTCGCGTTGGCCGTCGTCGCGGGCCTGGCCCTCGGCTGCCGTCGCTCCTCGAGTGACTGTCCCGATGACGCGCGGCTGCATGGCCGCGCGCCACCGGCGGGGAGCCTTCAATGGTGCGCGAAGCCCGACGGCAAGAAGCACGGCCGTTGGGTGGAGTGGCACCCCAACGGCCCGCTCAAGACCGAAGGCAGCTACGTCAACGGCAAGATGGAAGGCCGCTGGGTGAGCTACTTCGAGACCGGCGTGAAGCAGCTCGAGGGCGATTACCGCGGTGGCCTCAAGCACGGCACGTGGACCCTCTATTACGAAGAGGGACAGAAGAACCGCGAGGAGGTCCACTCCGCCGGCTCGCAAGAGGTGAAGTGGGTCGCGTGGCGCTCGGACGGGCAGAAGTGGGCCGAAGGGACACTGCTCGCGCAACGCGCGCAGGGCTCCTACTCGGAATGGCACCCGAACGGAACGCTGGCCGCGCAGGGCCACTACGCCAATGGCGAGAAGGCCGGGGAGTGGAAGTACTGGGACGTCGACGGCAAGTCCTCCGTCGAGGCTCAGGGTGACTTCGCGAAGGACTGAAGCCGTGCCCGGTTCATCGCGTCCCCGAGAGAAGGCGTGAGGCTCCAGCACCCGCTGGGGCCTGTCGTCATGCTGCTCCTCCTCGTGGGCGCGTGTGATGGGCCGCCCGAGCCCGCGCCCTCGGTGGAGCGGCAAGCGGTGATTGGCGGCGCGCTCGAGCCCGGCTACCCGGCCGTGGGGGCGCTCGTCCCCGTCTCACCCCTCTGTGGCGAGCCGGACGAGGCCTCGCCGGTCACCTGCACGGGCACGCTGGTCGCGCCCCGGGTCGTCCTGACCGCGGCCCACTGCGTGGAGAGCCCCGAGGTCTCGCAGGTGCTCTCGGTGGTGTTCGCGTCCGAGGCGGCGCGGGCACTCACCGCCGAGCGCGTGCGCGTCGTCGAGGGCCGGCTGCACCCCGCCTACCCTTCCTGGAACGCGGGAGAGAACGACATCGGTGTGCTGCTGCTCGCCGAGGACGCGCCCGTCGCGCCCGTGCCGCTGCTCGGATCGGCGCTGCCGGCGGACGTGGTGGGGCGGACCACCCGGGTGGTGGGATTTGGCCTCGACGACCACGGAAGGACTGGCAGCCGGCGCAGCGGCACCGCCCGGGTGACGGCCGTCGAGGCGGGGACCTTCTCCATCGTGGTCGCGCCCGCGATGTCGTGCGGCGGTGACAGCGGCGGTCCGTCATTCATGGAGATCGACGGCACCGAGCGCGTCGTCGGCGTCACCTCGTATGGAGATCCCGCCTGCACGACGGGCACCAACATGCGCGTCGACGTGCATGCGGCCTTCCTCCAGTCGATCCTCGACGAGGTCGCGCGAGCACCGCCCACGCGGCCGCCGTTCGACCCGACGGTGGACGCGTGCACGGTGCGGTGCCAGGGCCACGCCGACTGCCCACTCGGGATGGCGTGCATCACCCAGCCCGGGGGGGCAAGGAGCTGCGCGGTGGCGGGCCTCGAGGCCGGTCGCTTCGGCGCGGACTGCACCGGGCCCGAGGGCGAGCGGCTGTGCGTGAAGGCGGGCGAGGCGTGCCGGCTGTGGCTGCCCTGTGCCGAGGCCGAGACCGAGCTGCGCGGGGGGGGCTGCGCGGTCACGCGGAGTGGCAGTGGCGCGGAGGGAATGCTCGCCGCGCTGCTCGCATGGGTGGCCTACTCCCGCCGTCTCCAGGCCGCCGGGGTGAGGCCATGGACTCGCCGGAAGAGCCGGATGAAGTGCGTCACGTCCGCGTAGCCCACGCGCTCGGCGATGACGTCCACGTGCTCATCCGTCCCTCGGAGCCGCCTGCGGGCCTCCGCCATCCGGCGCTCCAGAATCCAGTCACCCACCGTGCGGCCCGTCTCGCGTTGGACGATGGCCGCCACATGCGTGGAGGAGCGCCCCAGCGCGGCGGCGACGTCCGCGAGGGACAAGGGCTTGAGGCCATTCAGCTCGATATAGGAGAGGGCGCGCCGGGCCAGGCCGAGGCTCGCGGTCATGGGAGCTGGGGTGGGAGCCGCCATCCGCTCCAGCTCCACCAGGACGAGTCGCAGGAGCGCGCCCAGCGCCTCGTCACGGCCCCTCGCGTCCCCAGCGACTTCCACCGCGAGTGCGCGCAACCACCCCACCAGCCGCCGGCGCTGGGCGGGCGAGGGGCGCAGCACGGGATGGCAGCCACTCCGCACGTGCAGGAAGGGACGGAGGAGCGGCGCCGACTCGTCTCCCCAGCTGTCCCCCTGCGTCACCGCTTCGGGGTGGAACGCGAGGGCCCATCCCGCCGCGTTCTCGAAGTGCGCGGACCCGTGGGAGTCCCCTGGCGGAATGAGATGAACGTCCCCAGCGCGAAGGGTCTGCTCCCCCGCGTGCCGCACCCTCGACGTCCCGCGCGTGATGAGAATGACGACGGCGTAGGAGTGGACGAAGGGGCCCGGGGGATGACTCGCCCCTTGTCGATGCTGTCCATAGGGACCTACCCACAAGGGTAGCCGTCGCGCCACGAACTCCTCGTGAGACGGTGTGGCTCCCGGCGCGCCGCGTGCTCGGCTCCTTGGCATCCGCTCGTCCTAGGCCAGGTGCGACACGGCTTCAATCCGGAGCGCCCGCCTCCTCCGCCCCCAGGCCGGTGGGTATGATCTCGCGCCATGGCGAATATCGCGATCGTAGGCGCGGGTCAGGCGGGGCTCTTCCTGGGCTTCGGGCTGCTCGAGGATGGGCACGAAGTCACACTGTTTTCAGATCAGACCAGCGATGCGATCCTGAAGGGTCGCCTCCCCTCGGGCATGGGGTTGTTCGAGGACGCGGTGAGGAAGGAAGCAGCGCTGGGGCTCACCTTCTGGGAAGACGTGATGACGCGGGGAGAAGGCGCGATCCTCGAGTTCATCAACCCCGACGGCAGCGTGGGGCTGCACATCTGCCCTCCCGTTGCGCGACCGCACCGGGGCGTGGATCAGCGGCTGAAGAACTCTCGGTGGATGCAGGAGCTGGAGCGCCGTGGCGCCGCCGTTCGCGTCGTCCCCCTGGCGAGCCCGGACGAGCTGGACAAGCACGTCGCCGGCTTCGACCTCGTCCTGGTGGCCACCGGCAAGGGTTCGATCTCCAGCCTGTTCGAGCGAGATCCCCAACGGAGCCCCTTCGCGAAGCCGCAGCGCCACCTCATCGGCATGCTCGTGAACAACTTCCGGCCCGACCTCCGCAGCGGCACCATCCGGGTCCTGCCGGGCGTGGGCGAGGTGATCATCACGCCGTTCTACGGCCGCGAGAACGTCAAGGGGCGCTTCCTCCTCCTCGAGGGCATCCCGGGCGGACCGCTCGATCAATTTCCCCGGGAGCTGTCGGGCCGCGAGCTGCTGGCGGCGTGTCAGCGGACCCTCCGCGCGTTGCTCCCCGGGCAGTTGGAGGATCTGAAGGATGCGGAGCTCCCCAGCGAGCAGTGCTGGCTTCGCGGAGCCCTCACACCCACCGTCCGTCATCCCGTGGGCCGGCTGGCCTCTGGCAAGGCGGTGCTCGGCCTGGGTGATGCCGTCATGCTGCATGATCCGCTGGCCGCCCAGGGAGGCAACAACGCCACCCACATGGCGGACTTCTATCGGAACCGCATCCGGGAGAACGCCGGGCGTCCCTTCACCGCGGAGTGGATGCAACGGACCTTCGATGACTTCTGGCAGGCCTATGGCCAATACGCCATGGGCGTGACGGCCGGCCTGCTCATGCCTCCAGCGCCTCACCAGCAGACGGTCCTCACCGCGGCGCACCACGTGCCCGGAATGGCCGAGGCGCTGATCGGAGGCCTGTACGACCCCAGGTCCCTCTTCCCCTGGTTCGTCGATCCCGCCTCCACCCGCGAGTTCCTGCTCTCCAAGGGAGTCCCCCCGGCGCTGATGGAGCGGCTCTGAGAATCCCAGGGCCGGCGGCGGGTGCCTGGTTACAGTAGAAACCTCACGGGACACCCAGGAGAGCGACACATGAAGACCCTTGGATTCATTGGTGCGGGAAACATCGGCGGCACGCTGGCGAAGCTCGCGGTCGACGCGGGGTACAACGTGGTGCTGAGCAACTCCCGAGGCCCGGAGACCCTCGCGGAGCTCGTCGCGAAGCTCGGCCCGAAGGCCAGGGCGGCGACGGTCCAGGAGGCCGCCGCGGCGGGGGACATCGTCGTGGTCACCATTCCCCTGAAGCACTACAAGTCGGTTCCGGTCGAGCCGCTCGTGGGCAAGATCGTGATCGACACCAACAACTACTACCCCGGGCGCGACGGCCATATCCCCGAGCTCGACTCGGAGAAGACCACCACCAGCGAGCTGCTCCAGGCGCACCTGCCCAGGTCGAAGGTGGTCAAGGCCTTCAACCACATCTGGTTCGAGCACCTCAAGGCGCAGGGGCAGCCCGCTGGCACGAAGAATCGCCGGGCGCTGGCCATCGCGGGTGACGACGCCGAGGCCAGGAAGAGCGTGGCCCGCTTCATCGACGCGATCGGCTACGACGTGGTGGATGTCGGCCCGCTCGCGGAGGGCTGGCGCTTCCAGCGCGACCTGCCAGCCTACAACGTCAACCTCGACGTGGACGGAATGAAGGCGGCCCTCGGCAAGGCCAAGCGCTACGCCGAGCTCGCGAAGCAGAGCTGACGCATGGGGCAACGGGGCGGGCCCGGATGAGCACCTCCTTCTCCTACGGCAGGCCGAGCGCATCCGCCGCCACTACTCCCCAGGCGACCGAGCGCCCGGGAGCTGAGTGCCGGCCAGGGGAACACCTCTAGGCGTCCCCTGCTCGGCGCGGTTAAAGTCCGCGCCCCGTGTCGCCTCCCCCCGACGAGATGTCCTTCTCGACCCGCAAGGAGCTCGAGGTCTGGGCCGAGGCCCACTTCGTCCAATACGCGCTCGCCACCTCCGCGGAGATCCTGCTCCCGGAGCTCCCGCTCAACGAGGCGCAGCGCAATGGACTCCGGCACGCGCTGGGTGGACTCGCGGTGCGCGATGTCGGCTCCAGAGAGGGCACCTCCCGTCACGGGGGCGCGCGAGGCAAGGGGCTCGAGACGGCGCTCGCGGAGGCGGCCTCGGCGTACCTTCATCAGGAGGCGGCGGCCGTCCAACAGGGACTCGCGGAGGAGCGCGAGCGTCGCGAAGCGCACCCCGACGCCGTGATTGCTCCACTCTGGGCACGCCTGCTCGAGTTGCGTCGCGCCGTCCGAGTCCTCGCCTTCCCGCGCTCGCGTGAGCGGCGCTCCACGGGAACGTGGGCTTTCGACGCGCAGGCGTGCACCTTCTCGTGGAAGGAGCGCGAGCGTGTCGTGCGCTCGGGTCCCGACTACAGCACGGTCGCTCCCCTCTCCCGGCTGACGATCCAGAGCGGCGGAGAGGCCCGGCTCGAGTGCAGCTGCTCCTCGCGGTCTCGGGCCTGCACCCACGGGCTCGCGCTGATCGACACGACGCTCGACCTGCTCGAAAACCCCGCCCGCGTCACCGAGGCACGGGCCCTGGTGGAGGAGCTTCTTCGTCCGAGCTGGGCACGGGCGCTGAAGGAGCTCGAGCTGTTCGAAGCCGAGGTGACGAAGCCCCGCGCGCCGATCGAGGTCTGGTGGTGCGTCGAGCATGAGCTCGGGACGCTCACGGTGTCACCGCTCGTGAAGAAGCAGACCCGTCGCGGCACGCTCAGCTCGGGTGCCCGGATGACGGCGGCACGGCTCCTCGAGGAGCACCGGGAGCTGCTCTCGGAGGCGGATCTCCGCATCGCGGAACAGCTCGCGTCCTGGGCGCCGGCCTCGCGTGCCGCGGGCACCTACCCCTCCCGGGCCTTCGTCGCACTGGTGGGGCATCCGCGCGTGTCGCGCGAGCTGCGCCCCGAGGAGCCGCTCGAGGTGAAGCGCGTGCGGCTCGGCTTCAACGCGCTCCCGGCCGAGGGCCACATCCGCCTCGAGCCATCAATCGAGGGAGAGCGCTTCAACCCAAAGCTGCTCGCGGCCCTGCTTCGCTCGTTCGCGCCGGGCGAGCCGCTGTTCACCGTCGAGGAGCAGCGTGGCCGCTGCCTGCTCATCGACGTGAACGACGAGGCGCGCCAGCTCTGGAACGTGCTCGAGAAGTACGGCGATCAGTTCCCACCGGAGAGCCACGAGCGGCTGCTCGAGCGGCTCTCTCGGCTGGAAGCGCGGCTTCCCCTCGTCGTGCCGAACACGATCAAGGGGCGGGAGCTTCAGACGGAGACGACGACCGTCGTCCGGCTCCGCCTGCTCCCCGACGTCTCCCTGGAGCTCGAGCTGCTCGTGCGTCCTGGCGCGGGAGCGCCGCTGTTCCATCCCGGAGAGGGGCCGCGGGACGTGCTGCTCGCCCGAGGAGGCGAGCGCGGCTACATCCGGCGTCAGTTGATGCTCGAAGAGGAGCGTGCCCGCGCCGCGCTGCGCCCGCTTCCCCTCGCCGGGGCCGAGGAGGGTCCACCGTTTTGCTTCCGGATGGGCGACACCGATGCCGCGCTGGAGCTCATCGCGGTGCTCCAGAATCCGCCCCAGGGGCTCGAGGTCGAGTGGGTGGACGAGAAGCCCTTCATCTCCTCCACCATGGGCCCCGAGGCGCTGAGGGTACAGGTTGAACGCAAGCGCGACTGGTTCGGCGTCTCGGGAGAGCTGAAGGTCGAAGCGGGAAGGCTCGAGCTAGCGGTGTTGCTCGACGCGGCCCGGAGACAGAAGCGCTTCGTGCGCATGGATGCGAACCGCTGGGTCGAGCTCAGCGACACCTTGCGGCAGCGACTGCTCGCGGTGGCGGATCACACCTTCATCGGCAAGAACCGGGTGGAGCTGTCCCCGGGCGCCGTCCCCGCCATCAGCGCACTGCTCGACGCGGGGGCGGACGTCGAGACCCCACCCGCGTGGCAGCTCCTGACCGAGCGCCTCGCGACCTCCCTGTCCCTCAAGCCGAAGCCGCCCGCCTCGCTCGAGACGACCCTGCGCGACTACCAGGTGGAAGGACATGCCTGGCTCAGCCGCGTCGCCGCGTGGGGCGCCGGGGCGTGCCTGGCGGACGACATGGGGCTCGGCAAGACGGTGCAGGCCATCGCGGTCCTGCTGGATCGCGCCCGGCTCGGCCCCGCGCTGGTGCTCGCACCCACGTCCGTTGCCTTCAACTGGGTCGAGGAGATTCAGCGCTTCGCGTCCAAGCTCCGTCCCGTGCTCTACGCGGAGCAGGCGGATCGGCTGGCGTGCCTCGCGAAGCTCAAAGAGGGCGACGTGCTCATCGTGAGCTACGGCCTGCTCGTGCGCGATGCCGCCCAGCTCGCGGCCATCTCCTTCGGCACGCTCGTCGTCGACGAGGCCCAGGCGCTCAAGAACCCCAACACGCGACGGGCACGCGCGGCGCGACAGCTCCAGGCGGGCTTCCGGATCGCGCTCTCGGGCACGCCGCTCGAGAACCATCTCGGCGAGCTGTGGAGCCTCTTCGCGCTCGTCTTCCCCGGGCTGCTCGGGAGCTGGGAGCAGTTCCGCGAGCGCTTCGCGCAACGGATTGAGCGCGCGAAGGATCCCGACGCCCAGGCGGCGCTCTCCCGCGTCATCCGTCCGTTCCTGCTCCGTCGGACCAAGCAGGAGGTCGCACGCGAGCTGCCTCCGAGGACGGAGATCCAGGTCCCGATCGCACTCTCCGAGGAGGAGTGGGCGCTGTACGAGGACGCGCGTCTGGCCGCGATCGCCGAGGTGAGTGACCAGGGCAAGGGGATCCGCAACGAGCAGCAGCGCTTCCAGGTGCTCGCGGCGCTCACGCGGCTGCGCCTCCTGGCCTCACACCCGCGCCTGTACGACGCCGAGTCCACCCTCACGTCCTCGAAGATGCGGCGCCTGCTCGAGCTCCTCACGGAGCTGCGCAGCGAGGGGCACCGTGCGCTCGTCTTCAGCCAGTTCACCTCGCACCTGGCGCTCGTCCGGGAGGAGCTGGAGCGCGCGGGGTTCACATACCTCTACCTCGACGGCTCCACGCCGGCAGGGACGAGGGCCAGGCTGATCTCCTCCTTCCAGAACGGAGAGGACGAGGTCTTCCTCATCTCGCTGAAGGCTGGCGGCACCGGCATCAACCTCACCGCCGCGGACTACGTCATCCACCTGGATCCCTGGTGGAATCCCGCGGTCGAGGATCAGGCGACGGATCGCGCGCACCGCATCGGGCAGACACGGCCGGTGACGGTGTACCGGCTGATCGCGCGCGGAACGATCGAGGAGCAGATCCTCTCGCTGCACTCGGACAAGCGCGCGCTCGTCGCGGGCGTGCTCGAGGGAACCGACGTGGCGGCGCGGCTCACGACGAAGGATCTCCTCGCGCTGCTCGCGGGCGGTGAAGCGCCCCGCGAGCGGGCTGACGAAGAAGACGAGGCGCCCCGCACCCGAACGGTGCATTGAGCGGCCAGCCCGGCCTGTCTCAGCGGGAGTGGCGTCGGTGAACGCCCTGCTCGCTCAACTTCCGGGCGAGATCTCGCGCGACCTCGAGGTCGAAGGGCTTGCGGAGCCACAGCAGGTCCGACCGGCCGATGCGCTTGGCGACCTCATCCCGGGAGATGTCCGAGAAGGCGCTGCAGATGGCCACCTCGAGCTGAGGGTCCTTCTCCAGCATGCGCACGATGGTCTCCAGCCCGTCCCAGCCCGGCGGCATCCGCATGTCGACGAGGGCGAAGGTGTAGGGACGCCCCTCCGACAAGGCGCTGACGACTTTCTGGAACCCCTCGCTGCCCTGCAGGGCGGTGTCGATGGAGAAACCCGCATCCACGGGCGCGGGCGGGGGGGCCCCGAAGATCTTCTTCTCGAGGTTGTCCAGGGAGGAGGGGCTCGCTCTCGGACCGAGCACGCGGCGCCACACCTTCAGGATGGCCGGGTCGTCGTCGACCACCAGGATGCGCTGCGGAGCCTGGGCGTCCATCCTGAGTCCGGCGGGCGAAGACGAGCGGAGCCCCGACCCAGGGGCCCCATCTTGGGCTCCAGCCATCCACACAACGTGAGGGGGTTGCCACTGGAGCGGAGTCGGCGGGGTGCAGCTCTTCGCCATTCGGTTGTCCTCCGAGCCATTCTACTTGGGTCTCGTAGAAAGGTGGAAGACAACCGCTCCCGGAGGGGCTCGCTCGCATGCCGGAGCACGAGCCTGCCCAGCAGGGGGGCGTACGCGCCAGGACTCAGGCCGTGGAGCCCTGGGCGTAGGCCACCGCGAGCTGCCCCGCGAAGCGGGCGTTGTTCGTCAGCAGCGCGAGGTTGGCGCGCAGGGTCTTGCCGCTGCTGCGCCGCGCCATCTCCGAGAGCAGGAAGGGCGTCACGGCCTTGCCGCGGATGCCCTGCCGGTCCGCCTCGGCCAGCGCCGAGGCGATGTGCAGTTCCACGTCGTTGCGCGGCAGGGACGTCTCCTCGGGCGGAGGCACCGTGAAGAGGATGCCCCCCTGCCCCAGCGTGTCGAAGCGGGCCCGGGTGACGCGGGCCGCCGCCTCGGGATCCTCGACGCGGTGCTCCAACATCAGCCCGGACGAGCGGCTGTAGAAGGACGGCAGCTCGTCGGTGCCCACGCCGATGACGGGCACCGCGGCGCTCTCCAGCGCCTCCATCGTCTTGGGCAGATCCAACACGGACTTGGCTCCGGCGCACACCACCGCCACCGGGAAGCGGGCCAGCGCCCAGATGTCCTGGGAGATGTCCAGGTGCTCGGCGACGCCGCGGTGCACGCCGCCGATGCCGCCCGTGGAGAAGACGCGGATGCCGGCCGCCGCGGCCAGCTCGCAGGTGGCGCTCACGGTGGTGCCTCCGGTGGCACCCCGAGCGATGGCCACGGCGAGGTCCCTCGAGCCCAGCTTCAGCAGACGCTCACGGCCCTCGGCGAGCCGGCGCATCTGGGACTCCTCGAGCCCGATGAACACCTGCCCGTCCATCACGGCGATGGGCGCGGGCACGGCGCCCGCCCGGCGCACGGCCTCCTCGCAGGCACGCGCCGCCCCGAGGTTGTCCGGGTACGGCAACCCCTGCGCCACCACGCTCGTCTCCAGTGCCACCAGCGGCGCACCCTGCTCCTTCGCGCGCCGGACCTCTTCGGAGTAACGCAAGTCCATGGCCGGCATATACGCCACGGGCGGGCGGGCGGGACAAGCGCGGAGCGTGGGACCGTTCCGCCCATGTCCGACTGTTGCCAGCGCCATCCGGGGGCGGTATGCCGCCGCTCGCCTTGAGCACCCCCAGCACCGTGGCCCCCCCGGCCGCCCCCCGCGCCCTCTCCCTCTCGGATCTCGCCCTCGTCCTCGTCGTCATCATCTGGGGTACGAACTACACGGTGGTGAAGGAGGCCCTGGGCTCCTTCCCGCCGCTGGCCTTCATGGCGCTGCGCTTCGGGCTCGCGGCGGTGGCCATGGCCGTGGTGCTCCACACGCGCGAGGGATGGAAGCCCCTGCCCCGCGCCACCCTGCTCAAGCTCGTGGGGCTCGGGCTCGTGGGCAACACGCTCTACCAGTTCTGCTTCATCATGGGCCTCGCCCACACCACCGCCGCCAACAGCGGGATGCTCGCCGCCGGCACGCCCGTGCTGACGGCCCTGCTGGGCGCCGCGCTGGGCGTGGATCGGCTCAGCCGGCCGCTCGCGATGGGACTGGTGCTCGCGGTGCCGGGCATGCTGCTCATCGTCAGCGCCCGAGGGCCCGACCTGGATGCCTCGACGCGCATGGGGGACTTCCTCATCCTCGGCGCCTCGCTGTGCTGGGCCCTCTACACGGTGGGCATCCGCTCGCTGGGCGCCGAGGTGTCCGCGCTGCGCATCACCGCGCTCACCATGCTCACCGGCGCGCCCGGGGTGGTCCTGATGGGCCTGCCCTCGGTGATGAGCCTGAAGCTGGAGAGCATCGGCCCGGGTGCCTGGTTCGGCGTGGTGTACTCGGCGCTCATCCCGCTGGTGCTCGCCTACGTCGTGTGGAGCCGCAGCGTGCAGGCGGTGGGCAGCAGCCGCACGGGCATCTACAACAGCGGCACGCCCGTGGTGGCGGCGACCACCGCGTGGCTCGTGCGCGGCGAGCAGCCCACCGGGTTGCAGATCGTGGGCGCGACGCTCGTCATCTCCGGCGTGCTCCTCAGCCGGAGGCACTGAGCCCCCGCGCGCTCACGCGCGCCGGCGCGACACCGTGAGCCCGTAGTCCTCGATCTTCTTGTCGAGCGTGGGCCGGCTGATGCCCAGCATCCGGGCGGCGACGATCTTCTTCCCGCCGGCCGTGCGCAGGGCCTCGGCGATGGCGTCGCGCTCCAGCTTGGAGACGCGCTCCTGCAGGGTGAGCGGCGCGGACGAGGCACTCCCGGCCTGAATCTCCGGAGGCAGGTTCAGCGAGTGGATCTGCGAGCCGGCGTGCACCAGCGCGAGCCGCTCGCCGAGCAGCTCCAGCTCGCGCACGTTGTGGGGCCAGCCGTAGTCCACGAGCAGCCGCCGGGCCTCGGGGGTGAGCACGGGAGGCGCCTTCCGGGCGGCGCGGGCCCCCCGGGCGGCGAAGAGCTCGAAGAGCGTGGGGACGTCGGCGCGCCGCTCGCGCAGGGGCGTCACCTCCAGCTCGAGCCCCGTGAACTGCCGTGCCAACGAGGCCTCCACCTCCCCCTTCGCGGCGAGCGCCCGCAGCGGAGCACTCGTGGTGGCGATGAGGCGGAAGTCCACGGGCTCCTCGCCGCCCTGCCGCGCCGGGGCCGTCTTGCGCGCGAGCAGCCGGGCCAGCCGCTCCGCCAGGGGGCGAGGCAGCATCTCCACGTGGTGCAGCAGCAGCGTGCCCCCGTCGGCGCGCAGCAGCGCCGAGGACAGCGGCGGCAGTCCCGGCCCGCTGGCGCGCCCGAAGAGCACCTCCTCGAGGGAAGTGGCCTCGCGGCAGTCCACCCGCACCAGCGGCCCGAGCGCCCGGGGCGAGCGCGAGTGGATGTAGCCGGCGCACAGGGACTTGCCGGAGCCGGGCTCGCCGGAGAGCACCACGGGCGCAGCGCTGGCACCGGCGCGGCGGGCCTGCTCCACCAGCTTCCGGAAGGGGCGCGAGTTGCCCACCATGTCCACACGGGCCGCCGACTCCGAGCCCGCGCGCGAGCGCACCGCCGCGTAGGCCTCGCCGCCGAGCCGTCCGAGCATGGCGGCCAGCCGACCATCGGCCGCGGAGAAGGCGGGCTCGGAGCGCTCCACGTACAGCACGCCGAAGGGCGCCCCACCCGAGGCCATCAGCGGTGAGCACAGGGCCCCGGCCGAGAGCGCCTGCTCGGAGCGCTCCAGCGCCGCGAGGGCCAGCTCACGGGGCACCTCCACGGAGGGAGCCCCCACCACCGCCGCGGTGAGCAGCCCCTGGATGCCGCCCAGGAGCGCCGCCGCCCGGTCCGCGTGCAGCGCGTGCTGCGCCTCCGCGGCGACGCGCCGCAGCACCATGGCCTCGCTGGTGGCGCCCAGCAGCGTCATTCCGGCCGAGTACACGGCGGACTCCGGCCCCACGTGCGGCAGCACCTCCTCCACGGGGAGGAGGCTCGCGGCGCCGGGCGCCGAGTCCCCCAGCGAGGCCGCTCCGAGCGGCTCGACGAGCACCGTCGTCTTGCCCACCTGGACACGATCGCCGGGCCGCAGCACCACGTCGCCCGTGATGCGCTCGCCATTCACGGCCGTGCCATTGCGCGAGCTCAGGTCGCTCAGATGCACCTGGTCGTCCACCACGGTGAAGCGCGCGTGGCGGCGGGACATCTGATCGTCCTCGGGGAGGGGAATCTCACACGAGGGGCTGCGGCCGATCGTCGCCTCCCCCTGGACCTCGTAGCGGAGGCCGGCGGAGGGACCGGAGAGGAGCAACAGGGCGGGCATGAGGGGACGACGATGCTACCACCGCCCCTTACGAGGGGCGTTCGGCATTCAACAGCGTGCGCACCTCTTCCTCGTCCAGGGTGCGACCTTCGCGGCTGAGGGCCATGGCATTCACGTCGGACTCGGGGACCTCGACGTGGGCGCCCTTGCGCCACTCGGTGGTGTGGACGGCGCCATCCACCAGCCGGCCGACCACGGTGGCGTCGTCCCAGGAGAGCACCTCCATCCAGAGCTGCTCGGTCACCGCCTCGCCCTCCGGGTGGGTCTCGAAGGGGGCGCGCACCAGGAAGGCGAGCGGCTCCATCAGCCCCCGGCGCAGGAAGCGCGCCTTGAAGGCCGGCAGGAGCACCTGGGTCTCCCGGTGCATGGACTCGGTCTGCTCGGTGGGCTCCTGGGCGAAGCGCTCGCGGAAGGGCCGCAGCAGCTCGGCCGTGTTGTGCCGGCCCTGGGGCGACACCACGGTGAGGAAGAGACCCTCATGGCCCTCGAAGGACTCCAGGGGCACCCCGAGCAGGTTCGTCCGGGCCTCCTCCGAGGGCACCAGCATGAAGGTCTGCCCCTCGCTGGTCCCCATCTCCGTGCGCAGCGTCGGGCCCTGGCCGAAGGCGATGTCCGTGGCCAGCTCGTGCAGGAAGGCCTCGGCCGGCAGCAGGTCCTGCTCGCCCAGGTGGAAGATCTCCAGGTCCCTCGCGCCGAACTTCTCCATCCCGTGCGTGTGCACCCACAGGGGCGTCTCGCCCTCGATGACCTCCACGGCATGGAGGTTGAGGTGGTCTCGGATGTCGAAGTCCAGCTCGGTGAGCTCGCCCACGTCGTCGGGCTCGTGGACCTTGGACGAGGTGATGTCCACCATCACGCCCTCCGAGTGGAGCAGGACGATGCGGGCGCACATGAGCGCCACGAAGACGGGGACGGTGGGCTGGGACGAGCCCGGCTCGAAGGCGAAGCGGTAGAAGGAGCGGGCCCGGGCGAGCCCCTCCAGCGCCGGCTCGCTGCCGCTGAACAGGTCGGACGTCCACTCCTGGGGGGTGGGCCGCGACTCGAAGACGACCTCCAGCTTGGAGCCCTCGGCCTCGATGGTGAAGCCGTGACCATCGGAGGCGGGGGTGAAGGTCATCTCCTCGGACTCGAAGGAGGCGCGCAGGGCCTCGATGGGCACCGCGGAGGCGCGCGCCATGGCGAGCAGGTAGACCTCCTTCACAGGTGCTTCTCGATCTGTCGGAAGAGGTCCACGCGATCCACCAGGTCCGTCACATAGTCCAGCTTGTCCGTCGGGAGAACGAGGACGGGGGACATCTTGTAGCCACTGAACCATTCCTCGTACAGGGCGTTGAGCCGGTTGAGGTAGGCGGTGGGGATGTCCTGCTCCATCTCCCGGCCCCGCAGGCGGATGCGCTGGCGCAGGGTCTTCACGGGGCAGCGCAGGTAGATCATCAAATCCGGCGGCGTGAGCGTCTGGGAGAAGGTCTCGTAGAGGTCCCAGTACATCTGCCAGTCGCGCTTGTCGATGTAGCGCTGCCGGTGGAGGTTCTTGGCGAAGATCTCCGCGTCCTCGTAGAGGGTGCGATCCTGCAGCAGGGTGCCCGGGGTGCTCTCGTACTGGCGCTGGAGGCGGAACTTGGCCGTGAGGAAGAAGAGCTGGGAGCGGAACGCCCAGGTCTTCATGTCCTTGTAGAAGTCGGCGAGGTAGGGGTTCTCCTCGTTGGGCTCGAAGAAGGGAGTGAGGCCGTACTTCCGGCAGAGGAAGGACGTGAGCTCCGTCTTCCCGGCTCCAATGTTTCCCGCGATCGCGATGAACTTCTTCCTGGCCAAGGCCCCTCGCTTGTATCCCCACCGGGCGGCGCACACCAGCGCCAAGGTGGCGTGGTAGATACGGGTTCACCCACCCCCCGCCGAGCGCGCGAGCGTGCGGGCGATTGCTGGTACCCGGAAGAAGAGCTGGCCGCTCCGCTGTTTGAGCGTTTTCGGCGGGACACCGGGCCGCGCGCCGTGGTGGGCTCCCCGCAGGAAGAGATGCCGAGGACACCAGGGATGCTTCGCAACCTGTTTTGCATGTTGGTCACGGCGGTCGCCACCGCCCTCCTGTTCCCCGTCGCCGTGCTGGCGATGATCGTCACGTTGGATCCGGGCAAGTCGGTGTGGGTGGCCCGCCGGCTGTGGTCGCCCATCCTCATCCGCACGGGCGGGGCGAAGCTGATCGTGAGCGGCCAGGAGAACGTGGACCCGGAGCGGCCCACCATCTACGTCGCGAACCACCAGTCCTCGCTGGACATCCCGGTGGGCTTCGTGGCCGTGCCGGTGAACTTCCGCTACATCGCCAAGCACCAACTCCAGTACGTGCCGCTCATCGGCTGGTACCTGTGGCTGGCCGGGCACATCTTCATCAACCGCGGCCAGCGGGACAAGGCCATCGCCTCGCTGGACGAGGCGGCGCGCAAGGTGCGCAACGGCAAGAGCGTGTTCGTCTACGTCGAGGGCACGCGCTCGGATGACGGCCGCATCCTGCCCTTCAAGAAGGGCGCCTTCGCCCTGGCGCTCAAGGCCGGCGTCCCCATCGTCCCCGTCACCATCGAGGGCTCCGGCACGGTGATGCCGAAGAACTCGTGGAACATCAAACCCGGCCCCGTGTACGTGAAGATCGGCAAGCCCATCGACACCAAGGCCTTCGGCGAGAATGACCGCGAGGGGCTGATCAAGGCGGTGCGGGACGTCATCATCGCGCAGAGCCTCGAGCTGGGCGGCAAGGGTGGCGATACGAACGACGCCATCGCCGCCCCGGGTGTCGAGGGCATTGGCCGCCAGCGCCGCACCGCCTCCTGAGGAGAACCCTTGCCCGAGCGCCTTCCCCCCTCCGACTCCCGTCGTTCCCCGCGCCGTCGCCTGCCCACGTGGGCGGGAGTGGCCGTGCTGGGCCTGGGCCTCGTCACCGGGTGCCGCCATGGCGCCACCGCCGGCGAGCGGCCCCTCGACGCGCGGGCCCAGGCCCGTGAGTACCTCGCGACGAACCAGCCCGAGCGCGCCCTGCCGCTGCTGGAGGCCGAGTTCTCGCGGGCCCCGGAGGACCTGGAGCTGGCGCGAGCCCTCACCGAGGCGCAGGTGAAGGCGGGCCGCACGGACGCGTGGATCGCCGAGCTGCAACGCCGCAACGCGCAGGCGGAGCGGGCAGTGAACCACTACATGCTGGGGCTGGCGTACTTCTCGCGGGTGTCGGACGCGGGAGCACCGGCGGTGGAGGCCTTCGAGCGGGCCCTGGCGCTGAAGCCGGACGAGCCCGAGTTCCACTACCGCCTGGGCCTCGCGCGGCTGGAGTCCGAGCAGTACGCGGCGGCGGTAGGTCCACTGCGCCGAGCGGCCGAGCTCGCTCCGGAGCGCACGGGCATCCGGCTGCCGCTGGCCAAGGCCCTGCACCGGACGGGAGACGCGGCGGGGGCGGTGGCGGCGCTGGGCGCGTGGGTGCGGATGAGCCCGAGCCCCTCCGAGGTGGCCACGGCGCGGGCGCTGATGGATCAGATCGCGGACCCGTTCGCGCGCTTCCCCAAGGCGGCCGAGCCCAAGCTGGAAGAGGCGATGCGCTACCTGCAGGAGCTGGACGCCCCGCACCCGGCCATCGTGGCCTTCGAGGAGATTCTGCGGGACTACCCGGACCTGGCGGTGGTGCACGCGCTGCTGGGGCTGGCGTGGCAGCGGCTGGACGACGCGGGCCGGGCGGTGGAGGAGTTCAAGCGAGCGATCGAGCTGGCGCCCGAGGACGGCAAGAACCACTTCTACCTGGGCGAGCTGTACCTGGCGCGGCAGAGGCCGGAGGCGGCGCGGCCGTACCTGGAGAAGGCGGTGGCGCTCAACCCGCTGTTGGACACGGCCTGGTTCCGGCTGGGGGACCTCCATCTGGATCGCCGGGACCTGAAGGCGGCCGGGGAGTCCTTCCGGGTGCTCACGGCGCTACAGCCGGACGAGATAGCGCCGAGGGGCAAGCTGGCGCTGGTCTACCAGCTGGAGGGCAACTGGGCGGGAGCCGAGCACGAGCTGATGCGGGTGGTGGACAAGGACCCGGACAACCTCGAGTTCACCCTGCGCCTGGGCATCCTCTTCACCGAGCAGGCGAAGCAGTCCTCGAAGCCCGAGGAGCGCCGGGTAGCAGCCGAGAAGGCGGAGAAGTGGCTGCGCAAGGTGCTGGAGACCCAGCCGGAGAACGCGCTGGCCTCCCGGGCCCTCCAGCAACTCAAGAGCCCCAGGGGGCAGTAGCCAGCGGGCGCCCCCGCCCTCTACACTGGAAGACCGATGAGTGAAGGTGCCAACCAGCCCCAGCAGCCGCGCGCGACGCCGTCGTCTTCGAACGTGCCGCGCGTGTCGCAGACGAACCTGCGCGTGATGAGCGCCACGCGCACCGCGCCCCTGCCGAAGAACCAACAGCAGGAGGCGCTCAGCGAGCGGCTGAAGTCCGAGTCCGCCAACGTGGCCCTGAACACCCTCTCCATCCTCAAGGAGAAGGTCCAGGAGTTCCGCGAGCGGGACCGCTTCTTCAAGTACAAGGCCTTCATCGCGGGCGGCTGGCTGCTCATCTCCGTGGCCACCTTCGGCACCACGTGGGCGCGGGGAGCCAAGCAGACGGGTGACTTCGGCGCGAAGCTCGTGGTGATCCCCGCCCGAGCCTCGATCTCGATCCTGAACCGGAGCGACGAGCCCTGGCTGGACGTCATCATCGTCGTGAAGGACCAACGGGGCGCGGAGTGGCGGGCCTCGGTGGCCGGCGTGGCGCCGACG
This sequence comes from Archangium sp., assembly GCF_036388035.1. Classification (GTDB taxonomy): domain Bacteria; phylum Myxococcota; class Myxococcia; order Myxococcales; family Myxococcaceae; genus Archangium. The sequence goes on from NZ_DASVSO010000736.1 coordinate 29,019, forward strand.
AAGGAAGTCACCATCAGCCCCAAGCAGCTCCTGGGCGCGAGCGGCCAGGCGGCGCCCTCGGACCTCGTCATCAAGGGTGTCGAGATGCGCACCTCCGAGGGCCGCGCCCTGCTCCTCGAGGACGGCAGGAACCTCACCGAGGACGCGCCGGAATAGGAAGCGTCGAGGGCTCCGCGCTGGTGCCCTCCGCTCCGCCAGCGCGCGGTACCCCGCAAAGCGCGAGAGCGCCCTTCCCAGGAGGAAGGACGCCCTCGTGCACTACCCTGCTGCCGACGGCCGACTACTCCGTCTTGTTGTCCGAGACCTCGGGAGCGGCCTCGGCGCTCTCGGCAACGGCCTTGGCGGGACGATCCACCAGCTCCAGCAGGGCCATCTCGGCGCCGTCACCGCGACGGAATCCGAGCCGCACGATGCGGGTGTAACCGCCCGGGCGCGTGGCGTAACGATCCTTGTACTCGCTGAACACCTTCTGGAGGATGACGCGGTTGCGAACCGTCCGC